>NZ_JBFAGB010000001.1:0-335388 GCF_040639875.1 Actinomadura sp. NPDC023710
TACGACCACGACAAGTACCGGCGCCAGGTGTGGGCCAAGGGCATCAAACCGGTCATCGCCCGCCGCGGCGCCCCGCACGGGTCCGGGCTGGGCGTCCACCGCTACGTCGTCGAGCGCACTATTGGCCTGTTGCACTGGTTCCGCCGCTTACGCATCCGCTGGGAGATCTGCGACGACATCCACGAATCTCAGTGATGGTGTCAAGCCGCGAGTGCGTTGACCTGCGATGGCGGGATCGGGTTGTAGGTCCGGTTGTCACGCAGCAGGGCCCACAGCACGTCGACCATGCGTCGGGCCAGCGCGAGGAGAGCCTGAGTGTGGATCTTGTTCTCATCCCGTTTGCGCTGGTAGAAGACTCTTGACGGCCCTTCGGTCTTCAGGCTGGACAACGCCATCATGTAGAAGACCTGGCGCAGTGGCCGGTGGTAGCGCTTGGGCCGGTGGTAGTTGCCGCTGACGCGTCCGGAGTCACGCGGGACTGGCACCAAGCCAGCGTAAGAAGCCAGGCGGCCGGAGTTGGCGAAAGCGTCCAGGGGACGCCCGTCGGTGGCGACAAGGAACTGGGCACCCAGGATCGGGCCCATTCCGGGCAGGCTCTCGATGATGTGGGCCTGGGGGTGGTCGCGGAACCTGCTAGTGAGCAGCTTGTCGGTGCCTTTGATCTCCTGGTCGAGGTCCAGGAGTTGCTTGGCGAGCCTCTTCACCAGCAGCGCCGTAGTGGCTTCGCCGGGCAGTTCGACGGTCTGTTGCTCAGCGGCTTGGACGGCTTGGGCGGCCATCTTGTCGACCCCCCTGGCCCAGGCCCCGTGCTCACGCAGGTGGGCGGCCAGCCCCTCGGCTCCGGCGCCTCGGATTCCGGCCGGAGTGCAGTAACCGGTGAGAAGGATCAGCGCTGACCGGGTGGAGTAATCGAAGGTGGCCTCCAGCGCAGGGAAGATGCTGGTCAGCAGGGCACGGAGTCGGTTGATGCCGCGCACCCAGTCGGCCATCACGTCGGCCCGGTAGGAGGCCAGCCGGGTCAACTCGACCACCAATTCGTCGCTGGTGGTCAGTTCCGTCAGATCGCTTCGCATGCGGGCGGTGTCGGCGATGATGCGGGCGTCCTTCGCGTCGGTCTTGCCCTCGCCTCGGAACACCCCGGCCATGCCGTGGACGACCCGGCCGGGCACATAGACCACGTTCTGGCCGCTGGACAGCAGGATCGCCAGCAATAGGGCAGCGGGTGGGCTGACCAGGTCGATCGCCCACCGCACCTCGCCGTCGCCGGCGGTCGTGGAGGCTCGGTCGAGCAGCTCCTCGATCGGCTGCTGGCTGTTGCCCACCTTGACCGACCAGAGCTTCTTGCCCGATGCGTCGACGGCCACCGCATAATGGCTCGCCTTCCCCGCGTCGATCCCGCCCACACGACACTCGTGGCCGTCACCCCGGCCACCTCCCCGTTCTCGCAGGTCAAGCCCGTGGACGGCCCCGCCATCAGGTCCCTAAACAGCGACGGTTCGCATCAGATCTCAGTGAGCGGCCAGGGGGTCCAGGGCGACGAGGCGGCCATTCGTGGAAAGCCACAACCACGGCAAGCATTCATTAGCCACACCCCGTCGCCCGGGGCATCCAGAGCGACTCACTCCAGACACTTCGATCTTAGGGAAGCGTTCATGACCCTCGCCGCAGCCACCATCTAATAAGGGTCGTCGCGTCGAACGCCTGTGGCATATCCGGTCCGTTGAGGCCTGGAGCAAGACCGTGCAGACGCGGCCCGCCGTGGCGGTGGCCTGATCGATTCGGGCGCGCCACCACGGCGGTCTACGGCAGGTTGTCGATCGTGGTTCGAGCCGCCCGCGCGGTGCATCCCTCGCCATCATCAGAGTCTCTGAGGCCTATCAGCAGACTGGGAGCCCGTGCGGGTCGCTGGGATCGCGAACGGCTCCATCGGAGGCCAGGCCACGAGCCTTGTTATTAGAGCGCTGCGCGTTCCCTGCCAGGTCAGACCCACAGTCGGACATACCGAGGGCGACCAGAGGAGAGAGCCCACGTGAAAGTGTTCTGCGGGATCGACTGGGCCGAATCCCACCACGACATCGCGCTTGTCAACGGCGCCGGTGAACTAGTGGCCAAACGCCGGATCAAAGACACCGCCGAAGGGTTCGGTGAACTGCTGCAGATGCTCGCCGACGCCGGCGACGACCCGGCCGATCCGATCCCGGTCGCCATCGAGACGCCGCGCGGCCTGCTGGTCGCCGCGCTGCGCGGCGCCGGCCGACGGGTCTACTCCATCAACCCGATGGCCGTCGCCCGCTACCGCGAACGCCACACCGTGGCACGCAGGAAATCCGACCACCTCGACGCCATGACATTGGCCAACATCCTGCGCACCGACGCCCACGCGCACCGGCCGCTGCCCGACGACACCGAACTCGCCCGCGCCATCACCGTGCTGGCGCGCGCCCACCAAGACGCCACCTGGAGGCGCACCAAGGCCTCCAACGAGCTGCGCTCGCTGCTGCGCGAGTACTTCCCCACCTTCCTGGCCGCGTTCGCCGGCCGCACCACCAACCTGACCAGCCGAGAGGCCCGCGCTGTCCTGGCCATCGCCCTCACCCCAACCGCCGCGGCCAAACTGACGCGCACACGCATCGCCGCGGCACTGCGCCGGGCCGGCCGCCAACGCGGCATCGAGCAGCTGGCCGAGAAGCTCTACCAGGCCATGCGGCAGCCGCAACTGCATCACCCCCCGCTGGTCGAACAGGCGATGGGCGAGCAGGCCCGCGCCCTCCTGGCCGTCCTGGACACCGAATGCGCCAACGCCGACCGCCTCGCCGAGACCGTTGCTGAGGCCTTCCGCCAGCACCCCGACCACCAGGTCATCACCAGCTTCCCCGGACTCAGCGATCAGCTCGGCGCCCGGGTCCTGGCCGAGATCGGCGACGACCGCCACCGGTTCGCCGACGCACGTGCGCTCAAGGCCTACGCCGGATCCGCCCCGGTCACCCGCGCCTCCGGCCGCAGCATCTCCATCACCCACCGAACCATCAAGAACGATCGCCTCGCCAGTGCCGGATTCGTCTGGGCGTTCGCGGCCTCGACCAACCACGAACCCGCACGAGCCCACTACAAGCGACGCCGCGACCGAAGCGATCGGCACTCAGCCGCTCTGCGGCATCTGTTCAACCGGATGCTCGGCCAGCTCTTCCACTGCCTCCAGACCGGCCAGAGCTACGACCCCGGCAAGGCCTTCACACCCCCTCCCGTGGCAGCCGCTTGACGGCTTAGCGCCATCGGAGGTCTGCTGGCGACGCCTCGTCCGCTGATTCTGTTACGACCTCTTAGGGCCGCGCGTCATCGTGATCGACGAGGCGCAGGAGCTGTTCACCCATCCGGAGTACAAGGACGAGGCGGCCGACCTGTCCACGCGGCTGATCAAGAAGGGCCGCGCGTACGGCCTCCTGCTGACGCAGAACCCGGACGCGCCGTCGCTGCCGTCGTCGGTGTCGTCCAGCGTCGGGACGCGGCTGTGTCTGGCGGTCATGGACTGGCGCGCGAACAACAACGTGCTCGGCACCGGCGCGAACGAGCGGGGCCTGCGCGCGATGGACATCTCGGCGTCCGAGCAGGGGACGGGCATCCTCGTTCGGGGCCGTGAGGGCGGCACCGTCCGCGCGGCGTTCATCAAGCAGACCGAGGCGGAGGAGATCGGGAAGCGGGCCCTGGCGCTGCGTATCGCGGCCGGGACGCTGTCCGGTGAGGCCGCCGGCGAGCAGCTGGAGGAGGGCGACCGGTCGACGCTGCTCGATCACATCCGCTCGATCTGGCCTGCCGGAGAGGACGCCGTGCATTCCTGGCGGCTCGTCCAGGCCCTCGCGGTGTATCGGCCGGAGTTGTACGGGCAGTGGCTCCCGGAGGGCCTGGAGGCGCTCGGCGAGGACGAGCAGCGGGACGCGCGGTCGGCGGCGTCGACGACGCTCGCGGCGGCGCTGAAGCCGTACGGGGTGCCGACCCGGCAGATCAACCGGCGCGGTGCCGGCGGCGGCGGGAAGGGCGTCCGGTGGGACGACCTGAAGGCCGTTGAGGGGGCGCCTGTGGGTGGTTAAGGGTTTCGCCGTTGCAGGCCCTCAGATGCGCTGTGAGGCGTGTCCGCGGGCCTGCGGCGTTGGGGGCGAAACCCGAAACATTGCAGGCCACCCCCGTTACCGGGGGCGAAACCGGTTTCGGGGGTGCCTACGTCACCAGCGTTGCCGCTGACGGGGCGTACGGCGGTGTTACAAGCTCTATTCGGTGGGCGCGCACAGCTCGCGGTACGCCTCGTTCAGCTCGGCGGCCTCCGGGACACTCCGCGCTTCCACGGCGGCGATGACCTCGACCGCGCGCCAGTAGTTCGACGGCACCAGGCGCCCACTCGTCACCGCCTCCAGCGCCGTGTGCGCCGCCTCGTCCGGCTGGTCCGCGGCCAGCAGCGCGAGCGCGAGATCGAGCCGCGCCGAGGCCGCGCGCCGGGGCCTGGCCGGCCCCGTGGCCGGGTGCTCCAGCCGGGCCAGGACACCGCGAGCGTACGGCTCGGCCGCCGGGTCGCCGATCCACGCGAGCGTGGTGGCGGTGTAGGCGTCGCTCTTGGCTGGGTCGTACCGGTAATGGTGCTCGGGACGGTCCGGCATCGGCAGCGGCTCTACGAGCCGCGCGACGCGCGCCAGCGCATCGCGGGTCTCTGGGCCGGCGCCGAGACGAGCCCACGCCCGGCCCTCCTGCGCGGTCGCCTGGATGAAGGCCGAACTGCCCCGCGGGGCGACCTCCTGCGCGCTCCGGGACAGCCTCACCGCCTCCCGCAGGTCGCCGTCGGTGAGGCACTGCCAGGCGCGGGTCTCCAGCGTCCACGCCAGAATCTCCGGATGCCCGGCATGCTCGGCGAGCTGCGCGGCCGTCCGCAACCTCGCGGCGGCAGCCGGGCGCTGTCCCAGATCGATGTCGCAGGTCGCGGCGAGCAGCGACAACCAGCCACCGATGACGACCAGGCGGCGGCGTTCGGCCAGGGTCATGCGCGCGTCCATGAGCCGGGAGACGTAGCTCAGGTGCCGGCGCGTCCGCGCGAGCAGCTCGCCGGGCGCGGACCGCGGGTAGGCCGAGGCCAGCTCGTCAACGGTCATCTCCAGCGCGACGAGGGTCTCCTCACCAACGTCGCTCGCTGTCACGCGGCGCCCGAGGTCCAACGCCTCAAGCTCGTCGTCGAGGGGCGGGGCGGCGGCCGGTGTGGAGGGTCGGAGCGCCTCCAGTTCGCCGCCGGCGGCCAGGACCTCGTCGAAGCGCGCGGCCATCTCCGGTGAAGGGACCTTCAAGTCTCGGGCGACCCGGGACACGTACCCGTCGTTGCACGGCACGAGTCCGGCCAGCCTGCGCTGGCTGATCTGCCGCTCGTCCATGAGCTGACGCAGCATCGCGCCGAAGGTGGTCATCGCCTCACCCGTTTCGCCCCGGGTTGCCCTGCTGCCTGTCGCTGCCCACGCCGACAGGCAGCAGGCAGCATCTACCAAGCTAATGCCGGGCGCGGTTATGTGGTGGGCCAAGGGTGTCCCAGGACACAAAAAACGGCCCCGGCCGGCGGGCGAACGCCGGGTGTTCCGGGGCCTGACCGGAACAGAGGCCCGGCTGATGAGCACGGTACCCAACCCAGCACCCGCACCACCTGAAGACATCGAGGGGCGCCTCGCCGCGCTCCGCGCCGAATTCCCCGGCTGGACGATCACACCCGCCGACACGCCGCCCCTCTACCGCGCTGTCCGCGACAGCGGTGAGGGCGAGCGCCTCGGCGCCGGAACCTACGCCGGGCTGCGCCGTCTGCTGGACGACCAGGACGACGCCGACAGCAACCGCGCCGTGCTCGCCCTGGAGGCGGCGCTGGAGGAGCGCGGCGTGCAGGTCGTCCAGCACAGCGTCAGCCTCATCATGCGCACCCGCACCGGGATCGCCCGGACCGTCGGCGCCTACCGGGGGCGTTTCAACTGGGGCTCCGGCCTGGACCTCGGCCCGATCGACGGCATCGACGAGGTCGTCGTGAAGATCGTGCGACTGCTGGGCCTGGAGCTGCACCCGCAGCTCTCGGTGCTCGCCCGGCACATGGGCGTCCGCGGCTACAGCGTGGACATCGGCGCGCCCGTGGTCACCGTGACGACCCCAAAGGCGTCTCGCCGCCCCACGCCGTGCGGGTCACCTGCGAGCCGCGCCCCACCGACGAGGACCGTGAATGGTTCTGGACGCACTGGGGCAGCGCGCTCGCCCAGGCCGACGACATCACGGGCGCCGAGGTCGCGCTCGTCGGGCTGCTCGCGGAGGAGACGTGACGGCCGAGGAGCGGCTCGCGGCCCTGCGCGACGAGCTGCGGGCCCGCACCCAACTCGGCCGGGTCGACTGCGGTCATGCATCGAGCATGGATCCGCCCGACTATCTGAAGGTCGCCGCCGGCACCGGGCCGGTGCGCTACATCGTCTGGCACGACGGCTACCGCTGGACGACGGGCGAGCAGCTCGGCGCAACCGCGTCCGGGGCGGCCGAGGCGGTCGCGCGGACGCTGGGTATGCCGATCACCTGAACCCCGCTGCCTCAGGAACCCGCATCACCCGGGGCGGCGGCGTCACGACCGGTGACGGTCCCGGTACTTCTACGGGAAACGTGACGACTTCGAGCGGGTCACTCACCTCGGTGACATCGTGGAGCGTGCGGCCCGCGAATAGACCGGGGTGGCGTCGCCGACCAATCCCCAGGGCGGCGCCACCCCGCACCAGACGTGTACCGGCCGCGGCCGCTGCGTTATCCCCAGCTCAAAGAAACCGCGGCCAGCGCACAAAAGGACAGCCCCCGCCCCCCTCGTGTAGAGGAGGCGGGGGCTGTTCGCGTCCCCGCGAGCGCGGGGCCAATACGTCCACCGGTCGGACAGGTCAGACGTGATCAGAACCATCCCCGCGGGCGCGGGGCCGACATCATCTGTCCCGTCAGCGCGTCGTCCTCGTGGGAACCATCCCCGCATGCGCGGGGCCGACTCGGAGAATTCCGAGAGCGGACGGGTCCAGCCAGAACCATCCCCGCATGCGCGGGGCCGACGTGACTCCCGGCAGCAAGGAGATCGGGCGGCGCGAACCATCCCCGCATGCGCGGGGCCGACGCTTGCTGACCTGCGACGCTATCAAACAGGGCAACGGTTCTCATTCGCTGACCAGTGATCATCGATCCCGGGGGCGGCGAAGCGCCCCCACCTCCCAGGGGCCGGGAGGTGGGGGCGCGCGTGGAAGCGGTCCGGCGGAGACCGCTCCACGATTAAGGGGCCGCGGGTGGACGCTACCGCCGATAGGTCGGCAGCACGTCCCGATCGGCCGGATTGGTCCGGTTCGGGGCCGCGATGACCCCGGCCGCGGCGAGGACCGCGATGCCGATCGGCACCCACTCCCCGGAGTGATCCGGCCGTCGCCGGCGGCGGCCTGGACGGCGAGGAGTACGGGCGTCGACGACGCGATGACGCCCTTCCGGCAGCGGCTGATTCGCAGCATGGTCGGGCGACCGGGCGGCCCCAATCGAAGGTCTCGCGGGCCTCGCGAAGGATCTTGTTGGGGTCTCGCAGGTCGGCCTCCACGTACTGGCAGGTCCCGCCCTCCAGCGTGGTGGAGGGGAGAAGGGCGCGGGCGAGCGCGAGGACCAGGGGGTCGTTGTCGACGTAGATCACCCGGGCGGCGCGCTTGATGTGCTGGGCGACGTCGTGGGTGTTGGTGGCGGCGGGAAGGCCGGGGCCGATGTCGAGGAATTGGGCGACATCGCGGGCCTTTGCCAGGTGGCGCACGACGCGGGTCTTGAACTGCCGTGCCGTCAGCGCCAGATCGACGGCTTCGGGCATCGCCTTGATGATCTTGTCCGCCACCTGGCGGTCCACTTCGTAATTTTCCTTGCCGCCGAGGAGATGGTCCCATACGCGGGCCGCATGCGGGACGGTCTGGTCGATCTTGGCGGCGGGTATTTCGGTCACGGTGTAGTGCCTCCGGGGGGCGAAACTGTTGGAACAGCGCCGGGATGGCCCGCGGAGATGGGCGGGCCGGGGGAGGGGGGACACGGCGATGCTGCAGCCGTAGAACAGCGATGGGGTGGTGGTTGCATCGGGTCCGTGCGGAGTTCCTGTGTGACGGCTCCACGCGTTTCTCAGCCACGCCCCCTCGTTGACATCTGCATCAGCCCAGCCAGCCCAGTGCGGCCGCGTTGATGATCAGGTGAACGGTGTTGTCGACCACGGTCAGCAACGCGCTCGCCCAAGTGCTCGACACGGCGGCCGAGGAGCCCTTGTTGTCAACGGCCTGGCTCCATGGCGTCCTGAACGACCAGGGGCCGAGGAAGCCTGCGCCCAGACCACGTACTTGGCGGCCTGGTAGTGGTCCAGGACGGCGTGTGTCCCACCGACGATCAAAAGCGCCCACACTGATCGTGTGATCAGTAAGAACGGCAGGGCGTAACACATGCCGTGGGCGATGGCAGGCCACCACCTCTCGACCTTCTTCACTGCCATCCACCGCGACTGCAGGATGTAGTCGCCAGCCAGATGCGCGATCACAGCCTCAGCAAGCAACCCCCACCTCCGGCCGCTTGGTGCAGAGAACGTCGATGGCCGCGGCGGCCACCTGTACGGCGGTGCAGGTCAGGGCGTGGCGGGCGGCGGCCCGGCGGCCGAGCTGGCTGACCGTCAGCGCGCTGGTGCCTGGGCCACGATCGACCACCTTCTGTCCGTGCTCCTCCTTGGCGAGGTCGGCGCGTCGCTGGAACCACAGGTCGAGGAGGGGACGCAGGGCGGTGAAGATAACGGCCGTCACCGAGAACACTCCCATCCGCTCGGCCGCCGGGCTGCCGCTGCCAGCGGCTCACCGGAGCTCGGCGGTCGGACGGTAAGGGAGTTGATCAACGGGGACGTCGCCTCAACGGCAACCGCCCCCAGGGCCAGCCGCGCGAGTTCCGCCGCCTCACGCCGTGGTCCCAGACGAGGGGTCGGTCAGGTTCCAGACGAGGGGGGCGGTGGGATGCTTGTCGGGAAGTTCCTTGGCCGGGGGGACGGCGTCGGCGAGGGGACGGGCGGCGTCGTGGTCGCCATTGCGGGTGTGGGCGGCGGCCGTCAGGTAGCGCAGGCGGGCGAGGTCGGGGTCCGACCAGCCGGAAAACCTCTGTTTGGCTCGGGCGAGGTGCTCCAGGGCCGCGGTGGGCTCTTCGGCGTCGAGCGCCAGCTGCGCCCGGTCCAGGCCCAGGCGGGCGAGTAGGTAGGGCTCGCCGTGTTCGACGAAGACGCTCTCGACGGCGCGGAAGTGTTCTTCGGCTTCGCTGCCTCGTCCAAGCCGGGCCAGCGCGATGCCGAGCTGGCGTTCCAGCAGCGCTTGGCCGCGCTGGTGCGGGACCACCGCCGCTTGGTACAGGGTGAGTCCGCGCTGCAGGGCTTCCAGGGCCTTCTGGGGTTGGTTCAGGCGGAGCAGGGGCGCGCCCTGGTGTGCGGCGGCGGCTGCTTCGGTCAGAGTGTCGCCGGCTTGCCGGGCCAGGCGTGCGGTCTGGTTGTGGTGGTCGAGGGCGCGCGGAAGTTGTCCGCAGTGCCGTCCAGCAGGCCGGCGAGGCTGTGCCACAGAGCCAGCGCAGCCGGGGTCGCCGTTGCTTTGAGGGTCAGAAGGTGGATGACCAGGGAGGCGGCTCCGGCCGCTGGCTACTCGGCCGTCTTCCCGTCGTCCGGTCCAGCTCAGTGCGTCCCGACTTGAGCAGGTGCCTCACCGTTCTCATCGCCTTCTCGGCGTGCGTGAGATGCGCAAGTGCGCTGTCCACTGCGGGCAAGTCGAGTGCGGGCGCCTGCTCATCCCGGGCCTGCGTTGCCTGCGCGACCGCGACCGCGATGAAGTCGTGGAACACATGTGCCGTGAAAGCCGGCGGCTCCAGTGCCCTGGCGATCTCCGCCGGCGTCGCCGTGGTGGGGTAGCTGCCGCGCCCGACCAGGTCTGCCAGGTCTGCCAGGGAGTCCAGAGCCAGGCTCAGACCGGTCTGGCCAGCGTCGGAGACGGCGCGGACGGGTTGTTCAGGCATGCGCTCTCAGCTCTCCGGTGAGGATGCGGGGCAGCTCGCCGATCCGGGCGATCAACCGGGCGCGCGGAGGGAGGTGCGCAGCCTCCGCAAACGGCGCAAGCAGGACGGCGCGGATGCCCAGTAGCGCAGGGGCGCGAACGTCGGTGTCGATGTTGTTGCCGCACACCAGCAATGCGCTCGGAGCGACATCGAGCTCGTCTAGGACGTAGGGGTAGAAGTCCGGATGAGCCTTGTCGAGGCCGAGTTCGTGGCTGAGGTAGACGCGGGAGGCGAACAGCTCGTCGAGCCCGGCCGCTTTCAGCGCCCGGCGCCGGTCCAGATCGAGCACGGTGTTGGACACCAGCGCCACCTGCGCCGCCTCGGCCATTGCTGGTACGCCGAGGCCCGCGTCACCGTAGTGATCAAGCAGCCACGTCATCGCCTGGGCGAGATGAAGGGGCAGGGTACGCCCGTCTGGGTGTGGGGCGCGGCATCCGCACAAGGGGCACCCGACCTGCACGACGGCCACGAGTTCTTCCTTCCTTCATCGAGGGTCTGGGGGAGGAGCGGTCACCCACCGGCGGGGTGGCACGGCCCGGGTGGGCGGTGATGCCGGGGCTGGCCGGGCATGATCGCGCTAGGGGAAGGGGAGGTTCAGGTCGACCCACACCAGCCGGTGGTCGCTGGCCTGGTCGCCGGTTTCGCTGACGCCC
Organism: Actinomadura sp. NPDC023710; assembly: GCF_040639875.1. NCBI lineage: Bacteria > Bacillati > Actinomycetota > Actinomycetes > Streptosporangiales > Thermomonosporaceae > Actinomadura > Actinomadura sp. NPDC023710. Next base: position 10,758 of record NZ_JBFAGB010000001.1, read on the forward strand.
ACGCCGTAGGAGCCGGGGACCATCGCGCGCGCCAGTGTGTGGCTGAGCACGATGTGGTCGATCCGGGCGCCCTGCCCGTCGTCGATGTCGTTGTTGACGGTGACGGTCATGTCGTCGGCCTGGCAGCCCGCGCTGCGGAATCCGGCCTCCCACAGCAATGTCAGCGCCCGCCGGTCCGATACCAAATCCTGTCCCGTCGGTGGCCGGGCCCCGGGCGGCAGCGTTTTGTGCTGCCGCTTGTGGAGCGGTCGGGTGTACCAGTTCGGCTCGAACTCGTGATGCGTGACGCCCAGGGGTCCGGTGCAGTCGGGCCAGATCGAGTTGAAGTCGCCGGCGACGATCGCCAGTGAGCCGGGGGTGGCGTAGCGGGTGAGTTTGTGCGCTTCCTCCAGCCGGATGTCTCCGGACCAGTGCGCCCACTGGGTCGACTTGACCGCCAGTTCCGGCTCCAGGCCGTCGACGCGGAGATGCAGCCAGCCGATCTGATCGTGGAAGACGTCCGGGAGGTCCGGGGTCCAGTGCCGCACCGGCCGGATCCGCGCCGTGTTGACGAACACCAGTTCGTGCAGGGTGCCGCGGGTGCTGCGGGTCAGGAAGCCGCGGTCGGGCCCGAGCGGGGCCAGCAGGTCCTCGGCCTGGTAGCGGCGGGCCTGCCCGCCGCGGTCGTACTCTTTGCCTTCCTGCATGCACAGGATGTCGACCGGCCTGTCGATCTGGGCCAGCAGGGCGGGTACCAGGTCCAGGCGCTCGCCGTCCTTCAGGTTCAGCGTCGCCACCGTCAATGTGCTCACTGGGATTCCTTCCTGCGGTCCGGGGCCTAGTGGTGTGAGGAATGGGGCGCCGGTGGATGAAGCGTGGTCACGCGGACGCGGACGAATCGGCCAGGCCATCCCCGAGCAGGGCGCACAGGTCTTCACTGAGCTTGGTCATGTGGCTTGTGGGCGGGCCGTACCTCGCTCAGTAGCAGAGCCGCCAGGATCAGCAGGACGAAGACGTGGGGAAGTGCCTGGTGCCAGTAATCGAGCAGGGCGTTGTAGGCCAGATGCGTGATGATCAGCGGAGTGAGTCGGCGTGTCCGGGTGAACAGCCAGAGGTTGGCCGCGCCGAACAGGCCCACTCCCAGCGCGGGAATGCCGATGTAGGCATGCCAGAGGATGCGGGCGGTCACCGACACCGCGTAGATCTCCCGCAGGGGGCGACCGGCGGCGGTCAGCAAGACCGCGGTCACCGCGACGAACACGGTCTCCTCCCGGAAACCGGCGGCGAGGTCTAGCGTGTAAAAGCTCAGCCCCACATTTCCCAGGAGGTCGGCCTGACTGCTGGTCATTTTCGGGACCGGCAGCATCAGCAGGTAGGGGATGATGATCGCGGTGCCGGCGACGCATGCTGCGAGCGATATCGCGGCGATGATGACTGATTGGATGCGGCCGGTGCGGTTCGCGGCCCAGCCTGGGCGGATCCCCATCTGCGCGGCGGAGATTCCGCGGTCGCGTGCGACGGCCAGGCACAGCCAGATTCCGGCGCCGGCCACGACCAGGACACCGATCGCGCTGGCCCAGGTGTTCGCCCGCCCGGTCACGGTGACGGCGCAAAGGCCCAGCCCGAGCAGGCCTAGCACGCACGCGGTGGCCAGCGGCAGCACCGGTCGCAGACGAGCGCCGTCGGCCTGGCCGGCGCGGCGTGAATGCAGGGTCAGCAGCCACATGGCGGTCGCCGCCAGGACCACGCCGTAGATTCCGCCGGCGGGCCAGGTGCGTGGCCAGGTGGCCCATGCGGGCAGGCCCGCCAGGTCGGCGCCGATCGCCAGCCGTTTGGTCATGTCGGGTCCCAGCAGCACTGCGAGCAGCCCGAACGCCGTCAGGTAGCCGCGACCGCCGGTGAGCGCTGGAAGGTTGCGGGCTGAGAGGGGCGAGTGCAGCCATCGGTCTCGGCGGGAGGCGGCTGCGCGGGTGCGCGGCGTTGCCGTTGTGTCCGTCGCGCTGGAGGGAAGCGGGGAGGGGGCCCCGCTTCGCCGGGCGGTCTCTGTGGGTTCGGTGGGGTTCATGTCGGTGTCCGAGATGGGTCTGGCCGCGCAGCGGCTCGGGTTCAGCGGGCAGCGATCAGTTCGCTGCGGCCGCCGGGGGGACAGGGCGGGCGCTGGAGGCGGGCTCTGGTCAACGTCGTTTCTTCCGCGGGTTTTTGGGGCGCTTGCCGGTGGGTGGACGGGGCGCCGTTTTGTGTTTCGGGCGGCCTAGGTGATGCTCATTTCCGGCCAGGGCCATGAGCGCGCAGGCTTGGAAGGTCCCCAGCGCCCAGAGCAGATCGGTTGGAGCGATTCCGGGTGGCGGCAGCGTCGGTCCCGGGCCCGCGGGCAGCAGTAGGTGTTCCAGGCCCGTCCACGCCCGGGCGTCGAAAGGCATCCCCTTGGCGGGGAGTTGCCCGGTGGGTGTCAGGACGCTCAGTATCTGGGCGAGTGCGGTGTCGGGGCCGGTGCGGTCCTGGTCGGCCATGGCGTGCAGCAGTTGCCGGCTGGAGCGGTAGGCGGCCATCATCACCACCTCGGCCTCATACCGGCGCAGCAGGTCGGCGATCACTTCATCGGGCGTGGGGCCGTCGGGCGCATCGGGCGCGACCATGGCGAAGACCCGCATGCGCAGGCGATGGACGCCGGCGTCCAAGCCCGGGGGGAGCGGATCTGTGGGCCGCAGGGTGGGGGCGGTGACCAGCGTGACCTGGTCTGCGGGCGGCAACCCCGCCTTCCGGTCGGCTTCGGCCTCCTGCACGGGCGCGGTGCGCCGGGTCAGGTGCGGCGGCGGTGCGGGCTGGGCCGGGTCGGGGGTGAGCATCGCCCAGGACGCCAGGACGATGTAGGTGAGGGCGTCGTAGGGATCGCGCTGGTCTGCGGGAAGCGTGTTGAGTGGCAGACCGCGCAGATCCGTGAACGCGAACGCGGCGGCGGAATCGTGGGCCCCCGCCGAGCCGGGCATGCGGGTGTGCGGATTATCGGGGCCTTGCAGGAAGGACGCCGCGTTGTAGTAGAGCGGGCCATTCTGGGCCAGGACGTCGTCGGCGAGTTGCGGGGTGAGCCACGGCGGTGCCGACGCGTCGGCCAGTCCGTCCCCCAGCAGGGCGGACAGGTCGCCCCAGAACACCAGCCAGATGCCCGAGGTGTCGGGGGTGGTGATGCGGCCCCAGTGCATAGCGGTGATCGGTGTCTGGCTGCCGGGAGGGATGATCGGCGTGGCCCAGCGCACAAATCCTGCCGGGGTGGGCGGGACTATCCATGGTGCGGCGATCGTCCCGCCGGGCGCGGGGCGCACGGTGTCGGCCGTGGCGGCGCTGGCGTGAAGGCGGGCCCCGTAGGAGACCGCGGCCGAGGTGGCCCCAGGGTCGAAGGCGAACAGTTCGGCGTCTCCGAGCCGCGCGGCCTCATCGGCCGCGAGCGCTTTCAGGCGCTCGTTGGGCTCGGCGTCCGCGGCCGCCGGCAGGGACGGGGGCATGAGCATCCGCTCGCCGAGCTCTTCCCGCAAGGCGAACCAGGTCGGGGCCTGCCCGATGAGTGACTGGTGGGCGCTGCGGCGTCCCCGAATCAGGGCACCGATCGGGTCCGCGATCGGTGCAGTGCCTGGGCTGGTGTTCGGGCGGCTGGTGGTCACGTGCTGCTCCCGATGACGTTGTTGCGGGCCACGGCTGTTGTTTGCGTCTCGGGGGTGTCCCAGGTGTCGGGGTCTGCGTTGGGCAGCCCGCGGCGGATGCCGCCGCGGGGGTCGTCTTGGTCGCCGAGCCGGCGCGGGATCAGGTGGATGTGAAGGTGGCCGATGGTGCGGCCGGCGGCCTGGCCGTCGTTGACGCCCCAGTTCCAGCCGTCGACCCGCCGCATGGAGGTGATGACGTCGGCCGCCTCGGCGAGCAGGCTGAGCCCCTCCAACTGCTCGACCGGAGACAGATCGAACCACGAGGTGACGTGCGAGAACGGCACGATCTCCAGATGGCAGGGCGTGGCCGGGAAGTTGTCGAAGCGGGCGTACCAGCTATCGCTCCTGGCCAGGATGCGGGAGCGGGCCGGGTCGCAGAACAGGCAGGTCACTGCCAGGCCTCCGAGTGCGGTGGGGGCCGCCGAGCCCACGGGTCGGTGGGCTCGGCGGCGCGGGGGAGGAGTTCGGACTGCTCTAGTGGGCGAGGGCGTTGACCAGGCGTCCGGCGTCCCGGACGGTCCCGACACCCGACGGAAGGTCGTAGCCGCGGCGAGCCTGGAAGCCGGTGACGCCGTTGGCGGTGTTGGTGCCGGTGGTCAGGTCGGTCAGCCCCAGCCGGGCCGAGCCCGGCGCGGAGTACAGCACCCGGTGGATGTCACCGACCGGCCGCCCGGCTTTCTGCGCGGCGAGCGCGACGATCCCGGCGAGTTTGGGCGCGGCGATTGAGGTCCCGGCGACCCTGATCCAACCCGGCTGCTGCCCCGCGATGGGGTTGTAGGAGGAGAAGAACCATTCGCGGGCCTTGCCGGAACCGTTCAGCGCGACGTCGACGCTTCCGCGCCGCTCACCCACGACGCTGGTGAGGCGGGCCTGGTAGGCCGGGCGGCCGAAGACGGCCGAGGGGCCGGCGCCGGTGGCGACCCCGCCCTCGTCGTCCCACACCTGGTCGGGCGCGGTCCGGACGCCGGTGTCGGTCAGGTGGACGCGGGTGCCGCCCACGGCGGTGACCAGCGGGTCCGACGCCGGCCACGCCACCGAGGGATGGGTGTAGAACGCGGTTCCGGCCAGGTTCGGGCCGGTGGGGCCCCGGTTCCCCGACGAGGCGATCAGCGTTGTCCCGCGCCGGTGCGCGGCTTTGAGAGGGCCGCGCAGCCGGGTGAGCAGCCGGTAGTCGCCCTCACGCCCGGACTGCTCGGGGAAGTTGGCCTCGAAGGCGCCCCAGCTCGCGGTGACGGCGTCGACCTTGCGGTGGCGGGTGACCCACCCGATCGCGCCGATCAGCTCGTCCAGGCCAACGGTGCCGCCGGTCTGGTCGGTACCGGTCTCGACCACGATGATCTTCGCGGCGGGGGCGATGGCGTGCACGGACTGGACGTCGACGGCGGCCTCGGCGGCGCACGCCGCCTGGCCCGGGTCGCCGGGGTCTGCGGTCGGCACCTTCCCGTACTGCATTACCTCCAGGTTGGCCGGGGGCAGTCCCCAGTGCCGGGAGTAGGTGGCCACGTTCTTGCGCAGGTGGGGGTTGTGGAAGCAGATCGGGATGGCGATGGTGCGGCCCTTGCCGGTCAGACCCCGCCGGTGGAGGCGGTCGAGCCCGTAGGCGTGGTTGATCTGCGGGGGTCCGTAGCAGCCGGTGGTGTTGTAGAGCCGCGGGCACTGCGACGGCGGCACCGGCACGACCGGGCCGGCCGGGGGTGTGGCCGTTCCCCGCATGGTGCGGGCGCCGCCGCGGTCGCGCGGTGCGGTCGGCGCCGGGGCGATGTCCAGTGTGGAGATCACCCCGCGGCTCAGTATGGCCGGTGGGGCGCCGCTGGCCAGCGTCCCGCCGACCAGGGTGCTGCGGGCCGGTCCGCCGTGGGCCGGCGCGGCGGTGCCGATCGCTATGGCGGCACCGGCCGCCAGCAGGGCTGCGGCCGCGAGGCCGGCAACCAGCCGTCCAGAAGTCGATTGAGGGGTCACGTGCTTCTTTCTCGGTCGAAGGATGGGTGGAACGACCGGGACGTGGGTGTCCCGGAGCTGGGGGGTGCGAGGGGTGCCGTGCTCGGGTGGGTCGCCCACCGGCGCGGCCCGCGGCGGGCAGGCGGGCCCGGTCAGGTCCGATCGGGAACGGCTCGTCCGGGGTGGGAGGGGTCTTGATCGCCGTCGGATCAGAGTTTCTGATCGCCTGCGTTCATTTCTGGTTTTTCCTGTCGAGTGAGTTACGGCGTGTGGGGGTGGGGCGGGCGGGGGTTCCTCCTCGCCCTGCACCCGGGCGGGAGAAACGCTCAGGGGTTATGCGGCGTGCTCGTGGCGACCGGGTCCGAGGACGTGTCGTCGTGTGCAGGGGCCGCGGGCCGGCTGTGGGTTCGCACGGCCAGTTCCGCCCGCAGCTGGCCGGGCGGCTGTTGGATTCGCAGCCGGGCGACCATGTGGAGGAGTTCGATGGCGTGCCTCCCATGTCGGTGCAGACGCACGAGCTCCCAATGCCCACGGGCCGCGTCCGGTCCGACCGCCTGGCTGGCGGCGGCATCGGCTCGGAGCTCATCGGCCCAGCACAGGGCCCCGGTGATCAACAACAGGGCGGGGACGACGAAAAGCAGCACTCGCGGCGGGACGGCCAGCCCCAAGACCAGCCACCCGGCCACGAACGGCCCGCTGGGAAGCACACGCAGGAGCCGTGATGTGACCCTTGCGTGGGAGGCCGTGTGCGGCAAGAGCAACGACAGCGATGTGGGCTGCTCCAGAACCTTGTCGCCGATCGCCAGCACCACCCGCCGCCGACCGGGCATCAAGGTGACCTCCGCCCGCAGCGGCCGACACGAGCAGCAACCCGAGGAGAAGGTGCACTCCCTCTCGTGGCAGGGGTCGGGACGCACCACGTAGGGGTACACCCCCACCACGTGCGGCATGTGGTCGCGGACCATGCGCTGGGCGCCCCTCAGCGCAGTACGGACAACGGGGGGCGCAGCCGCGATGAAGTCACGCTCGTAGGCGTCCGCAGTCGCCCAATCCACGTTCTTGACCGGGCCCCAGTGGTATCCGGCGAAGCATTTCAGCAAGGCCCCGATGACGACCACCAGCGCCACGGCAAGGGGGAGCCTGGTCGCCAGCGGGGACGGCAGCAGCCCGATTCCGGCACGGGCACCCACGCCGAGTCCGGTGAGCAGCAGCGTCAGGAACACACCTGGGGCCGTGCGCAGCCTTCTCCGTTTGGTCTCTGCGCGCATGGCGGCCTGGAAGTCACGTGAAGGGCCCGTTCGGAAGGGAAACCGGAGAGGTTGCAGACGCATCATCGGCTCGTTTCGAGGTCAGGGGGTCGGTAAGGCAAGGGCACGACCTGGACGCGTTACGGTTTGCGGCCCACGCCGCAGTACTGGAGCACCGCGTCCGCCGGCCACGGTGACGGGTCGGGGCGCCAGCGCGAGCAGGTCACGATCCCCGGGTCGAGGAGATCCACGTCCTGGAAGAACTCCGCAATCTGGCTCGGGGTTCGGGCGGTGAACGGTGTGCCGCCCATGCCCGTGACGATCTTCAGGACCTGGTGAAGGTCGTCGCCGTGCAGGTCGGCTGTGAAGTGGGCGATCACCAGGTGGCTGCCCGGTGCCAGCGGGGCGACCAGGTCCCGGACGGTCTCCCTTGCTTCGATGTCGTCGACGATGTGGTTGAGGACGCCGAGCATCAGCAGCGCGACGGGCTGCCCGAAGTCGAGCGTGTGGGCCGCCTGGGCGAGGATCGGGCCCGTGTCGCGCGCGTCGGCTTCCAAGTGGTCGCACGAGCCCTCAAGCGTGGAGGTGAGAAGAGCACGCGCGTGAGCGAGGACAAGGGGGTCGTTGTCGACGTACACGATCCGCGCCTCGGGCGCGATACCCTGCGCTACCTCATGGGTCTCGTCGCCCACGGGCAGCCCGGTCCCGATGTCCAGGAACTGCCGTATCCCGGCCCCACCGGCCAGGTACCGGACGAGGCGGGCCCGGAAGTACCGACTGTGCAGGGCCGCGTCGGCGACGGGCACCCGGTCGGCCACTCGGTCTCCGGCCTCCCGATCGATGCCGTAATGGTCCTTACCGCCCAGCCAGTAGTTCCACATCCGGGCGGCTTGGGGATGGTCGGAGTCCAGCCGGGACTTTGCGGTGGCCGGGGCATCCATGTGGCAGCGGAGCATGAGGCGGCGGAGCATGAGGCGCTTTCGTTGTCGATGGGGAGGGTGGCGGACACGCCGGGGACGCGCGTTCGTGTCTGAGGGCGGGGAGATCCGGGCCGCGCCCGCCCGGTGGAAGTCAAACCCCGAGGAACGATTCAGCCGCATTGATCTTTTTTCGGAGTTCGTTGACCGAGTCCGCATCCACCGCTTCGAAACGGGCGAGGACCCTTCTACGTGCGTCCGGGTCTAGAGCGCATTGGGCCCACCAGCGCCCCTTGTTGGAGTGAAGGAATCTCCAATTTGGAAATTCCTTCTCCAGTTGAGCCTTGGTTCGCCGGGCGTCAGCGGCAGCATCGCAACTTGTGTTCATGATGGGATTCCCTGATGGATAGGGATGGGCAGCGGCGGCGGGCATCCAGTGTGGGGAGGCTTGCCCGCAGCCGCCGTCACCGCATTACTTCAACCTGGCGATCAAGCTCCTCCAGTCTCCCCGGGAGAGACGGATCACGGGCCCTTCCGGGATCTTGGAGTCGCGGACCGCGCGCTCGTCTTCGCCGACCGCGGCGACCTCGACGCAGACATGCTTATCGCCTGCGTCCGCTCCGGACGAGTAGCTGCTCTTGCGCCAAATCGCGCCGGGGAAGCCCGGGTGCGGGGCCTGGGGAGTTTTCACCGTTTCCTTTCTTTCTCTGCTTTCTTCATTCGTGAGAGGCGGTCTTGGCCACCGTCGGTGAGCGGAGAGTTCCGTTCACCGAAGATTATTAGTGCCGTCTGGGGCGGCGGACGGGAGGCCATTGCTGCGCCAGCCGGTTGTGCATGTGGCGTGGGTGGGTTCTTGCGTTTAGGCGGCGGCCTCCTTGGTGGCGGTCGGCGGCTGCAGGGCCGTCAGGGGCGCGAACCGCACCGACCACGGGGGGCCGTGGTCGATGCCCAGGGCTCCCTCGGCGAGGCGGTGAATTTGGACATCGCCGGTGCCGGCGGGTGCATCGAGATGGAAGGCGTCCCGCAGTAGGCGTTCGATGGGGCGGTCGCGGCGGAGCCCGGCCGCCGCGTGGATCTTCATCACTGCCAGGGCCGAGTTCCACAACGCCTCGACGCCGTACTGCTTGGCGTTCATCAACTCCTCGTCGCAGGGCTGGCCGTGGTCGAGCATGTGGGCGGCCTGGTAGGCCAGTGCGCGGGCGGTCATCAGCCGCTGTTTGATCTGTCCGATCCGCTGGCGATTTACGGGGAGTTCGGCCAGCGGTGCGCCGCGGCGATGGCGGCGCGGGTCGGTGGTGAAGGCGATGGTCTCGTTGAGGAGGGCCTGGTGGATGCCAAGCGCGACGGCGGTGAGGTTGGGGCGGCCGTACAGGACCGAGGAACTGTAGGCGACGTCGAGGCCTTCGCCTAGGCCGCCGATCATGTTCGCGGCCGGGACCCGGACGTTGTGCAGGACCAGGTCGCCGAAGGAGAAGCCGTGCAGCCCCAGCGGCGGGGCGTAGGGGAGGAGGGTCAGGCCTGGCCGGTCGTGTTCCACCAGGAACGCCGACAGGCACTTGGATCGGCGGGTGTCATCGCCGCCGGTGCGGACGACGACACCGTGCACATGCCCCACGTGCGAGTTGCCGACGTAGAGCTTGCGGCCGTTCAGCACCCACTCGCCGCCCTCGCGGCGCGCGCTGGTGTGCATGTCCAGCACGTTCCCGCCCGACTCTTGTTCGGTCACCGCGATCGTCGGCAAGCACTCGCCTGCGGCGATCGGCGGCAGCCACCGCTGTTTTTGCCGCTCTGTACCGAAATGGATGATCTGGGCGGCGCCGAGCTGGGACGCCTGGACCATAGCTCCCATCGCCCCCGACACTCGGGCCAGTTCCTCGATCACGATGGTCTTGGCGAGGTGTCCGGCGCCCCTGCCGCCGTATTCGCGGGCGATGGTCACTCCGATCCATCCCTGCTGGGCGATCAGGGCGGAGGTGTCGATGTCGACGGCTCGGGAGGACTCCATCCCGGGCACGCGTGGTGCGAGGTGGTTGTCGGCGAAGCCGCGCACCTGCTGACGGAGTCGTTGGTGGTCGTGAGTCTCGAACAACGCAGACGTCCCCTTTTCGTCGTGGAACTGCTGCCGGCGGACGAGTCGGCAGGCGTCCATCACCCTGATGTGGCCGCTAGTCGGTGACCGTGGCGTGCTTGCCGTGGAGGCGTTGTACGCTGGCCAGCTGGTCGCCGGGCGGGCCGAGGTGGTTGCGTGCGCCGCGCTGATCGATGAGGTTCATGAACTGTTCCGCGTAATCCTTGATGAGTGCGCGGGAGGGCTCCCCCGTGACGAGCGGCAGTTCGATGGTGCCGACGACGCAGATGGTCCCCAGAACAACGCCGGTGGGCCGGTGGATGAGCGGGGCACCGGCGTAGGTGCGGATCCCGATTTGATCGACTACCGCGTTGGCGGCGAAGCGGGGGTGGGCGTAGACGTCGGGCAAGACCAGGGCGGTGCGGCGTTGAACCACTTCGGGGCAGAAGCCATGGTCGCGGGACATGGTCCGCCCGACCGGAGGTTTGCCCTCGGGGCAGTGCAGGCCGATGAACTGCTGCTCGCTGGTGACCAGGTTGACCATGGCGTAGGGGACCTCGGCCCCCCCGCCCAGATGGGCGGCGAACTCGGTGGCCAGGGCGGCGGCGCAGGCGTCGAACTGCTCGGTAGGTTCACCGAGGCCCAGGTCGATCAGCAGCCGAAGCCGCTGTTGGACCTCGGCGTCGAGGTCGGGTTTGGCGGGCATGTCGAACACGGGTGGGCTCCCAGGAGAAGCGGTGGTCAAGGGCGGGCGGCCAAGGCATGGCGGACCAAGGTGATCAGCACGGCGATGACCGACCTGGGATCGCGGGCGTCGCAGACGACCACCGGAACCTCGGCGTCCAGGTCGAGTGACCCTCGGATCTCGTCGGCGGGATAGTGGTGGAGGGCGCCATCGAACTGGTTGACCGCCACGACGAACGCGAGACCTCGCTGCTCGAAGAAGTCCAGCGCGGGGAAGGCGTCGGCCAGGCGGCGGGTGTCGGCCAGCACCACGCCGCCGACCGCGTTGTGAGCCAGTTCGTCCCAGATGAAGTCGAACCGGTTCTGGCCGGGGGTGCCGAACAGGAACAGCGTCATCGGCAGCGGCTTGGTGAGCGTGCGGCGACCGAAGTCCAACGTCACCGTGGTAGTGGTCTTGTCGTCGACCCCGGCCAGCGAGTCGAAACGGGTGCTGGCTTCGGTCAGGCATTCCTCGGTGGTCAGCGGCTTGATCTCGCTGATCGCGCCGACCATGGTCGTCTTGCCGGTGCCGAACCCGCCGGCAATGAGGATCTTCAGTGCACGTCGGCGGGCCGCGTGAGCCAGCTCAAGCGACGGCGAATTCATGAGCTTCCAGCCCTTCCAGCAGTGCCTGCAGCAGATGTGTGCTCGGTCGGCCGGCCTGGGAGTCGGTCGGTACGGCGGGCGACGCGATGCCCAGCGCGCCGGCCTCGATCAGGTCGCACAGGAGTGTCTTTGTGACCAGGACGGGCTGGCGGATGGTGGCGGCGATCTCGGCGACCGAGCAGCCGCCCGCCCGGCAGAGCCCAATGGCGTGCGCGGCCTCGGGCGCCAGGGCCTCTGTGGCGGTACCGGCAGCGGAAATGGCGGTGGCGGCGGCAGTGTTGGTGGTGGCAGTCAGCACCGTGTCCAGCCGGATTTCATACCTGGGGTGGGCGTGGCCGTCGGTCACCACCACATACGGCCGGAGCTGCTGAACATCCTGATCGACCCACGGGGCGCTGGTGGGCGGACGAGCCCGGTCGCGGCGTTGGGCGCCGTGGTGGTGTTCACTGCTCATCGCCGGCCCCTTTGTCTTGCTGCCCTGCCCCGTCCCTGAAGACGTGCGTGGTGGAGACTCTCCAAGGGGCGGTTTCTGTGTTGGCCGCGCTGGACGTGCTGGTACGGATCGCGATGACCATGTGCCGGGCGACGCTCTCGATCAGTGTGCTCATCCCGTTCGCGATCAGCCGGGTCTGCGCGTCGGGGCCGGCCAGCACGCCCAGGACGCATCCGACCGCAGCGTCGCCCGCCTGTGGGGCCAGTGGATCCCGGGTGGTGTTGGAAGCACTCTCCGCTGCGATGTCGTGCGGCTGGTCAGGGGTTCTCATCACGATGGTGTATCCGGCGTCGTGCTCGACGATGATCTGCTGGACGGCGCCGAGGCAGGGAGAAACGATCTTTCCGGCGGCGCCTGCGATCGAGAACGTTGACGCCGTCGCCGCAGCGGCATGGTCGGCTTCGTCGGTGGTCAGGCCGGAGGCAGCGAGCACCAGCCCGTCCCGGCCCACCAGGAATGCGGCCCGGATGCCGGGCACCTCGGCGCGGAAGTTGTCTAGCAGCCACCCCAGGCCCTCGCTGGAGCCGCCGCTCTGCGCGCCGGCGGGACGGGCGAAGGCGGGGGAAGGCGAGACGGTTGGGTTCAGGGGGATCGTCATCGACAAACTCCTGGTAGAGGTCGGCGGAGGCGGGCTGGGATCGGCCGGGGACCGATGGCGGTCGCGCGAGTCATTGCGGCGAGTGCCCTGCGGCTGGGTCGGTCGGCGGATCGGCGTGCTGCGGGCTCGGGGGCGTGGAGCGCCCGGGTTCCTGCTTGCCCTGGTCGCCGGCTTGATAGTGCGGGCGGGCCGCGCCAGCGAAGTCGGTCAGCAGCCCGGTGGCCGGGCCCCGCTTGGGTGGGCTGTCCCGCTCTCGGCTCGGCCCAGTCGCCCGCGTCGTGAGATGCCCGGCTGCGGCATCGGCTGCTGGTTCCTCGAGACGGGCCTTGCGATGACGTCGGGGAAGGGCGGGCCGGGCCTGGACATCGCCGGCTCCGCCCAGCGCCGTGTTGCCGGTGGTGCTCAAAGGTGCGGTCGGCGAGGAAATTGCGGCTTCAAGCTGGGCCGGTGGCGCCGGTGACGGCGGCGCGAGGGGCGGCAGGGCGGCGGCGTGGTCGAGGTGCGTCCCGGTGCTGGTGGTTCTGGCTAGGGTTGGCCGCCCAGGGGTGGGTTGGGGTGTCATGAGCAGGGCGGCCGGGAGGGTGACCAACGCCCGGGTCCCTTTCGGGTCGGCCGGGTGGAGCTCCACTCGCACGCCATGGGTTTGCGCGAGAACCGACACGATCAGCAGCCCGATGCGCCCCGCGATGATCTGATCGCGGAGGCTGACGGTGTCGGGATCGGCTAGCAGCCGGTTGAGCGTCGCGAAGGTGTTGGGCAGCATCGACAGTCCCCGGTCAGTGATCTCGATGCTCATCCCGGACGGCGCCGGGGCCACGGTCATCTGCACCTGGGTGTCTGGCGGGGAGAACTTGGTGGCGTTCTCCACCAGCTCCGCCAGCAGCAGCGCGATCTCCGGCCCGGCGGATCCGGGCAGGACCGCCTCCATGTGTGGGGGCGGTACCTGGACCCGTGCCCTGCGGTAGTGCTCGATCTGTGCGACGGCCTGACGCATCACCGTCGCCAAGCTCAGTGGTTCCTTCACCTGCCGGGCTGTCTCACCGCCCAGCGGTGCTTGCCGCTCCAGTCCCCGTAGCACTCGCGTCGTCAGGTGGTCGATCTTGAGTAGTTCGTGGAACAGAAGCGTGTCCTCCACCTCACGCTCCACTGAGTCCAGCAACTCCAGAATGCGGTGGACCAGCACGTGCAGCGGCTGGCCCAAACGAATGATGAGCTGCCGTACGAACTCTGCGTCACTCCTGCCCGACTCGGTGCCGAGGTGCGCCGACCGGGCACGGTGGCGCACGTCGAGGTCGATCGCCCCAGCGACGGCATCAGCAGCTTCCTGCGGCTTGGTGGCCGGGCAGAACGCCTGGAACCAGCGCGCTCCGATCCATTGACGCTCCGGGAAAAGCCGCTGCCAGTGCCAGAGCAAACCGTCGGTCCCGGCAGGTCCTGGTAGCAGCAGCACCAGCCGGCCGACATAGGGGTGAAGGTCCACCCGCTGCGCCGACACCGCCATGGCCCCCACCGGGCTGCCCACATTGGGCGCTGCCGACGCGCGAAGGCCGCGCTCAGCCAGGCATCTGACCAGTTCGTGCGCGTGTTCGCGGGCCTGCGCGGGTGAGTGGTGGCGCCCGGAGGGGACGGGTGCGGCCAGGTGAGGGTTCGTCATCACATCGCTCCGAAACTCACACCGATACCGATCCGGCCAGGCAGGTTCGGGGTGCACACCCAGAAGTTTCGGATGCGCCTGTCGCACCAGGCCACAAGGCCCTTGGGGGAGTGGACGGTGATCCCCCGCACCGCGTCCGGGTTCTCTAGCCATGAGGGCGCGCTGATCGAAGAGTTCTGATTGCCCGGCTGGTCCTGTCCTACGCGGTTCACTGCCAGGACTCCTACTCCTGGTAAGCCCCGGAGTTCCCTCCTGTCCTTACAGGGGAGCCGGGACCGATCTGTTTCTGACGTGTCGCCCAAGTTTTTCCCGGTCGACCGTTACTGTGGAACCGTTGGGGTGTTGGGGAGGTGTTGGGTCAACACCTAAGCGATGCTCCGCAGCGAGGAGAATGTTCAAGGAGCGGCGATGACCTCAACGACCTTCGGCGATCGGCTGCGCCAGGTCCTGCACGAGCGTGGGATGTCCCAGAACGCGCTGGCCAGGGAAGCCAACTACGGACCCAGCTACCTGTCGAAAGTCGTCAACGGCCATTCGTCGCTTACGCTGGAGATGGCACAGAAGATCGATGCCGTACTCCATACAGGCGGTGAATTCGCCGACGCCTACTGCCGCCCCGCTCCGATCGACCTCACCGACCCCTCAAGGGGTGAGGAGCATGAGGACGCTGAGGAAATGGAACGACGCCGACTTTTCCAAGCGCTGACCGTGCTGGGCATCGCCATGACGCCGGCTGCTGGCGCACTCGAACACATACGTGACGCGGCGGACCGCACGCTTGGCCGCGACGACTCAGTCCACGTCGAGAACTGGGAGAACACCCTTATCGAGTACGGTTACGCCTACATGGAGCACTCGCCAGCCCGCCTGCTACGCGACCTTGCGCTGGATCTGGTGCTCGTGCAGCAGGCCACGCGGGCAGCCCGCTCCAACGACCGTAGCTACCATGCCTGGTGCCGGATCACCGGCGGCCTGGCCGTGCTCATCGCCAAAACGCTGTGCAACCTCGGTGAACACCGTCAGGCCCGCGGCTGGTGGAACACCGCTACTCGCGCCACCGCATGTGCCGGTGACCTTGACCTCGAACTGTGGGTGCGTGGCGAGCAACTTATCCACGGCCTCTACCAGGGCCGCCCCACTCAGATCCTGCTGCGCGAGGCCGACCTGGTCCGCCGAGTGGCCAGCACGCACCGTCCAAGTCGCGGTATGGCCAAGGTCCACACCGCCAGCGCCCAACTCCACGCGCTCAGCGGCGATGCCGACAGCGCCAACAGCGAACTGGCTGCGTGCCGCGCCGTCTATGAAAAGCTCCCAGCGTCCGTCACCGAGGACGTGTCCTCGGTCAACGGCTGGGCCAGGGACCGCCTGACCTATACCGAAACCTGGGTGCACGCCTATCTCGGCGCCGCCGCAGAGATGGAACGCGCCGCCGCTCAGACCCTGAACCTACTGCCGCCCGGACCCATGAGCGTCCGTGCGAACACCCAGATCGCTCTCATGCGGGGGGTCGGCCACGTCCGTGCCGGCGACGTCGGCACGGGCCTCGCGCTGGCCGAACGCGCCTACGCTGGCCACCCCGCCGACCAGCGCACCACGCTGATCACCGCGCTCGCCGCGCAGGTCCTGACTGATGTCCCTACCCGGGAAGCGCACCGTCCGGCCGTGGACGCCTACCGGGAACTCCTCCGGCCGCCCGAGCTGCGCGCGCTCACCTGAGCTCCAGCAGGTACAGGTCGAACTCGGTCTGCGTCTCGCCCGGCGAGCCGGGCACCCGGCCGACCTTCCGCCATCCCCACCGCTCGTATATCTGCTGCACATCCCGCTCGGCAGGGTTGGTCGCCAACGTTGCCCGTTGCTCGGCCCGCCCTTCGAGCAGGTCACTTACGAGCCGCCGACCGAGCCCGCGGCCCCGCGCGTCAGGGAGAACTGCCAGGTCGATGAGCGCGAAGGTCCGCTGCCCGTCCTCGGCGGTGAACGCCGCGTCGGATGACGCCGGGTCGAGCCCAGACCACCACCCGCCGCTGCGGAGCGGCAGCCCGTAGGCGAAGCCCACCAACCGTCCGTCCTCCTCGGCCAAGAGCGCCTCGAACCCAGCCACGGCCGCCTGGCGAGCCGTCCGATCGCGATGGTCGCCAAGGTCATAGCCGGGGAACGCCACCGCGTACACTTCCTGGATCTCTCGCAGCCGGGCCATGGTCTGCTCACCGTCAAGACGGATGATCCTCAACACCATGCAGGAAGGGTACGTCCCTTCGAGGAGTCGCCCACCTCTCGCTCGCCGCATGATGACGGTGGAACAGGCCTTGCACAGCGGGGGATCCCCGAAGGAACAGGTGGCGCCAAACTGACGGCGTACCAAGCGGCGGCCAGCGAGGAGGTGCGCCAGATACTCTTCCTGGTCGTCGGGGCGCAGCATCGGCTGGCGGCGATCGTCGAAGGGCATCTCCCGGACGGTGGCGGCCAGCTCCGTCACCAGGTGCCGGCCGGTCTCGGCGATGGCATCGCACGGCTGGCGCGGGTGCTTGCGGCAGCGGCTGCGTATCCGTCCACGCCGAGCAGGGGGCGGCATCGACGGGGACGTTGCTGGTGAAAGCCTGTCTCAGTCGCAGGTCCCGCACCGCTGCCGCCGCCTACATCACCCACTGCGTAGCACCGCTGCTGCGAGGCACCACCGGCCGCACCCGCCCCGCCATGTTCACCGCCGCCGCCGACCTATTGACCGGACTACCGGGGTGGGGGCCGCGTGTTGTCAGCGTGTTGAGCTGGGGTTCCTCGGTACAACCGGCTGGTGACCAGTCTCGATCCTCCAGAGCGTGACCTGCGGAGCATCCGGCTGCCGATGCTCGGGAAGGTCGTGCCGTCGGATGGTGTGGTGCCGTGGGTGGTTCTCGACGCGGCGGGTGGGCCGGTGGCAGCCGATCATGCGCTACCTGCGCGATTTCGTAGCGCGTGGAAACCGGCCGGGGAGCGTCCGCAGCTATGCCTATGACCTGCGTCGTTGGTGGCGTTTCCTGGTGGCGGTCGAGGTCGAGGTCGAGTGGGACAAGGCGACCTCGCGAGAGGTCTGCGACTTCGTGCTGTGGATCCAGAGCAGCAGCAAGCCGCGGCGGTTCGCTCGCACGGCTTCAGCACGGACCGTGGGAAAGACCAACGCAGTAACACGGAAGCGGCATCTGTCTGATCGGTACGAGCCCACCACGGTCAGGCACAGCAACTCGGTGCTGCGCTCGTTCTATGAGTTCTGGATCGAGACGGGCGAGGGCCCGCTGGTCAATCCGGTGCCGCGAGACCGCGAGGGGCGCCGCCCGAACGCCCACCACAATCCGCTTGAGCCCTACCGCGCCGAGCGACGGCTGCGCTACAACCCCAAGCTCCCCAAGCGCAAGCCGCGTTCGATGCCCGACGAGCGGTGGCGGGACTTGTTCGGCTCGATGCGTTCCAACCGCGACCGCGCCATCCTCGCCTTGGCGATCAGCACCGCGGCGAGGGCGAATGAGCTGCTGGGCATGGCCGGCGCGGATGTGGACTGGGGTAATCAGCTCATCCGGGTCCGGCGCAAGGGCAGCGATGCCGAGCAGTGGCTGCCGGCCAGTCCGGAAGCGTTCATCTGGCTACGCCTCTACTGGAACGACATCGGCGAGATTGGGCCTAACGCCCCGCTCTGGGTGACGTTGCGGCGACGGCGCCGTGGCCCGGACTCGGAGTTGGAGCGACGGCCTCTGAACTACGAGGCGTTGCGGGCGGTGCTGCGCCGCGCCAACGAGCGACTCGGCTCGAACTGGACGATGCACGACGCCAGGCACACCTGCGCGATCCGCATGATCCGCGACGAGCGCCTTTCGCTCCGCGACGTCCAGACGATCCTCGGTCACGCCCACCTGACCACGACCCAGATCTATCTCGAAGAGGACGAAGCCGAGGTGATCGCCCGGGTCCTGGAGCACCTGGCCGACGGCCGAGAGCGGGCGACCCAACAAATAACGCCCGCGCAGGGCTACCAGCAAGCAGATCTCGATGTCCTGTTCGGAGGAAGTCTCGGCCATGGCCATTGATCAACTTGAAGCCACAGAGACGGTTCAGGAAGGCGAGGCGGGATCTGCGGTTCCCGCGCTGCCCAGAGCGGAGAAGGGCTCGGACCACCTGCAAGCGAAGCGTCAACCACTGATCAACCCGAGCGCCGAGGAACTCCTCGTGATGGTGCAGCAAGTGGTCCCGATCGCCCTCTACAGGGATGGCGTCATCATCCTCGGCACCACGCGCGTGCTGGACTGGCTGCTGACGTTCCCCGGGAACACCTGGCAGGAACGGTGGGAGGCGAGCGGCGCCGACGCCGGAGCAGGCTGGATCCAGGACCTGGTTGACGCGGACCCGCGTCGCGCGAGCACCGCGCGCAACGACCTCACCTCAGCGATCTACCGGATTCTGCTCTGCCGGGTCGTCTATCCCAGCTACGACTTCCTCACCGAATACGTCGCGCGCACCCTGTTCGGCAAGGTGCAGGAGCGCGTGACTCCCGACCTGTTCACCCAGCTCAACAATGCGGCCACTGAACTCAAACTCCATCCCGGCCAGAGCATCGACGGGATGCGCGTCATCATCAAGATCGTCCTTCACGCCGGCAAGGGAGTCGACGAAATCACCGCGCACGACCTGCTCGACTACCGGGATTGGTGCAACGGGTGGAAGCACAAGAGCGAACGAGGCGTCTCCGCGGCCTGGGACATGCTGCGCAAGATCGGAGTCATTGAGGACGTCGATTTCCGTGTTGGTCTGCGGCGCGGACAGGAAACCAACCAGGAGATCATCGACCGCTACGGGATCAAAACCCCGGAGATCCGCACCCTGCTGACCCGTTACCTGGACGAGCGCAGGCCGGGGATGGACTACGTCTCGCTGCGCAGCATCGCCTTCATCCTCGCCGACCTGTTCTGGGCGACATCGAACGGCACCACCCCGAGCAGAAAGATCTCCAGCTCTCAAGAGAGATCGCCGAGGCCTGGCGCGAGCGCGTCCGGTCCAGGAAAGACAAACCCGGCGAGCTACGCAGGGACGTAACCTCGATCGTCTGCTCCGTCCGGGCGTTCTACCTCGACATCCAGGAGTGGGCGCAGGAGGACCCCTACTGGGCGGTCTGGGCCGCGCCAAGCCCGATCCGGCGCAGCGACACCATGGGCCAGGCCAAGCGCAAGAAGTTGGTGATGTCTCAGATCCACCAGCGTATTCGTGCTCGGCTGCCGCACCTGACGGTCCTGGTTGATACCGCCGAGGCCCACTTGGACCGTTGCACACGGTTCCTCGCCGCCGCGGAAGCCGTGCCGATCGACGACACCTTCAGCTTCGACGGTGTCACCTACCGCCGGGTCATCACCAACGCCGCCCGCAAGGACCCCGTCTATCACCGGATCCACAAGGCGCTGATCGAAAACCTCGAGACCGGCGAGCGGCTCGATGCCGAATTCGCGGAGGACGAGGCCTTCTGGGCCTGGGCAATAATCGAAACGCTCCGACACACCGGAATCCGGATCGAGGAGCTCTTGGAGATCACGCATCTGGCCCTGAGCTCCTACCGAATCCCCAAGACTGGTGAAGTCGTCCCGATGCTTCAGATCGTCCCCTCCAAGAGCAGCCAGGAACGACTTCTCCTGGTCGCACCGGAACTGGCCAACGTCCTAGCCCGAATCGTCAGCCGGCTGCGGGTCAAGAACCACGGCGCTATTCCGCCGATCGAGCGCTACGACAAGCACGAGCGGGTCACCAGCCCGCCGCTGCCCTATCTGTTCCAGCGCATGACCCGCGGATGGGTCAGCCAGAGCATCAGCAGCAGCACCGTCACCACCCTGCTCAACAAGGCCGTCGCGCTCGCTGGAATCGTTGATGCCACCGGGGAACCGCTTCGCTACACCGCTCACGACTTCCGGAGGCTGTTCACAACCGAAGCCGTGACCGGAGGCCTGCCTGTCCACATCGCCGCACGGATCCTCGGGCACGCGAACCTCGCTACGACCCAGCACTACCTGGCCGTCTTCCAAGACGACTTGATCACTGCCTATCGCAGCTTCCTGTCCCGGCGCCGCAGCCAGCGGCCCGAAGCTGAATACCGCGAACCGACCGCCGAGGAGTGGAAGGGTCTGTCCAGTTAACGGTGTAACTCGATCTTGCAGGGTCTAGTTGCGGGCGGCGGCCAGGCGGCCTTCGAAGGTGATCTCGAAGGCGTTGAGGGCGGCCTTCCAGCGGGAGATCCAGCGTTTGCGGCCGGTGCCTTTGGGGTCCAGGCTCATGACCGCGAGGTAGACGCATTTGAGTGCGGCCTGCTCGTTGGGGAAGTGGCCGCGGGCCTTGACCGCGCGGCGGATGCGGGCGTTCACCGACTCGATGGCGTTGGTGGAGCACACGACCTTGCGGATCTCGGGGTCGAACTGCAGGAACGGGACGAACTCGGCCCAGGCGTTCTCCCACAGCCTGACGATCGCCGGGTATTTCGCGCCCCAGGCCTCGGCGAACTCCAGCCACCGCTCCATCGCGGCCGATTCGGTGGGTGCGGTGTAGACCGGCTTGAGCGCACGCGCGATGGCGTCCCAGTCCTGGCGGGCGGCGTAGCGGAAGGAGTTGCGCAGCAGGTGCACGATGCAGGTCTGGACCAGGGCCTGCGGCCACACGTGCGCGACGGCGTCCGGGAGGCCGGTCAGGCCGTCGCAGACGACCATGCAGGCGTCGGCGACCCCGCGGTTCTTGAGTTCGGTGAGCACGTGCAGCCAGTACTTGGCGCCCTCACCACCACCGTCACCGGCCCACAGCCCCAGGATGTCGCGGGTGCCGTCGGCGGTGACGGCCAACGCGACGTAGATAGGACGGTTGGCGACCTGCCCGTCACGGATCTTCACCTGGATGGCGTCCAGGAAGATCACCGGATAGACCGGGTCCAGCGGCCGGTTCTGCCATTCGGTCATGCCGTCGATGACCTTGTCGGTGATGGTGGAGATGGTCTGCTTGGACACCGACGCGCCCTACACCTCGGCCAGGTGCGCCGAGATCTCTCCGTGGGTCAGGCCCTTGGCGCTCAGCGACAGCACCATCTCATCCACCCCGGTCAGCCGCCGCTGCCGCTTGCGGACGATCTTCGGCTCGAAGCTGGCGTCCCGGTCGCGGGGCACCTGGATCTCCACCGGCCCGACCTCGGTGGTCACCGTTTTGGAGCGGTGCCCGTTGCGGGAGTTGCCGCCGTCGGTGCCGGCCCGGTCGTGCCGGTCATAGCCCAGGTGGTCGGCGATCTCGCCTTCCAGCGCCGACTCCAGCACCTGCTTGGTCAGCTGGGCCAGCAGCCCGCCCTCACCGGTCAGATCCAGGCCCTGCTCGCGGGCCTGCGCGACCAGCTGCCCGACCAGGTCCTGGTCGACCCGGCCCGCGCCGTCGCTCTTGGAGGGCTTGTCGGACTTGGCCACCGCGCCGTCCGCCTTCACTTCAGTTGTCGTCATCAGGTGTCACTCCTTCATCAGGAGTTACACCGAAAACCGTACTGTGAGGATCTTGGGGTGCCGTCCCGGGCGCAGCCTGACCCGAAAACCGTTTGGCCTGCCTGTGTGTGCCTTCGGACTGATCTGTCGGCTGCCGCCTGGGCGGTGCTTGCTGCCGCCGGACCGATGAGACGTGTCCCGATAGGGGCCTTGCCGCATCGAGCATCATCACAGTACTGACCGCCTGATCGGCCCGGCGACGGCCAAGCCCGTTAGCGCCCGACCAGGGAGAAACCAACCGTGTCCGGCATCCCCCAGCCCGCTTCCGTCTGCTCCTCCGCCCATGGCCAGGAAGTGATCGTGGGAGTAGACACCCACAAGGACTTCCACGTCGCCGCCGCCATCACCACGCTGGGCGTCTTGCTGGGCAGCAAGACCTTCCCCACTACGCGGGCTGGTTACCAGGCATTGGTGGAGTGGGCTCATGGGTTCGGCTCGGTGCGTCGCGCAGGCGTGGAGTGCACCGGGTCCTATGGGGCCGCGCTCGCTCGCCACCTCGCCACGGTCCACATTGAGGTGTTCGAGGTCAATCAGCCCGACAAGGCCACCCGTCGCCGTCGGGGCAAGAACGACACCATCGACGCCGAGGCCGCCGCCCGGGCCGTGCTGGCCGGACGCGCCCAGGCCCTGCCCAAGACCGGCGACGGCCCGGTGGAGATGCTGCGCATGTTCAAACTGGCGAAGACCTCAGCGACCAAGGCCCGTTCCCAGGCCATCAACCAGCTCAAATCCATCCTGGTGGCGGCCGATCCGCAGCTGCGAGACCAGTTGCGAGGCCTCACCACCAACAAGCTCGTCAAGCACTGCGCTCAGCTGGCTGTGGCGCCGCCCGCCGACGGCGCCACAGCCGCCCGATACACACTGCATCTGCTCGCCCGCCGCGTTGAGCAGCTCACTCGAGAGATCGCCGACCTCCAAGCCCAGATCAGCGCCCTCCTCACCGACCACCATCCACAATTGCTCGCCGCCTATGGCGTCGGCCCCGACACAGCCGCAGCGCTGCTCATTGCTGCCGGCGACAACCCAGAACGGCTAGCCACAGAGGCCTCCTTCGCCGCGCTCTGCGGCACCAGCCCGATCGAGGCATCCTCGGGCAAGACACAACGCCATCGCCTCAACCGCGGCGGCGACCGCCAAGCCAACTGCGCCCTGCACACCATCGCCCTGTCCCGGATGCGCTGGGAACAGCGCACCCGCGACTACGTCGAACGGCGCACCGCCGAGGGCAAGACTCGACGTGAAGTCATCAGATGCCTCAAACGCTATGTCGCCCGGGAGATCTACCAACTCATCAACCGCTCACCAGGCACCACAGTGCCGATGACGGCTTGACATCCATAGGGGCATCAGTCCCGAGTGGAAGGAGTTCCAGGACCACTTCGAACTCCGCAAGGTCGCCCTTGGAACCTGCGGCCGCCCCTACGGGACACCTTGCCAGCACGAACACGCCTGCTTCTCTGAACCAGTGGTCCTTGCCTCGGCTGTGATGGGGTCGGACGGGCCAGGTGGTGTCAGAGAGTTCGTTCGGTTCGCTGGGACGCAGCAGGGTTGCGGCCGAGGGCGAGGGCGTTGTGCTGTCTAGCACCGTTGAATCGTGGCTCGGGGAATTGCTCACGCCGCGCCCGGTTGTAGAGGCTTCGGTGGATTTCCTCGATGGTGAGCAGGTCTCCTGCGTGTGGATCTCCTTTGGTCAGGAGATCGATGAGCGCGCTGGTGAACTCGGATCCTTCTGGCCCGTCAAAGGAGGCGTGTTGAGGGCCGGTGGAGGTCAACTGGTAGGAGACGGGAGCGTCGAATGCCGGATCAAGCGGGCCCATGGTGTCGAGCGCACGCCCTGAGTAACAGGCATCAACGATCACCAGTGATCTGCGGGCTCTGGCTTGGGAGAGCTGATCACGGATGTCTTCCCAGCTCAGATGGGTAAATGGAAGAGATAGGTCGCTGTCTGTAGTAGGGAATGTGAGGGTGCCGCGAGAGGTGACGTTCCCGTGTCCGGAGATATGGAGCAAGAGGGTGTCGGTGGCCCGGTCGGCGGCTTGATGCAACTGGGTGAGGACTTCGGTGCTCGATGGCGGGTTCAGGAGTTGAATCGTGTTACTTGCCGGAAAGCTGCCTTCGCGGTGGGGGTCAGTGAGCACTCGGCCCAAGCGTTTGAGGCCCGGTGCAACCCCATAAAGATCAGGTATTTCATCCGACCTGTAGTGCTCCATGCCAACGAGCAGGGCATGGGAGGTCGCTGGATCAGGGAGGATTTTCCTCCACTCCTCTGATCGCTCACGAGCGCTGATGACGGTCCGATCGCGGGTCGGCCGGGGGTGAACGACAACATCTCTGGCCGCCGTATAAGCGTCTCGGCCTGCCTGATAGATCTGCCCTTCCCCGGCTGCTCGCGCCTCTTGGCGGATGGCGGGGGTGTCGTCGTCCGAGCCGGGAGGCTCTGCCGTGCTCGTCGGCGGAGGGGATACGACTGCTTCTCGTGGACGAGGTGTCTGGCTGCCTGCTCCCCCGATGGGGGGCGGGTATGCGACGTAGCGTTGGGCCGCTCTCCACTTCTCCTCGAGCCAGGCGTAGAACTCCTCCTCGCGTGCGTTGTCGCCTTCGCCGTCGTCGCTGGTGAATCGTGGTCGGCGGCCTTGGCTGGCCAGCCAGCCGGCAACGTCGTAAAGGGTGTTGCCGTCGGCGGGGAGGCGGCCCGAGGTGAATAGCTGATGGATCTTGTGGCGGCTGCAGCCGACCGCTTCGGCGATCTCTCGGATGGGCGGGGCGCCGGCCAGAGCGTGGAGTTCATGAAGTGCCAGAAAGAGTTCCCGTAGTGGCCCGGGCTCGAGGTCCGGGAACTTCAGCTGAGCCATGGATGCCTCCGTCTGACCGCGTCATGCAGTGTCATTGTATGTCATCAAGCGTCATCGAAGCCCGTGGGAGGCAGGACCATGAGCGGAGGACATCAGGACGAAGTAGACGAAGGCGGCGGCTATGCCAGCTGCAACAACGATCAAGGTCTTGCTGGCGATCATCGTCATCCAGCTCGCGGTCATCGTTGCGATGACCGCAGGTACCACCGCCTGGCTCGCCGGGGCTGCTCTGGCGATGGCCATCGGCTCTGGGACGGCGGCCTTCTTTGCGACGATCGGGGCTGCTATCGGAGTGATCGCGTTCATCCGCAGCTGAGCCCATGCCCGGGGCCTGACGGCGCAGAGCATCGGCCTGGTTGATCGGGCGAGGTCATGGGTTCCTCGTGGGGAGAATGGCCGTCCGGTCGGCGATTTCCCGAAAGGAGGGGATGCCGAGGTTGATGGTGGCGGTCCGGGCGGCGCGTTCGGCGAGCTAGGCGAGCTTGTTCTCGGCGGCCGCGAGGCTGACACGCAGCCCTTCGGCTTCACCTCCCCAACCCTCACGTTCGGCCTCGGTGACGCGGGCGGTCAGATTAGCGCGGATCTCTTCCAAACGGGACCGCTGACCTGGGTCGATGCGAAGGAGGGGGCATCTGACACAGCTTTCTTTAAACCTGTTCTCGATCTTGATTGAACGCGGCAGCCCACCTTCGCGAGTTCATCGATCACCACGCGTGGTGGGAATGCCAAGGTCCACGGCCGTATGCTGCCTGTGGCCCCGACCGAGCTGGCGGAGCTTCTCCTCAGCGCCAGCCAGGCTGACCTTCAGGCCTTCGACCTCGCCGAGCCAGCCTTCGCGCTCGGCCTCGGCGATGCGGTCGTGCAGGTTGTCTCGGATCTCCTCGAGCCGCCCCCGCTGGGCGGGGTCAGGCCTCAGGAGTGAGCATCTGACACATGCGTGTTCGTGGACGCAGGGTGAGGCGAATGCGCGGCCGCAGGTGCCTATCGAGACTTTCCGCTTTTCGAAGTGGGCGAGGAAGGCGTCCCATTCTTCGTCGGTGGGAGTACGGTATTCCTCGCTGGGCCGGGTCGCGCGACGGCGGGCGATGAACGCCCGGTGGGCCTCGATCGCCTCGGTGGGGTAGACGGCCTTGTAGCCGATCGTGGTGTCGATGTTTTTGTGGCCGCAGATGACCTGGGCGATGTGGGGCGGCAGGCCACTGATGATGGCGTCGGTTACGAAGATCCTGCGGAAGTCATGCGGGGAGAACATGAGCGGGTCGCCGGCGGCGTCGGTCAGGCCGGTCGCAGCGAGCGCGTTGATGAGCAGTTTGCGGATCGCGCTGGGGGTGAACGCCCGGTTCTCGCTGCCGATGGGCCGCTGGAACAGCAGCGGCATGGGAGGGTTCCAGACTCGCTCGCGGACGTCGTAGGAGACGGTCAGCGGGACGCCGCCGCAGGGGCCGCGGAGTCGGCTGATGATCGCCGACAGGACGTCGGCCAGCTCGGGGCTGACCAGGAGAAGTCTCTCGGTATCGGACTTGCTCGGGACAATCTGCAGCAGCGGGACGAACTCGCCGGTCGAGGGCAGTTTGTACTCGGTGATGCCGTGGTGGGTGAGTTCCAGGAGCTCCTCGCAGC
This sequence comes from Actinomadura sp. NPDC023710, assembly GCF_040639875.1. Lineage (NCBI taxonomy): Bacteria > Bacillati > Actinomycetota > Actinomycetes > Streptosporangiales > Thermomonosporaceae > Actinomadura > Actinomadura sp. NPDC023710. Next base: position 36,659 of record NZ_JBFAGB010000001.1, read on the forward strand.
GAATCCCGGTGAGTCTCAGGACCTCGATCGTGGCGAACCCCCAGAAGGCTTCTTCTTCCTCATACGACAGGTTGCGGCGTTTGCCGGTGGCGGTGTCCTCGGCCCACACGTGCCTGCCGTTGGCCGTGGGGGCCACGGCTCGGCGCAGTGTCCCGCCGGTTTCTTCGATGATCTCGCCGGGCGGTGTTGTCATGGCGGCTTGGAGGTGGCGGGCGGTGGCGTTCCTGCGCTCGGCAGCGGTGTGGGTAAGGACGGGTAGGACGGGCAGCCGCTCGCGGGTCCGCTGGTCCATCCGGGCCTTGCGCCGCCTGCGTTCCTTGGCCCAGTTGATCTCCGCGTCGCTGACCGGGCTCGGTACCGCCCACTGCGCCCAGCGTTCCGGCTCCTCCATGGCCCACTGGGCGATGTCGAGATAGAGCGCCCGGACGCGTATCAGCTCGTCCTTAGCGTTGATCCGCGGCCGGGTGACGACGGTCTTGGTCCCGTCGGAGCCGGTGACGCTGCGCTTGATCGTCTGCAGGTCCTCCTTCCAGGCCCGGGCAACCTCCGGCGGCAGCCGTAGCGTCGCGATGCCTGGGGACAGGGCCTCGACCCTTGCCCAGAACAAACCCGCCAAGGACGCTGAGATGGTTTCTAAGCTGGCGTAGTCGAGTGCGGGCTGACGTTCCTTCAGGTAGTCCACGAGCAGGTCACGGACCGGTTTGCACTGCAGTCGATAGCGGTCGACCAGTTCCTCGATGGTCAGCTGTCCCTGGGCCATACCGAATGCGCGGATGGTGGCCGGGGCGTCAGCGGGGAAGATCCCGAGAGCATGCAGCCGAAGGTAGAAGTCGACCTTCTTCTGGCCGCCGCGGGAATGGACCAGGCGCTGGGTGTCGGCCATCTCCACGCAGTCTCCGACGGCAATGTCGCTGATGACGCCGCCCTTGCAGGCCAGGATGGTCGCGATCCTGGTGGCCGCGAGCCTGGCGTCCTTCAGAGCCGACGCCGGCCCGGCCGCGGCGAGCTCTCGCAGCCGGGCGAACCCGGCGGGGTCGCGTACTTCCGCCATGACCGGGGCCAGGTGCCTGTGGGCTCGGGTCACCATCCAGGCCATACCAGGGCGGATCACGTCCCCGCAGATCAGCATCAGCAGCCCCGACGACAGGTCGTTCTCGTCATAGGAGGCCGCGGTGCCGTTGTCGCGCAGCCAGCCCAGCGGGAGCGGCAGCCACGAGCTGCCCGGGTGCTCCTCAGCCCCGGAGGCTTCCCATCGCTGCTGCCAGGTGCCTCCGGGGAAAGAAGACAGCCAGCGCAGCAGCTTGGCCGTTCCCCGGCGCCGCCCTGCCCGGGTCGCCTTCACATCCGGGAGGAACGGCGGAGAGGTCAGCCGCGCCAGCACCTCGTCCTCGCCCTGGGCCGTTGCCGGCCACCATTCCTGGGCGGCCCGGGATGGGAACTGCCTGCGCAACTGGCTGTTTCGCGGCTGCGCCGGAGCCGCAGTGTCGGCCATTGCCTGCTTGCTTCGGATCGTGTGCTTCACGACAGCGGTCATGACGGCCGCCCGAACAGCACCGACAGTGACTGAGGGTCATTTCCCGGTGCTGGCTGCGGCGGTGCCTGCTGCGCGCGGAACTGGCGGGCATGGTGAGCGAGCACGCCCTCGATCACCTCGTCCCGGTTCGGAGCCAGGTAAATCTCCGTCGTGGTCAGGTGTGCGTGCCCCATCACCCATTGCACATCGGTCAGGCTGAGCTCGCCGTCACGGGCCATTCTGGACGCTGCCGAATGCCGCAGATCGTGCAGCGTCCAGTCCGCGCCGAGCGAAGCGTTGACTCGCTCGAACATCCGGTGCGCCCCGTGATAGCTCAACGGCCGGAAGGGCCGCCGCAGTGTCCACCAGGCCGGCTGCCGCCGTCCCCGGGGAACCTCCATCTTCAGCAGTTCCTGCTGGTAGAGCCGGTGCCACACGAACGCGTCCGCCGAAGCCGGGAGCTCCTGCACGGCCCGGGTGCCCTTGCGGACGACGCTGATCAACTGCTCGCCAGGGCGAAAGTCGCACTGTCGCATGCCCAGCAGCTCCGCGGCCCTGGCCCCGGTGGAGATCTAGAACGCGACCAAGGCCCGGTCCCGGTGCGAGCGCAGTGACGCGAACAGCTTGTTGAACCACTCGTCGGGGATCGCCCGCGGTATCCGCTTGGGCACCGTCGGCCGGTAACGCCCGGTCCGCTCGGGCCTCCACTCCTCCATCGGGTTGTGATGCGCGTTCGGGCGACCGCGACCGCGGCGGGAGGCATCCAGCGGAAACGGGTTCAGCACCGGGCCGGTGCCGCAGTCACGGTGGAAGTCGTAGAACCGGCGCAGCACCGTCTCGCTATGCGCCACCGTGGACGGCGCATACCCCTCGCCAGACGCCGGCTTGCCGGTCACCGGGTTCGGCGCTCCCGCCACCCGCGAGGACAGCCGGGCCGCCCGCGGCCGAGACGTCTGCAGCCGTTGCTTGGCCGTCAGCTGGATCCAGCAGCTGAAATCCCTCGCCTCAGCCCGCGACGCGCGATCCCACTCCACACCGACGGCATCCAAGAACCGCCACCACCTCAGCAGGTCAACCGAGTACGACCTCAGCGTCGATTCCGACCTCCCCGACGCAAGCAGATCCCGCAGGAAAACCGACACCGGTTCCACGAACCTCGCCGCCGGGACCCACGATGCGATACGGCTCACGGACATCGCCGGTCGCCACGAGACGACCCGCCCGCGACACCACGAGCCGCGACAGATCGCGTCCCTGTTCCCCATCCGATTCGATCACGCGGACAAATTAGCGCCAGTCTCCGAGACCCGCCATGAACTGCTGAAACATCGGAGTTGGTTCAGTTAACGGGGCATCCGCTGCCCCATGCTCTAAATCGACCCCCGCCAGATCGGCCGCCTTGCCGAGCTCGTCAAGAACCTCCAGGACCGGCTTGAAGAAGCCGAGATCCACGGCTGGGGTGGAGAGATCGAGGGCATCAAGGCCAGCCTGGAAGCCGGCCGAGCCAAGCTGTGCACGGCCCGCCGCACCGCCGCCAAGCCCCAGAAGGGCTTGACTAACCTCGGCATCCCAATAATCCGAACAGCTGAGAACTAGGGAGGCGGGACCATCAGTGACGTCGACGATTACTGTCCGGCAGCCCGGTCGGCCGGGCACGCACGCTCTCACCTGACTCGAGGGGATACTCGCGCCGAATGTCCTGCACCGACTGTTGGCGCCACCGCGGCGAGTCCTGGGGCACTTCCTCCACGGTCACCACCTCCTCGCCTGCGGCCTGCCGCCGCTGAGCCTGGAGTCTGGTGCGAAGAATGCGCGCTGCATCCCTGTTGTTATCGACATCCGCGAGTGCCCTCATCGTCGTGGCCACCGAGCTATGGAGCTCCATCAACGTCGCCACATCGTCGGACATCGGGACAAAGACCTTCGTCGCACCAGCCACAGGCTCGAACGACACGGAAGGCTTACCCGCCTCGTCAGTCCCGACCCAGACCGGAACTGGGTGCCCTCGTCTGCGCGGAGCAGGTCCTCCTTGCGCCGTGGCCGCCATGGCCTGAATCCTAACCAGCTCAAACGCGCTCGGGCAGGCCCAGGCACCATCCGGACAAATCCAAGATTTGTAGTCCGGAAAAGAACTGGCCTACCCGCCCGGCTGGATGGCCGCCGATGACATGCGCCACGGCCTGGCCCAGACCTGGTACGTGCAGGTCGTCCGGCTCGCGCAAGAAGCCGACGATCCCACCATGCGCTCCACCGCGCTGCGCTCCCTGACCGTCCAAGCCCTCGACCTCGGCCACAACAGCCACGGCCACGCGCTCGCCGAGGCCGCCGCCGAAGGCCTGCCGCCACTGCCCCCTGCGCAAGCGGGCATGGATCACCGGGATGCGGGCCGAGGCCCTGGCCGCCACCGGATACCAGCGAGCCGGCGCCCATCGCCTGCTCGCCGCGGCCGAAACCGACCTCGAACGCGCCGACTCCCTCCCCGAAGCCGACTGGACCGGCGGTTACCGGCGCCCCTCATATGAACACCAGATCGGACTCACCCTCACCCAGCTCGGCGACCACAAAGGCGCCGAAAACCACTAGGCCGCCTCCCTCAGCGGCCGTCGCCCCATCGAACGCCGCACCAATGCACTCATCACCACGCGTCTGGCACTCGCGCAAATCCACCAGCGGCGCCCCGAAGACGCCGCCCACACCGTGCTCGCCCTCGCCCCCGATCTGCCCGTCCTGACATCCGCGCGCCTGCACCAACAACTCACCCAAATCCGCCGAGCCTGGGCCCCACGATCCAGGCAAGGTCGTCGCGGACCTGGCGGTGATGCTGGCGCTGGGCGGGGACTGCCTGTCCGATATCGCGGTGCTGCGGGCCGAGCCGGAGCTGTTCGGGCCGGTGCCGTCGGATCCGACGCTGTCGCGGCTGGTCACCACCCTGGCACAGGCCGGCCCGCAGGCGTTGCGGGCGATCCGCAAGGCCCGCTCGTCGGCCCGCGCGCGGGCCTGGGAACTGGCCGGCGAGCACGCCCCCGGGACGGGCGGAGGCCTGATCCCGGTGGATCTGGATGCCACGATCGTGCTCGCGCACTCCGACAAGCAGGACGCGGCTCCGACGTGGAAGCGCACCTTCGGGTTTCATCCGATGACCGCGTTCATCGACCACGGTGCGGGCGGGACCGGTGAGGCCGCCGCGCTGGTGCTGCGGCCGGGCAACGCCGGGTCCGACACCGCCGCCGACCACATCACCGCAGGCCGCCTGGCACTCAACCAGATCCCGTCCCGCCTGCACAAACAGGTCCTCATCCGAACCGATTCAGGTGGCGGCACCCACGAGTTCCTGGACTGGGTCACCGCCCGCCGCGTCAAGTACTCGATCGGGTGGGGCCTCACCGACGACATCTGCGCCGCCATCCTCGCCCTGCCCGAACATGTGTGGCAGTGCGCCTACGATTCCGACCGACAGCCCCGCCCCGGCGCGTGGGTCGCCGAGCTGACCGGCATGCTCGACCTGACCAGCTGGCCGAAAGGGATGCGGGTCATCGTCCGCCGCGAACGCCCCCACCCCGGCGCGCAACTGCGGTTCACCGACATCGACGGGCACCGCTTCACGTGCATTGTCACCGGCACCCGGCCCGGCGGCAAGCACGGGCAGCTCGCCGACCTGGAACTGCGCCACCGCCGCCGCGCCCGCTGCGAGGACCGCATCCGCTGCGCCAAGGACACCGGCCCGCGCAACCTGCCCCTGCACAGCTCAGCGGCCAACCAGGTCTGGCTCGAACTCGTCGCGCTGGCCGCCGACCTGACCGCCTGGGCCCAGATGCTCGCCTTCGCTGATCACCCGGCCCGCCGCTGGGAACCCAAACGCCTGCGCCTGCGCGTCTTCTCGACCGCCGCACGCCTGGCCCGAGGAGGGAGACGGCTCCGGCTCCGGCTGGCCCGCCACTGGCCCTGGAGCGCCCTGATCGCCTCGGCGATCGGACGCCTGCAGATGCTCCCGGCGCCCTGACCAGCCCAAACCGTCCCATCAACACCAGGAAGGAGAACCCCCGGGCCCGTGGAACCCCGCCCACCCGACGCGACAGTCGGGCCCCACCGCTGACCCGCCGCCGAAAACCAAGAGCCGGTTGGGTCGCTCCGCGACCCAACCGACCTCACGAAAAATTGAGGATAGTGGCTGTCTCTGGCTCGTTGCTGGGCGCGTCTTCTCCATTCAGACCATTTCAGAGCGTGGTCGATGAAGTGTGTGGTGCGCATTACGACGCGGTTCCATAGGCGACGGATCTCGTTGATGCTCAGCGGGCGGATGCCTACCGGCGGGTATTCGACATCTCCCCTTTTTGACAGGCCCGCTGGAGCCTGAGCAGGAAGGCGGAAGCAGCCATGGACAAAGTGATGTGCCGATACCAGGCCTGGTAGCCGCGGACCTGATAGTGGTCGAGTCCTGTCTCATTCTTGGCCGCTTGAAAGCACTCCTCGATGGCCCACCTACTGCCCGCCACACGCACCAGTTCCTTGAGGGGAGTCTGCTCTGGGGCGAAGCAGATGTAGTAGGCGAGTTCATTCGGATCGCTGATGCTTCTGCGCGCGAGAAGCCAGTGGCCTGCTCCGGGTTCACGAAATGGCCTGATATCGACAGCAGCCCAGTCGTACAACCGTGGACCATGAGCTCCGTCTCCGCAGCTTAGCCGCTGCCACGCGTCCTGCTCCAGTTCGTCGATCAAGTGGTGGTCACGCTCCTGGGTCAGCTTCATCGAGATCACCATCTGCGTTTTGGGAACGGCGACCACGTGGGCGATGCCGCGTTCTTCCATCCACCGCCACAGCCGCCACACCTGCCCGTAAGCCTCGTCCGCGGTGACCCACCGGAAGGGGATCCCCGATGCGACCACCCGTTCGAGTAATGCCTTGCCCAGATCGGGCTTGGTGGCGAACTCCACTTCATCGCCGATACTCGCCTGGCGGCACCGTCCACGGTCTTCGGGTCCACGACTTCGGCAGATAAAGCTCACGATCGATTAGCGCCCGCCCTGCAGGACTTGCATAGGCACAGAAAACGCCAATCTGACAGTTTTCGATCCTGCCGGCGGTCCCTGAATACTGGCGGGCCACCCCGGCGGACCGCATGCCCTTCTTCAGGAACCCGGTGTCATCAAGAATCACCACACCCTGTTCAGGGTCCCCGATGGATTCAGCGACCATAGTACGAATGTCGTCCCGCAAACCATCCGTGTCCCAGGCGTAGAAGTTCAGTAGACGCTGAAGACGCTCAGGACCATTCTCGCCCGACATCTCAGCAAGGGTCCATCCGTTCTTCCTCTCCAACTCGCTCAGGAGTCCGCGCAGGTAGGAGGTCGCCTGGCGGCGTGACTCCACCCGGGGAAAACGATGAGCGAACATAGCCAGAAAGTCAGAGAATTCCCGCGACCAGGCTTCGACGTCGTTCGTGACCACCGTCACTGCTTACCGTACGCAGCGTCGTGATCACAACCTGTTGTTGCAGTACTAGGGATCCTTCTATGTTCGTCAAGCTGGGGTGGTGGCTGTGTCGATGGCGTTGAGGAGCCGGTAGATCTGGCGGGCTAGGTAGCGCTTCAGGCAGCGGCGGATCTCCTTGGTGGTGCGGCCTTGGGCCCGGCGTCGCTCGACGTAGGCGCGGGTTTGCGGGTCGTGGGTCATGCGGCTGAGGACGGCGATGTGCAGGGCTCGGTTCAGACGCCTGTCACCGCCGCGGTTGAGGCGGTGGCGGACGGTGTTTCCGGAGGACGCGGGGATGGTCCCACCACCGACCTGGCGGGCTTCACCGATCACGCCTTCTCGGTTCTGGCCACCCAGCGTCTCCTGGACGCCTGTATCCGGCACGACGTGCAGCGGGTGGTGGTGGCGTCCTCGGCCCACGTCTACGGCCCGGCCACCTCTGGTGAAGAGCCGGTTCGGGAGAGCGCCCCACCGAGCCGACCTCGCCGTACGGCGTGACCAAGCTCGCCGCCGAAAGACTGGCGCTGGCGTACGCGCGCCGTCCCGGTTCCCAGCTCAGTACGGTCGCACTGCGGTTCTTTCCGGCCTTCGGACCCGGTTACAACCCCCAGATGGTGATCCCGCGATTTTTCACCGCCGCGCTCACTGGAGAGGCCGTGCCGCTCTTCGGAGACGGCACAGCCCGGCACACCTGGACTTACATCAGCGACCTGGTGGAGCCCGCCGTGCGCGCGGTCGCCGCTCCGCTGCCGCCTGGAGGCGCCGAGGTCGTCAACGCTGCCGGACGTGACGCCGCGTCGCTACGACAGGTCGCCGAACTGGTCGGCCAGATCGTCGGCCGGCCCGTGCCGCTCCGTCCGGCCGGAGAACGTCCTGGCGACGCGGTCGCCGTCCTCGCCGACGTGACCCGTGCCGGCCGGGTGCTGGGATTCGTCCCGTCCATCACGCTTCCTGACGGCCTGGAACGCCACGGGAACACCACGATCCCCACCTCGGTGCGGAACACGACCGAGGCGGAGGTGACGGCGTGATCACCGTGACCGCCAACTCGGCCAGCGCCCTGTGGCGGGACACCGTCGACGCGGTGCTCGTCCACGGCGCTCCCAGCTGCCCGCGTGGGCTGGACACGTGGGAGGCGACCGATGCGCACCTGACCCTCACCCGCCCAAGACGGCGGCTGGTGTGCGTCCCGCCTGACCGCGTCATCAACGCCGCGTTCGCCGCCGCCGAGACGGTGTGGATCCTGGCCGGGCTCGACGACGCCTGGATCTACACCATGCGGCTGTTCCCGCTACGGGTACTCAGCCGATCATGGCCGCGCACGACCCCGGTGTTCGCCGCCGAGACCTGCCCGCCGCGCCACCCGGACGACCCTGTCGAGCAGATCCACGCCGACGTCGCGGCCGCGCTCCAGGAACGCATCGAGCAGGTGATGGTGCATCTCGCGCGCCGTGCCCAGGCTCTGACTGGCGCGTCGATGCTGATGGTGGGCGGCGGTGTCGCGATGAACTGCGTTGCGATCGGCCGCATCTGCCGGCAGGCCGGCTTTGAGCGGGTGGCGGTTCCTCTCTCACCGGGCGATGCCGGCACCTCTGCCGGGGCCGCCCTCGCCGTCTACCGCAACCTGACCGGGCAACTGCCCGATGGGGTGGCCGGATTTTGCTACCTCGGCCCCGCTACACCGACGTTCAACTGCCGCTGCACCCACGCGCGGGGACGACCGCTCAGCGGGTTCGGGGCGCCGCAAGACTCCTCGCCGAGCAACTGGCCGAAGGACAGATCGTCGGAGTGTTCCGCGGACGGCTGGAGGCCGGGCCCCGCGCGCTGGGCCACCGGTCGATCTTGGCCTCCCCGCTGCAGCCCGGCGTCATGGAGCGTCTCAACGACCGCGTGAAGTTCCGCGAACCGTTCCGGCCGTTCGCGCCGGTCGTGCTCGCCGACCATGCGGCCGACTACTTCACGCTCGGCCAACCGTCCCCGTTCATGTCGATCGCGTCCGGTGCCACCGACCTCGCCTGCCAGGCGATCCCGTCCATCGTCCATGTCAACGGCACCGCCCGCGTCCAGACCGTCACGCGCGAGCAGAACCGTTTCCTGGCCGAGGTCCTCGCGGCATTCGGCGCCCGGACCGGCTACCCCGTGCTGATCAACACGAGCTTGAACATCAAGGGCAAGCCGATCTGCGGCACCCCCGAAGCCGCGCTGGACTGCCTGACCGGCTCCGGGCTGGACGGCCTCCTTCTGGGCACCCGCATCACCCACGGCGCCGTGAAAATCGGCTACAGCTTCTGGGGGTTCATGGGCGCGGGCATCACCGACACCCCTGACGGAGGACGCAGCCACCGCGCCACACTCATCGACGGTCTAACGGCCGCAGGCCACCACGTAGTCTTCCTTCAAGTCAACCGCGACTTGGACGAGGCCCGAGACGACCTGGGAGACCGCTACACCTGGGAACAAAGGCTCCCCGACATCGACGTCCTGATGTGCGAATGGCGCTGGCCGATCCCCGGACGCAACACCACCGCCTGCGGCACCCCCGGCCATACCTGCGACCTGCATCGACAAGACGAGCTGCTGGCCCACTACACCTGCGATCGGTACCTGCCCACGCTGCTGTGGGACAAGGACCTCCAGTTGCCCGGCGACCACCGGCTCCGCCATGCCGACAACGTCACCGTCTGCGAAGCCGCGCTCCATCCGAGAGCCGGCGCTGCACGACTGCTGTTCCCCGTCGCCGACGCGGCCTTGGACAACGCCGACCCCGTTGCCTTGGCGGCAGCATCCCGAGACCTCCCGCTGGTCTACATCGGGAACCAGTACGACCGCGACGCCGAGTTCGACCGCTACTTCGCACCCGTGGCCGCGACCGTCCCCATCGCATCGCCGGGAAATGGACCTCCACCCAGCGCTGGCCCGAGCTGAACTTCACCGGCCGCATACCGTTCCCCGACGTGCAGCCGCTCTACCGTCGGTCGGTCGCCACAATGCTGCTGGCGCCCGACCGGCTCGCCGCCTGCGGCCAGTTCACCCAGCGGCTCCCCGAAGCCGTTCTCGCCGGATGCCTGCCCCTCGCCCCCGCATATCTGAGATCCGCCGACCGTGTCGTCCCCGAACAACTGATCACCACGGACGCTCGTACGACCCGCGCCGCGCTGACCGCCCTCACCCGCGCGCTGAACACCACCGATCACGTGGACCTGATCACCCGCTGCCTCGCCGGCCTCGAGCCCTTCCGGTTGTCGCGGCAACTGACTGCACTGACCCACCTACTCGAACACGTCCAGGAACAAGCCCGTGGCCGTCGCCACGCCCACGGCCCGGCGACTCCGCGGCGTCGGCGATGAACTCTCCCGTTTGCCGCCGCGCAGCGCGGACTCCTGGCAACCCCACCGCACTCCCACCCGGGGGCCTTCCCCCCGAGGTGTGGACACCTTGAGCACCCTGGATCATGGAGATCTGGGGGTGAGAGGGGTCCTGTGTGGGGATGAAGGCCTATTCCGAGGAGTTCAAGGCCGACGCGGTGGCGTTGTATCTGTCGGATCCGACACGGACGTACGCGTCGGTGGCCAGGGACCTGGGCGTCAACCGGGAGACGCTGCGGCTGTGGGTGCGCCAGGCGCGGGCCGGTGCCGAGCCGTCGCCCCGGCGACGGGAGGCGGGTGGGGCCTCGGTAGCCTCGGACGCCGCGCTCGAACAGGAGAATCGGGAGCTCCGCAAGAAAGTGCGGGAGCTCGAGGCCGAGCGTGACATCTTGCGCCGGGCGGCCAAGTATTTCGCGGGAGAGACGAACTGGTGAGTCGCTTCCAGTTCGTTGACGACCACCGCACGCTGTTCAGCATCAAGCGGCTGTGTCATGTCCTTGGGGTGTCGCGATCGGGCTACTACCGGTGGCGTGATGCGCGTGCAGCTCGGGCCGGGCGGCAAGCCGCCGACCAGGCACTGGCGGAAGAGATCCGACGGATCCACGTCGGCCAGGACGGGACCTACGGGTCACCGCGGGTCACCGCCGAGCTGCGCGATACGGGCCGTCGGGTGAACCACAAGCGTGTCGAACGAGTGATGCGCGCGTTCGGGATCGTTGGCGTCCACCTGCGCAAGAAGGTCCGCACCACCGTGCCTGAGCCGTCGCATCAAAAGATCCCTGACCTGATCAAGCGGGACTTCACCGCCGCAGTGCCGAACCGGCGCTACGTCGGCGACATTACCTACCTAACGGTCGGCGATGGGAAGTTCCTCTACCTGGCGACGGTGATCGATCTGTGCTCTCGTCGCCTGGCGGGCTGGTCGATCGCCGACCACATGCGCACCGAGCTGGTCATCGACGCCCTGGAGGCGGCGGCCCGCACCCGGGGTGGGCGCCTGGACGGGGCGACCTTCCACTCCGATCACGGCGGGCAATACGGCTCGGCCGACTTCGCGGCCGCGTGCGCCCGGCTCGGGGTGGTCCAGTCGATGGGTGCGGTGGGCACCAGCGCCGACAACGCGCGGCGGCCGAGGCGTTCAACGCCACCCTGAAACGAGAGACGTTGCAGGGCCGCAAGCGCTGGAACGGGCCGCGAGAGGCCCGGCTGGCGGTGTTTCGGTGGGTCACGCGATACAACACCACCCGCAGGCACTCGGCCCTCGGTCAGACCAGCCCGATCGACTACGAACAACAGTCCATTAAGGTGACTCAAGCCGCATAACAAACGGTGTCCACACTTTGGGGGAAACCCCCCGGAAGCGGACGACTCGAACTTGGCAGGTCGCCGTCATCGCCCCGGCAGGCCACCCTCGTCCGGCAAGTATGGCCCCGTCACCAGCCGTCGCTCGGTACCGTCGTTGCCCATGAAAGCCATCCAGCGAGTCGCGATCATCGGTTGTGGAGGCAGCGGCAAGACCACCGTCGGCCGTCGCCTCGCCGCATCACTCGGCACCACGATCACGCACCTGGACGCGTTGTACTACGACGACGAGTGGAACAAGCTGCCGCAGGACAAGTTCGCCGAGATACAGGAAGAACTGGTGGCCGCCGACACCTGGGTGATCGACGGCAACTACGCAGGCACCCTGCCGATCCGGCTGCGCCGCGCCACCCACGTCGTCTTCCTCGACCTCCCTGGAATCACCTGCCTGTGGGGCATCGCCCAACGCCGTTGGCGCTACCGCGGCGGCCAGCACAACGACGGCGTCTACGACAACATCAACTGGGGATTCATCAAATACGTCTGGGGCTACCGCAAGGAGATGGCGCCGCGAGTTCGAGCATTGCTCAACGATCACGCCGGCGACGCCGAGGTGTTCATCGTGCGGTCCCGCCGCGAGGCCAACCGCCTCACCGCGGAACTGGAGCGCACCGTCCGCTGACCGAACAGAGGAGGCGGTGACCCGATGCCGTCCTCCCTCCTCGGCCAGCCCGACCCGGACGCCCAACGGCCGTTCACCGACCCGGCACAGGTTCCCGGCCTGTACGCCGATCGCCGCAGGGTCGACCGGCGCAGCAACGCGCTGTTGAACGCCAAGATCCACGGCCTGCACGTCGGTGAAACCGCAGCCGACCTGCTCACTTTTGCCATCCTCCCGGCCATGCAGGACAGCGTCAGTGCGCCGGTGGTCGCTGACATCGGCTGCGGCAACGGGCGGCCCACCCGCGCCCTGCTCACCCGCTTCCCGCACGCACGATTCCTTGCCGTCGACGCCTCAGCCGCGATGCTCGCCCAGGCCCGCGCCCACCTTGCCCCTCACCAGACGCGCGCCAACGATCCGATGTACTTGCAGGCCGACTTCCACGACCTTCCCCTCGCCGACCAAGCTGTGGACGTCGCCACGGCTTTCTTCTGCCTGTACCACTCCGGTCGACCCGGCCACGTGGTCGATGAGATCAGCCGCGTCCTCAAACCCACAGGGATGGCGTTGATGATCAGCAAGTCCGCGGACAGCTATCAGGAACTCGATCAGCTCATGGTCGACACCGGCCTGGACACCGACGCGACCCGGCGGCGCAGCCTGTACGCAGCCGCCAGCGGTGAAGACCTCCCAAACCTCGCTGCCGCGTCGCTCAACGTGGTGCTCGTCCTGCGTGACCCGCACGTCTTCCGCTTCCGTGACGCCCGCCACCTGGCCGACTACCTGGTCACCATCCCCAAGTACCAACTCGGAGATCTGCGGGGTGATCCCGCCGCACTGGCAGCGGAACTGCGCCGACGCCGTGGCGACGGCCCCACCACCGCGACTTCCACGATCACCTACGTTTTGGCGTGTTGACGGTCCTCATGAGCACTTCGTCTCCGAGCCAGTGGACCAAGTTCTTTCCCGACCATCAGGCGTGTCGAACGGCCTGGATGAACCACCGCTGGCTCGCGAAGCACGTGCAGGCGCTCGACGCGCCGCTGCTGATCCCTGCGATTCGCCGGGTGGATGACCGGCGCCTGACATTCGAGCATGTGACCGGACGCCACGCTCGCCCGGAGGATGCGGTTGCCATCGCCGGACTGATGGGCCGGCTTCACCGCGCCCTGCATGACGACACCCTTCACGACGCCAGGCTCGACACACCGTTCCCAGTCAGCCGCGAGCTGACGATTCCCGATTTCGTCACCCCACGTCGAAGTCTGGTGCGCCAACGCGTGGACAGCGGGCAGGTTCGCGCACCGGCTATGACCGCCGAGCAATTGGTGCACGTCATCGAGGAGGCCCGCAACGCACCGGCGGCGATCTACAACGACGCTAATCCACGCAACTTCCTTCTCGATGGCCACCGGGTGTTCGCGGTCGACCACGACTGCCTGACGCTGGCGCCCTTCGGATACGACCTCGCCAAATTGATCACGAGCTTGGTGATGACCCACGGCCCCTTGCCCTCGGCGCTGATCGCTGAAGCGCTGGCCGCTTACAATCGCGCGCTCCCTGGCCCACCGCACCACATCTCCGAGGTTCGGTGGTCCGATCTGATGGCGTGGGCGGAAGTTCATCACGTCCTCACCAGCCCCTATCTGGGCCGTCATGGATACCGCTATGGCTGGCACGAAGGCCGCCCGGCCGCGTCGACCTGCGGGAGTGAGGTGTCCGTGCCGCCGCCCAAAGTGCAAGAACAAGATCGTCCGCATGGTCCTGGAAGGCCCGCGCTCCATGGCCCACGGGGCGCGTGAGGTCGGCACCCATGGCGCAGCATCCATGCATCAGCAGTGACGCCGGTTCGCCGAAGCCACTCAGGGATGGCGTTGGAGGTTGGTGAGGAGTTGGTGGGTTTCGTCGTCGGGTTCGGTGTCGAGGTCCGCGAGCCGGGCGGCTAGGAGCCGGTACGTGCGGTGAACGGCGTCGGGTTGGCCGAGTTCGGCTTGTAGTTGCATGACGGAGCGGTAGAGAGGTTCGGCGTAAGGGTCGTGTGTTATGGCCTGTTCCAGCGTGTTGAGGGCTTGCTCGGGGTGGTCGTGCTGGAGAAGCCGGGCCAGGCGGGCCAGGGCGTCGATGACGGCTCGGCGTAGGTGTTCGCGGTGGTTTTCGGCCCAGTCGTGAGTGAGGTCGGTGGCGAACTCGGCGGTGTAGAGGTCACTGACCGGGGTGAGCGCGGCGATGCGCTCGGGGTCAGTGGTGGCTTGGCGGGCCTTGGCGAGTGTGGCGGAGAGGCGTTGTTCGTCGACGTCGATCAGGTCGGGGTCGAGGCGGTAGCGGCCTGCGATGTGGGTGACGTACATCGGTTCACGGAGTCCGGTGGCGGTGCGGAGAGTCTTGCGGATGTTGGCCACGGCGGTGTTGAACTGGGTGGTTGCGGTTTCGGGTTGGTGGTCGGGCCAGAGGGCGTTGATGGCTTGGTCGCGGCTGATACCGCCAGGCTGCAGGGCGAGGTAGGCGAGCAGGTCGCGGGCGCTGCGGCGGACTCCGGTGGTGATGGGACCGTCGGCGGTGTGCAGGCGGACCGGCCCGAGCACCTGGAGACGAATCAGGCGGGGCTGCGCCTGGTCGGTGGGGGCAGGAACATGAATCGCGCTGGGTGCTGGGGTGCGAGACGTGACTTCTGGACTTAGGTCGGAGCCGGGTCTCGGTTCCGGGATATTGACCGGCTTCGAGTCGGCGATGCCAGCGGCCGTGCGAAGGGTGTGGAGCATCGCGCTGGCGTCGTCGACAGTCAGGTGGAACAGGCGAGCTCCGGTGAGGGCGTCGGCGTAGGGTCCCTCGGCTTGGGTGACGGTGGTGTCGTCGTTGAGGTGCAGGGTGGTCCCCGCCGGCGCAGGGCCGAGGATGAGGGTGCCGATGCCGTAGCGGGCGCCGAGTTGGGTGATGGCGTGGACGGTGGCGGCTGTTGGTTCGGCGACGGAGGCGGTCAGGAGTAGGGCGGGGAGAGGGTCGGTCTGGTCGGTAGCGCGTAGGGCGTTCAGGTCCGGTTGGTCGGTGGCTTCCAGGGCCCGGGCGCGGCGGAGGATCTCGGCCTCCAACTGTGATGTGGCTGCCGCGAGGCTGGGCGTGATGGTGAGACCTGGGATGTCGGTCAGGGCGGCATCAGGGAAGAGAGCATCCGCGTCGGGTTGGGGGATGAGGAGCTCGGCGCGGTTGCGGCGTGCTTTGGCGAGGAGCTCGGTGGTGACGGCTCGGGCCGCCGCGAGTGCGCCGTCGCCGGTCAGACCGAGCATGAGCCCGGCGAGGGGCAGGTTGATGGGGGCGCGGTCGCGAGTGCCCAGAGTGATGTGGTCAGGCGGCGGCGTAAAGTGGTCCTGCGCGACGAGGTCGGAGTCGGAGGGAACGACGGAGTCATTGTCGGCGTAGGCGATGTCCAGGTGGGCTTTGCGGGCCTTGGCGACCGGCTCTGGTGGCTCACTTGGCTGATGGGTCGGGACGTCGCCGGTGTTGACGTGGAGTTGGCGGCGTCGGTGCAGGCGGGTGGCGGCGATGGCGAGGCTGAGCGCTGCGGCGAGGCCGAGGCCTATGTAGGAACCGGACGGCAGAGCGATGCCCGGGCGGTCTTGGTTGGTGGCTCGCGGTGTGGTTGGTGAGGGCCTGGCGGGTGGATTGTCCGCCGGTGGTGCGACGACCGGGCTGGGCACTCGCGAGGGCCGGCTCCCAGCGCCGTTGAGTTCTTGGGAAACGTGCGGAGGGGGGCCGTAATCGTGGTTCGCTTTGGGTTCTGACGGCTGTCCGGGGTGGTCGGCGTGAGGGCCGCGTTTCGGCGGAGGCGTGTCGGCTCGCTTGCGGACCGAGGGGATCCGGATTCGTTGGCCTGGGTGGAGTTCGTTGGGATCGGTGAGGGCCGGTATGCCGGGAGGCTGATCGATGGTGCGGCTGGCTTTGAAGATCTTGGGATACCGGTCGCCGGAGCCGTAGGCGCGACGGGCCAGGTTCCACAGGGTGTCGCCGCGATGGACGACTCTGGTCCGCGGTTCCGGCTCTGATGGTTCCGATGGGGGAGGCGTGTCGTCGCCGAGGAGTGGCTCCCATTCGGTGCTGTGGGGCGGGGATGCGCTGGGTTCGTCGGCGGACGGGGTATCGGTGGTGGCATGGGCGGTAGCCGACGCTGGGACCGTCACGATTGTGGCGGTGCCGAAGACAAGAGTGGCGGTAGCGACCAGGTCTCGCGCGAGCACCTGCAGGGGCCGCACAGGGCGCGGCAGCGTAGGTGCGCTTCGTCCGGCTAGATAGCTGACGGTCTCACTGCAGAACGCGCCAGCGAACAAGGCCCAAGCGCCCCACCCGACCAGACGGATCACCGCGAGGAACAGCCAGTTGCCGGTGTCGGGACGCAACAGCGTGGCCATCACCTGCTCCCCGGACGGAACGTGATCGGGGAGCGGAGATCCTGCCACGGCGTACAAGCCGATCGGGACCCCGACCAGCAGAGCGACGCAGACCAACAGGGCGCCGATTCCTCGCAGAATCTCGGCGGCACGAGCACGCGCAGTAAGAGTCATGGCTGGGCGGGTCCTTGCACTCCGGTGGTCAGGTTCGCGGTCGCGCTACCGTCAGCGCGCAGGTGGCTGATTCCGATGACGGGTAGGAACAGCGCGGGCCGGGTGACGGTGACGTGGACTCGGATGGCGCGGGTCCCGGACGTCGTCACAGTGCCGGCGTAGCCGCCCGCTCGCAGGTAGGCGCGGGCGGAGTGGATCGCCTCGCGACGGTCGACGACGAACCTGCCGTCGGTGTAGGCGCGGTCGAGGTCGACGCGGCCCGCGCCGGCGCGAGCAGCCTCCTGGGCGGCGGTGTTGGCGTCCTGGCGGGCTTCGAGCTTCTGCTCGAAATCGACGACCGCGCCGAAGAACACTACGACGACCAGGGTGAGGATGACGGCGAAGATGCTCACGCTCCCCGCGTCGCCACGGCGTCGGGACGGCGGACAGGGAGCCCGCGTGGTCATGAGCAGGTCACCGTCCTCGGTAGGGATCGATAGGGGACCGGCGAGTCTCGGTGACGGTGCGTGATCCGGGCATGCCCGGTAGAGCGATATCGGCGAGCCGAATTACGCAGGTCACCCGCGCGGCCACCGTCCCGGCCTGCCCCACTGGTTGGCGAAAGCCAGACAGGTCGAGCCGGACGACAGGGCGGCAATGGAGCCCTCGATCGCTCAGCGTGGTCATAGCGCTGGAGTTAGCATCCGCGCGAGCTCGGGTGGCGGTGCGGGCGATGGAGGCGTGCCGGGCGGCGTCGGCAGCGGCCTGGGCAACGACGGCGCTGCCATGCTGGACGCGCATCGCCACCAGCAACCCAGCCAAGAACGCGATGAACAACGGTGCAAGAATCGCGACCTCGACGGCCGCGTTCCCAGCGTCTCGCGCGCCCAGCAGCGTGCTGTTCTTTCGGTGGCTGCTCATGGCCGCTCGGGGATAGTGAAGCGTTCCCGGGCGCCCCTGGCCGTGCGACTGATCTTGATGTTGACGCCGGGCAGGATGGACGGTGCGGACCCGGTCACGCGGACGGTGAGAGTCGTGGCCCCAGACACGTTCACGCTTGGCGAGCGCAGCACGGGTTCGGCATCAGCAAAGGAGGAAGCGGCGGAGCGGCCCGCTGTCGCGGTTCCGTGGCGGGCGCGCGCGACACGCAGTCCTTCCTCGGCGGCCGAGAGGGCGACGTCCCGAGCCACCGAAACCATGACCGCCTGCACCAACCCCAGGAACAGCACTCCAACGGCGGGGAACACGATCACGGCCGTTACGGTCGCCGAACCCGTGTCCCGCCGTGCGGCAGGGGAGTTCATGGGCCGGAGGAACCGGGGATCTTGCTGATCCAGCCGTTCACCTTGCCTGCGACGGCGAGGTAGACGGTGAAGGCCAGGCCGGCGAACCCGGCCACGATGATGATCGTCTCCACCACACCGGACCCCCGGTCACGATGGGTGTTCAGGTCGGCGAAGCGGTTGAGGACGGCGACGGCTATGCGAGCCGCGGCGGTGGTGAGCGTGTTCATGGTCCCCCGAGTCGGTGATGCGGTGTCTTGTTAGCCGGACGCCAGAAGCTTGGAGAAGAACGGGAAGCCGATCAGGATGACGAAGCCGAGCATCAGCAGGGATGTGGGCACCCACATGGCGGTGGTGCGGGCGTTGGCCTCGGAGCGGGCGGCGGCGGATGCCTCATGCCGCATCGAGCCGATCTTGGCGATCAGCACATCGTGCATCTTTGCGCCCTCGCTCCCGGCGATCTCGGCGGTGTGAGCCAGGTCAGTCAAGTCCCGGACGTCGATCTCGGCGCCGAGGTCTGCCAGAGCGCGCCATGGCTGCTGCTGCCCGTGCCGGGCACGGGAGAGAGCCTGGTGGATGCGCTGAAACGGCCACCCGTCGGTGATCTTCGCTGGGTTCTCTAACGCGGCATTGAGCGCGGCGCCCGCCTGGCGTTCCAAGACAACCAGTTGCAGGTAGGAGGTGAAGGCGTAGCGGAAGTCGCGGCGGCGCTGCCGAGCCTGGGAGCGCACGCTCCAGTCCGGGACCAGCGACAACACTGCGGCCAGTACTAATCCGACCAGCACCGGGAAAGCCCATGGCAGCGAGCCCCCGGCAACGGTGACCAGGCCAGTCAGCAGCGAGGGTGCGGCGAGGCCGGTGACGAACAGGGCCAGCTTGTCCAGCATGAACCGCTCTACCGGGCGGCTCAGCACCGCCAGATCAGTGCGGGGAACAGCCAGCAGCCCTGACGGGCGCGCGATTCGTTCGGCAAGCCAGCACCCGACCTTCTCTTGGATCGTCGTGCTGTCGTCCTGTCTTGCAGATGGCGCGAACGGCACGGCTTGAACGCGGGCCAAGGCGGCGTCCAGCCGCGGCGGCGCGGGCCGCAACTCACGCACGAGCAGGATGAGTCCGGCGGCGGCCAGACATCCGGCGAGGGCAGCGATCACGGTCACCGGCTGGTCCTTTGCTCGGCGGCGGCCACCGAGCGGGCGGCGTGAAGGAAGCGGGCACCGGTCGACAGGACGGCGAGGCGGCGCATCCACCACAGCCCGGCCGCGTAGATGGCGGCGACCACGGCGAGCACGGTCTGCCCGAGCGGAGTGTCGTAAGGGCCGGCGAGGGTCTGGGATGACGCGAACAGCACGCTCAAGATCCCAACGGAGGCGACGATCACGATCAGGGTGGTGCGAAGCCCGGCTCGTTCGGCCTCGACGTCGCGGCGCACGATCACCTCGTGCTCGACGGCGTCGGCCAGCAGGCTCAACGCCTCACGCGCGCCCGGGCCGCGGCGGCGGGCCGCCAGCAACAAGGCGCAGGCGATCAGGTCGGCGATCGGGTCGTCCAGTTCGTCGGCGAACGCCCGCAGTGCCTGGTCGGTGTTGGCGTGGTTGTTCAGCCGTCCGGCCAGCTTCGCGACCGGCTCACCTATCGCGGCGGGGGCGATGCGGGCGCTGTCGGCCAGGGCCTGTTCCAGGCCACGGCTGGCACCGATCATCTCCGCCAGCCGCCTGGACCACTGCGCCAACGCTTCCAGCCGCGCGATTCGACGCTGCGGCGCACGCCCAGACAGCATCGGCGGAAGCGCATACGCGCCGACACCGGCCGCCAGCGCGGCCACCGGCCACCCTGACAGCAGCAAGACCACCAGCCCGGATCCGGCCCCGGCGAGCGCCCGGTTGCGGCGACCCGGCCACGCTGGCGAACGCATCATGGCCTGGATGCGGGACGGTGGACGCACATCCGATGCGCCGGGCTCGACGCCCCGGAATCCCGTGATGATGACGAGCACTGCCCCGGCAGCGCACAGGCCGGCGAGCGCGGCGAGCCATCCCGTCATCTCCAACCCCCGTTCACTGGCTCCGACACCAAAAGCGCGGGATCGAAGCCGTGTGCCAGGAGTTCCTCCAGCAGGGCGGGACTGATGTGCCCGCCGGCCGGAGTCGCACGTCCGTCCGGTCCGGGCGTGAAGACGAAGTTACGGGTCGGTTCGGCAGAGTCCGCCGGCGGGCCGATTTCCATCACCTGGGCCACGTACCGGTCGTTGGTGGCCTGGTCGCGCCGCAGGTAGACGATGAGCGGTTCAGCCAGGCCGAACATTAGGTGCACATCCTCGGCGCCCAAGCCGAGATCGGCGCGGCGGCCCAGCTGCACCACACGGCTGAAGACGTGTTCGGGGCGGTGGACGTGCAAGGTGCACATCGAGCCGCGCGCGCCGGAGTACATCACTTCCAGCATTGGGGCCAGCTCGCCGTGCCGGGCCTCACCGACGATGACGCGGTCAGGGTTCAGCCGCAGACATGCCGGCACCAGGTCCTGGAGTCGCACCTCACCAGCGCCTTCAGCGTTGGCCTGCCTTGCTTCGAGCGCGACCACGTCCGGGTGGCGGTGAGCCAGCCGCGGGTCGTCCAGAAACAGTTCGAAGTCGCTTTCCAGAGTGATGATTCGCTGCTCTGGGGGGATCTCCCCGGCCAGGGCCCGCACGAGCGTGGTCTTGCCGGTGTTCACCTCGCCGCAAACGATGATGTTGCGGCGTGCGGCGATCGCCGCACGCAGGAAGGCCGCCAGTGGTGCGGTCAGCGTGCCGAGTTCGGTGAGCTGCCGCAGGCTGATGTCGACCAGCCGATGGACCCGGATCGCCAGGTGCGGATGCCGCGACACCCATCCGACCACGGCCAACCGCACCCCGTCGGCGAGCGCGACGTCCAGCAGCGGGGAAGCGTGGGAGAACTCCCGCCCTGTGTTGCCGCGCCGGGCCAGCAACTGCACCCACTCGACCAGGTCCTCATCCGTCTCGGCGACCGGCGGGCCGGGCTTCTTTGATCCGTCGGTGTAACTGACCCAGGTCTGGCGGCAGCCGTTGACCACGATGTTCTCCACATCGGAACGCTCCAGGAGCGGCTGCAGCGCCCCCAACCCGAACCGCCGGTCGAACACCATCTGCGCCACGCGCCGCTGCTCGGGACCAGAGGTGACGCGTCCAGCGGCCATCTGCTCGTGCGCCCAGACCTGGACTTGTGCGTCGATGAGCTGTCGCGCCCGCACGCGATCGACCCCGTCGCCCAGGACGTCAACGAGTTGCGCCGACACCTCCCGAACCGCCGCCCAAGCATCCGGCTCACCACCCTGCTGAACAGGGATCGGGAACGGTGCGGAGGCCCTGGTGCCAGCGGGATCCCAGCCTGGCGCGGTCATTGGTGAGCCCCTGCTGCCGCAAGACGCGCCGACCGTGCGGCAACGTCCTTCACCCCGGAGTCGGCGACAACCGAGTGGAGTTGCTGGCCTAGATCCTTCAAGGACCGCACCAGGACCGAAGTCCTGAACGTCAGCCGAGGACGCGCACCGTCTGACAACACTCGGGCATCGCCGGCAGACGAGGGAAGCTCGGCCAACACCCCGACATCCAAGGCGCGTCCAACCTGAGCCGCGCTGTAGGGACCGTCGGCGATCACACAGAGCCCGAGCATTGCGCGTTCCCCCACGACGCCCCTGAGCGCTTCCAGCCGTGGCTTAGCGGCGTCGACCTGCGTCAACGTGGGCTTCAGAACCATGACAACTACGTCTGCCGCCTTCAGCAGCTCCACGGGGGTGTCTGTGCCGCCGACCTGCCCCAGGTCGGCGATCACGTCACCGTCCCAGGCCGCCAGCGCCCTGGCCAACCGCTGCCAGAGCGGCCCCAATTGCCTCCCATAACGAGGATCGCGAACGCCGTGCAGCAGCTCCACGCGCCCGTCGTCGGCGATCGGCACCACATACTCCTTCAGCGGTACCGGCGCGTCCTGCTCGGCCTCGGATGCCATAGCCAGCCCCAGCAGCCCCGGGCCGGCCGATTCGCGCATCCGGTCGGCCATGAAGCCCGGAAGTACGCGGCGTCCCATCGGGTCGCACTCGGCAAGGAGCACTCGCCCCGGCCACAGCAACGACAATCCGAGAGCAGTGGTGGAAACACCCGGTGCTCCTCCGGGAGAGACCAGGCAGCAGAACCCCATCGCCTCAACCTCGCCTTTCGGTCACCACGAGCACGACAAGGTCGGCCGCGGCCTGCCGTGCCACTGTGCTGCTGTCGGACTCGGCCACAAGCAGCGACACGGTGGTCGCTCCCTCGGCGTCTGGTCCTTCTACCTGGTCGACAACCCCCGGTGAGTCCCGCAGTGGATCGGTTCGCACCCCTCTCGGCGCTGAGCTGCTGCCAGAGCTCTGCTCGCCAGGGGTGAAGACCACGCGGACGCGCCACCCGGGCGCCAGACCCGGCGGCACGGCACTGGCCTTCAAAGGCACCGTCACCAGCGCCTGACCAGGCTGCGGACTCTGTTGTGCCGTCAGTTGCGAAACGGCGAGCAACGTTCCCTTCCGCAACCCGACCGCAGCCCGCTGCCCGACAACGTCCCGCAACTGCCGCTGCGGAATCATCGCCACCGCCGAATCCGCTGCCACCCGGACCACGTCCAGATCGGCCTGGACGAGCTTGTGTCCGACCGGAACATCACGTGCCATCCGCACCACCGACATCCGCTCTCCTGCCGAACGGAAGAGGTATACATTCGCGAGCACGGCGAAGGACAGGAGCATCACGCCGGCCGCGATCCAACTCGGACGTCGTTGCCGTGCAAGCCGTCCCGATGATGGGGGCACTGTCCCGCTCGCAGCTTTCGGAACAGTTGCTTTGGGCAGGGTGCCGCCGCTGGACTTCATCGCACTCCTCATCCGTACAAGCCCTGTGCCTCGGCTACCCGCAGGCGAAAACTCGTCGTACGGTTCAACGGCGGCAGTGCACCGCCGGTCCCGTCAGACCCTCGCCACGTGCCGCCCCACGTCACAGTCACTCGTACTCGGTAAGCGCCGCCCGATTCATGCGCTGATGATCGCGGGAACGTATACGAGCAGTCCGTCCCCTGCGTCGAAGCCGGACGCGACCTGTCATAAGCGGTGCCCACTCCCACGCACCGGACGGTGCGGCTCCCATGGCCAGGATTGATCGTGAGGTTCTGGGGTCTGGCGGTCACCTCAACCCAGACAGCACGCGCCGAGGCCCGACCGCTGATCGGGCGGGAATTCGTCACCCAGAACCACTCCGGCAGCCCCACCAGCCCGGCAGAACGGCGCGGTGGCGCCGTCCGCACTGCTGGCACGGGGATCGGCATCCGCGTCCATGTGGTCAACGCCAGTTCAGCCGGCGAGATCTTCGGCGCCTCCCCGCCCCCATCGACCGGCTTACAGACCTGCACGTTGTCGCCTGAGGTCTGGCAGTCATGTGGCCCGATGTCATCTGACTCTTCGACAGGAGCACCGGGCTCGGCCGGATGTGCGCTGGATGGGTTTCCAGCACTTCCCGGACGCCCATCGTCCTGGGCGCCGAAACCGTACCCGTTCAAGTTCGCGTCAGGAGGGATCGGATCTTGAGGTGGCGGTGCGGAAAAAGGTTGCAGCAACAGCGTGCCACCAATAAGAACGGTGGAAGCGGTGGGCGCCATGTCAGCAGCCTTCGCCGAGCACGACGTACTTGCTGGTGCGCCACTTATCGTCTGCGCCCTTGATCAAGTACGTCTTAGTCCTTCCCTTCTCGACCCCGCGCTTGATTTTCTTGCGTGTAGTCCGGTTCATGATTCCGGCTTCGCTGGAGTCTTGGCAATCGTGCAGAGTCGCATCGTTGCCGGCGACGTCCACACTTACGATGTGGACAATCACCTTCCCGTAAGAAGTGAGATTCTTGCCTCTCAACTCCTCGACTCGTTTGAGTACGCGCGAAAGCTGAGGGTCGACCATAAGCGCGGACAACTGCTGTCTGCGAGATCCGTCCGGAAGCGAGTCTGCACGGTCGAGCGCACTGATAAAGGAGGTGTAGGACTCCTTCACGGCTTCTTCGTCCGAAGGGGGAGAGGGGATAGAAGTAGTTGAGGGGCTCGATGAGGGAAGGGCAACGGCGTCGTTGTGGTTGCTGCAGCCGGTTAGAGCCAACGCGATACCTGAAACTCCGAGCCAGGCGGGCCAACCGGCCGCCAGGCGGTCGATTACGGTCAAGTCCGTACCTCCATGAACTTGATCTCTCACGGTGCTGACACGATCATCATCGCGCCAGCACCGTGAGGCAACGTCGAGCGATCGTAGGGGCAGGCGAACCGCTTCATGTCCACGTCACGCCGTGGTGAAGGTAAATCCCGCACAAGGAAGTCCGCGTCGCCTTGACATGGGAGTCCATTCTGTCCCTATTTGGTGCAACTCTGATCCGTGTCTAGTCGGTCAGACACCTCAACTGCGCTTCGTTAGACCTCACATTGTGAGGGCGGAGCAGTTGACATCGCCGATATACGGCCATCCCTAATTGCCGCCGCGAGACGACCCTCAGCGACCTGTCGTAGCTTGTACAACCGGCTTGCCGGCACACCCTGGTCGCTGGCCATGAATTGGACGGACAGGCCGTTCAGCCGCGTTGCGATGATCAGCTCAGCGGCGGCCGAGGTGATGATCTGCTGTCGTGCGGCCTCCAGCAGGAGCATGATCGGGTCGAGGTCGTAAGTGGCGTGGTGAACGGGTAGTTCGTTCGGGTCACATGGGATGTGGCGGGCATCCCGACCGCGAGCACGTAGTGCCCCCTTGCGGGCCCACAGCATGAGCCGGGCAGCGATATGGGGACGCTCGATGTCGATGCGCGCCAGCTGCGCGACGAACTCCGTCACCAGCTCGGACACGATGTCGTCGATGAGCCGACTCGGACTCGACCGGATCACTCGGGCGGCGGTGCTTTTCAGTCCTGGCATCGCTACGCCGACGCAGCCCACCACCCAAGCCGGGTCTCCGCTCCGTGCCCGATGGACGAGTTCCCGCCACGCAGCGTCCTTGAGGTCGTCCGAAGCGGACTTCTGGAGTAGCAGCGAGCGGAGCTCGGTCAGATCGACAGTCCGAGCCGGCAGGCCATGCCCGATCGCGTCTCCATCGACCGCCAGCGGGTTCGGGCCAGTGGTGAGCAGTTTGAAGGAACGCTCGGCGACGGTCAGCGCATTGCTCGTGCACTCGCCAACAGCCCGGCTCGAACGTCGGCCCTCGATCTGGTGGTTACTCATGACGCCTCCGGAAGATCGTGACGGATCGATGGCGCCAGATATCCGCCACTGCATGTGCAGCTCGTGAGCACTCCGTGGGCGACAAGGGCTGGCTATGGGGTGCACATGGACTGCTCATAGTTGCGCTGACCTGCGGAGACTCGGGTCATGTACGAAGAGTCGAGGCGGTGGTAAAGGCACTGCTCGCGCCTAAAACCGACCTGACCAGGCAACTCAGTTGCCACCGGCCTCTCCTCATGGGTTTGGCAAAGAGCTCACCGCCGGGGGATTGGGAGGACTGCGAGGTAGGGCTATGCCTGCCCGACGAGGAGTGTCAGCCCCGATCCCTAGAGTCCTTGCTCGTCGAGGGCGATGGAAACGCGAACCTGAGGAGCGGCATGGGAGCCAAGACGGCGCTGCTGGCATTCACGGACGGCGACATCCGGTCGACGCTGGTCGGGTCACCGTCCTCAGACCGTGCCGAGGCCGAGAACCTCGTCCGGCGGATTCATCCGGGCTACGCGATCGAGCGGATCGCTGACGGCACGCTCGATTGCACCTACCCGCCCGACGACGTGACCTACGCCCTCGCGCTGCCCGGGACGGATCTGCTCATCGACCACGGGCCCGTGCTCGACCGTCCGTCGGAACTGCCCGAGCATCTGCGGCTGCTCGGGGAGGGCGCCGGATCGTCCTGCACTGGATGCACTCGGTCGTCGACTGGCTCGCGTTCGCGATCTGGGAGGACGGGACGCTGGTGCGCTCGCTGAGCCTGTCCCCGGACAGCGGCATCATGGAGAACATCGGCGATCCGCTGGAGTTCGAGTGCCCGTACTGGGCCGGCGAACGCGCCGTGGAGCCGGATCCGGCCTGGGACGACGAGGAGCCGTATGCGCTGCCGTTCCATCCGCTGGAGATGGGCGAGGACGCATTGCGCTTCCTGTTCGGTTTCGTCATCGAAGGCCTCCCGGACGACGCCGACCTCAACGCTGAAGAGATCCCCATGTACGGGTTCAAGGTGACCGATCCAACGGGACGCGAGCAGGCCGAACGTGAAGCCGCCTACGCCGAGGCGATCGCGAGGATGAGCCCGCCCCGGCGCTTCCGCATGGGCCCCGACGGAAAGATGCAAGAGATCGGCAACGACGACCTCTGAAACCGCTTGGATCTGCGGCAAGGGGATGTCGGTTCTGGCCCGACCGCTCCCCAGGGGTTTCGCACAGCTATCCTGGGACGCCCCTTGATCTCCGTGGCTGGAGGGGTCCCAAGGGTCCGGACCGCGCTCACCAGTCTTGAGATGGGCGACCGGCTTGTCGGGGCGCATTGCGAGTTCGCGTCCGCGTCCGCGTCGGGTAAGGCGTTCAGGTCAACTCGCCCCTGTGCTCCTCCCGCCAGACTGTGCACATCGGCCGCGGTGTCGCGTTGATGAGTGCAGCGCAGTGGTGAGGCCAGCGAGCTGGGCAGCATCGTCGGTCGCTACCTCTGCGCCGAGCTGGCCTTCCTCCTTGCACGCGGGCATAAGCAGACTTGGAAGCCTTTGTCACCTCGGTCATCGCCTGAATAGCGCCTGCGCAGGGACGTCGCCAGCCGGTGACACGGTGCACGCATATCCGCTTGCTACGTGATCGGTTCGGCACGACTATGACCGGAGTGGCAGAACCTACCGAAGAGACCCCGAACCCGTCCTCCAGCAGCGAAGCTGAGGTTGTGAACGAACCGAACCCCCTCTTGCCGGCCCTGCCGAGGGACGCGCTTGCAGTGTCCCCTCTCCAGGAAGCGCTCCAGCGAACGATGCAGGAAGGGGTTTGCCGGTTTTCGCACAACTAGCCGAAATGCCCTTCACTGGCCTTGCTGAGGGGCTCCTCGCCTTCGGCGAGGCGACCGAGGCGTTCCAGGCGTCACCTGGGTGGCTGGAGGGAATCCACCCAGCTTTGCTGGAGTTCTCCCACGCTCTGAGCCAGCTCGGCGTTCTTGAGGACTGGGCGCCGCCGAACCCGCGCGGGTGGCGGTTGAGGGAGCACTTCGGGGGCAGCGACTTCGAAGACGTGAGGTCCGTGCTCGTAGACGACGGGATCCCACTGGCGTACGTGCCGCGCCGGGAGATTGTGCACGACCTTATGCAGGCCCCAGATCGGACCCGCCGCGTCGCGATCCTCCTCGACCAGCAGACCAAAATCGTCGCCGATTGTCGGTCGGTCTTGGCCGACGTGGACGAGCCCGGCCTGAAGGGTCACGTGCGGGGCGCGCAGGACGTGCTCGTTGCGGTGGAACAAGGTCTCTACGCCCCTGAGCAGTCTCACGCCGGGAACCTGTTCGACCGGCTCCTGCGCGACATCCACGACCGGGACAAACTGGTACCGAGGCTGCAGCGGTACAGGTACGCGCGGATGCGCGAGAGTCTGGAGAGCAGCCTGTCCATCGCGGAAGACGGCCTTGGGAACAAGTTCCGAACCAACCTCATCGTCCCCTCCATGGCGCGGGCCCTCGTTGAGTTCTTCCCGGGCGATCCGATACCCGAACAGTTCAACCGGCACGCGACTGCCCACGCTGCGAACGACCCGCGCCAGGTAAACCCCGGCAATGCGCTCATCGCGACCATGCTGGTGGTGTCCGTTCTGTGTGGCATCCAGTTTGAGGGCTGGTAGAGCGGTAACGGCTGGAGGCGCTGGTCGAGGCCCGTCCGTCTAGCGGACATGCGCATCCCCTTTAGACGTCATCTCATTTGGCAAGTCGGCGGTGACAGATGAGGGTGGCGGCGATGCCGACGAAGGCCAGGAAGTGTTCGGGCTTGCGTTCGTAGCGGCGGTGCAGGCGGCGGCAGCCGCTGAGCCAGGACACCGTCCGTTCCACCACCCAGCGATGCCGCCCCAACCGGTCGGAGGACTCGATGCCGCGGCGCGCGATGCGCGGGGTGATGCCCCGCCCGCGTAGCCAGCGCCGCAGGTCGGTGTAGTCGTAGCCTTTGTCGCCGTGCAGCTTGGCCGGGCGGCGCCTGCGCGGTCCGCGCCGGGAGCGGATCGGCGCGATGCCCCGCACCAGCGGCTCCAGCGCGAGTTTGTCGTGGGTGTTGGCCGCTGAGATTCCGACAGACAGGGGCAGTCCGGCACGATCGGTCAGCAGATGGATCTTCGACCCACGTTTGCCGCGGTCGACAGGATTCGGGCCTGTCAGCTCCCCCCTTTGCTCGCACGGACGCTGACGGAGTCGATCGCGCATCGCGACCAGTCCAGCTCGCCGCGCACGCCCAGCTCCTCCAGCACCAGGCGGTGCAGCTTGGCCCACACCCGCGCGGCCGTCCACTCGGTGAAGCGCCGGTGCGCGGTAGGGCCCGACGGCCCGAACACCGGGGGCAATTGCTGCCACGTACAGCCAGTGGTGGCCACGAAGATGATCGCCGCCAGCACCTCACGATCCCCGTACCGGCGCCGACCGCCGCCCTGCGGCCGCGTCGGAGCGGGCGGTACCACCCGCTGGAACAGCTCCCACAACTCCTCTGGCACCAGCCGCTCGACCATCTCCACGGCCGGCAGACTACCGGCGCCAACCCAAATGAGATGGCGTCTTAACGCGTGGTGTCGGTAGGACCCGTGCAACCGGGTAAAGGCTCGTCAGGAGGTTGAGAGGCCTGCCCGGGGCAGGCCTCTCAGCGTTCGTCCAACGGTCGTCGATGAACAGTAGGACCACCTGGAGATCGATTTCGGCCGCGCGGAGCTGCGGCAGCCACCGCCTTGCTGGAGACTGAAAGAACGATCGGGGTGCCACCGGACGGGCCCGAAGGGGAGGGGCCTACATAGGGAACGAGGGGCAGCACACTTGGCGTTGGTGACGAAGTTGTAGACGGTGGCAGGCCCGGTGGCCCGTGGGGTTCCGCGCTGGTGCTGGCTAATCGGCTTTCATGTGCCAGCGTGTGCGGGTGTTGCTGGCTCGGAGGGACGCCAGGCGGTGGGTCAGTTCGCGGCGGGAGAAGGGGTCGCCGGGGGCGTTGCGGACGTGGATGCCGATGGCGTAGATGTCGCGGATCTGCATGAGGGTCTCGTAGCCGTCCCATCTGCGCAGGTCGTAGCCGTAGGCGGCGGCGAAGTCGTCAACGTCGTTGGGTGAGAGGCCGAAGCGGCGCTCGCCGTGGTAGCTGTGGATCAGGTCCCATTCGCGGTGACCGAGGGCGACGCTGTCCCAGTCGCCCAGCACGACGTGTCCGTCCTGGTGGCGGAGCAGGTTGTCGATCCATGCGTCGCCGTGCAGAAGGGTCGGTGGCTTCTCGAACGGCAACGCGCGCCAGGCCGCGGTGAGGTCGCGGACGCGTTCACTGAGCCAGGTCAGGTCGTCAGAGTTGAGGATGCCGGGGTGATGCTGGACGGTTGCGCGGATGCTCGCCAGCGGGTCCGTCAGAGTCCGGAGGGGGAATGGCGGAGTTGGGCCAGTGTGTAGGCCGCGAAGCAGCCGGCCGAGGTCAGCGGTGGTGGCGGGGGCTTTAGCGGCAGGGATGTAGCGCCAGAACGTGATGGTGGCGCCCTCGACGCTTATGGGCTGGGCCGTGAGTTCATCGGCTGGCCGGACAGTGGGAAATCCCTGGTCGGCGAGCCAGCGTGTGACCGCGAGGACAGCGGGGAGACGTTCCGCGGCTGTGGGGGCGGTGGCGACCCTCACGATGATCGGCTCGCACAGTTTGAACACCGCGTTGCTGCGCAGCCGGAGTAGTTCGGCGCCGGTTGGGTCGAGACCGACCTGTGCGCATGCGGCGCGGAGGACGTCGTGGGCGCGCTGATGAAGATCGGCCGCGCCGGTCAGCTGGTTAGGCATCCCGGCCGCCCGGGATGGTGGCGGTGTCCAAGGCCAATGCCTCTTCGAAGGTGTTCAGGGCCCTGTTCCGCCGGCGGTGGGCAGGAAGGGCAGAGCGGACATCGCGGGCACGGACGAACACGATGGTTGTTCGTTGTTCGGCCGGCAGTTCCAGGAGGGTCTGGGTGGCTAGTTCGCAGGCTTCGGCTTCCCGCGAGTTGCGGGCGAGTGTTGCCGCTCGGTCCAGCTTGACCAGCGCTGGATCGATGTTCGGGCTGGTGGGGTGGCACAGTGCTGAGGCTGCGTCGTGTACCGCCTCGGCGCGTTGAAGGTCGGGTAGGTACGCGTGGGTGCCGCTCATGTACAGATAGAGCCGTTGCTCAGTGAAGTCGAAGGCCAGCGCCCCGTTGTTGCGCTCCTTGATCTGGGAGAAGAGCCGTTGGGCTCGGGTGAGCGAACTGATAGCGCCTTGTTGGTCGCCGATGCGCGCAAGGGCCCGTGCCTCGGCGGCCGCAGCCAACGCAGTAGGGGAGGAGGGCATGGCCCGACAAAGGGCTTGTGCCTCCCGAGCGAGGCTCACGGTTTCGGCTGGGTCGCCGTAGTAGTACGGCAGCATCGCCTCGTGTGCTCGAACGAGCGCTCTGAGATAGGGATCACCGGTGTCGTCGGCGGCCGTCTTCGCTGTGCCGTACCAGGCAGTCGCTTGACGGACGTCACCAAGCTTCATCAAGGCGTCCGCGCTGAGGATCGCCAGGACGGCGGCGACCCGGGAGAGCCGGCATTGGATCGAACCAGATTGTCGCTGGGCGGCGAGGTTCCGCACATCGCTGAACTCCAGCATGAGCCGGCACAGCATCGGCAGTGGCGGAGTGACCAGGTAGTCGCGGCGGCATCGCAGGACCGTCTCCTCAAGGCGGTCCATCTGGTCCTCGGTGACCGTTCCGGTGGCCAGAGTGCGGTCCATCTGCTGTCTCAGTGTCTCCACTTCCGCTAAGAGATGGCCACGCGAGGCTCTGGTGCATCCTGCGAGAACGTCGTTGAACAACGTTCGACGGTTGGTCTCGTCGTCGAACTGGCCGGGAGTCCCAGGGCTATGGAAGGCACTCGGAGTGAGGACCGGCGTCTGTGGGGGAGCAGACGAGAGCGGTGACGTACGTGGGGCGGGAACCACCACAGCCTCGTCGAGATCCGTGTCTTCCGAATAATCGGCGGCCAAACCGAGCTTGATCGGGTTGGCCCGGTACAGCCTGGAGAGCCGATCGATGGTGTCCGGGCGTGGACGGCCTCGGCCGTTCTCCCACACGTTCAACAGATCGATGTTGGCGTGGGGTTCTCCGAGGTGCTCGCGTTCGCAAAGCTCGACCAAGTGGTCGATGGCGGCTTGAGCCGTCCAGCCCAGAGCGAGTCGGTGCGCCTTCAGCAGGCTCACCCCACAGCAGTGGTGTATCGCTTGTACCAGCTTCCACGTCCGCCAGCTTTCGGCTTGGCCTCGCTGGCGCCATCGACGTGCGCAAGACGGTGCGTGCTCTCCTCGGGCCATTGGTACTCCCACGGCGTTCTGACGCGGCTGGTGCCAGTGGCCTCAGCGTAGAACGGCGCCGGTCACCTAGACCCCCTTTCTGACGTGCACGGACGTCTTCCCGTGGACCGGGGACGGGTTCGAGGCCGGCTTCCGTGTCTCTTCCACGGTTCGCGCGGATTCGCGGATTCGCGACGGTTGGCACCTTGCTGACTCTGCGTCACTGTTCTGGCACCCAGACGAGGTCAGAAGGCTGCTAGGCGGCAAGGGCCATTCAGGAGGTGCGGTCGTGACAGAGCCCCACGAGCAAGAGCAGGAGGTGCTGTCCGGGCAGGCCGAAGATACCTTGATCGAACAGACGGAGCTCGCCGGCTTCCATCTGGAGATCCGTGATCTTCCGGAAGAACGGACCGCGCGCCACGCCAGGGCACTGCTTCGGGAGACGCTGCGCAACGCCGGTGTGGACGAGAACGATGTCGACGACGCCGAGCTGGCCGTTGGAGAGCTTGCCGCCAACGCCGTCTCCTATGCCTGCGGGCCGTACGAGATCCGCTTCGTGCTTGTCGGTGGACGTCCCGTCTGGTGCGAGGTTGTCGACGGGGGCACCGACCTCGCCGGTATCCCAGAGATCTTCGAAAAGCTGCAAGAAGCTGGGGCGGCGGAGTGCGTGCCGGCCGAAGTGCCCCAGGACAGCGGCCATGGTCTGGCGATCGTCCATCGGCTCTCAGGTGGTCTGTGCAAGGCCTATCCCACCGTCGTCTCCTCGGCGCGACGGCCCGGCAAGGCTGTGGCGTTCGTCCTGCCCGGGAACGGGCTGCTGTGATTGGGCAGTACAACCGCAGGGCCAGCGGCATGGCGTCAGATCCGCGACGACTCGTTCCACCTGATCGGTTCGACCTGGCGCGGGACCTCGTGGATCTACTCAGCGACGTGGGCCTTTGTGCCGCCAGCACGTGGGAATCAGCACCGTCGACGGTCTCTGTGTCGGCTCGCCTGATCGGCGTCGACCCGCGGAGCGGTAGGACAATTTGGTGCTTGCCATGGCCCGGTAGCCGCGTCCTGTACTGGCAGTGGCGGCGAACGGTGTACCGCGGCGGAGTCATCGTCGCTCGACGGTCCGAACCGGTGTGCCCGATCACTGACACGATGAAGGCCGCTGCTCATCTCATCGCCGCCGTACACCTGACCTCGGTTCCCGATCCGACGAACTGGGTGCGCGACGAGACTCTTCCCGCCGTATCGGCAGCTCAGGCAGCCAAATCTCATGGAGTGCCATCGCCGCGCGTTGCGCACCAATCCAATCACGTTGGTAGCTGAGCCTTGACCGAACGTAAGAGGTGCCCCTTGATTGCCCTGTCCGTCACGTCGTTCGGAATCAGTTTCCGGTGAAGCGGTACGCCGGAGAGAGGATGGGATAGTGAAAGAAGGAACTTGGGGCTTGTCCACCCCTCGTGAATGGCTGTGGGGATCGGAGCCGATGCGGTGGCGTCGCGTCTACCCAGGCCGTGTGGACCAGGTGCGTGTAGCGCGGGTGTTCGCGGCGACCCTGTTCGAGGGGACCGGCCGCGAGGAGGACGTGGCGGTAGTGGTGGCCGAGATGGCCACCAACGCCGTGCGTCACTCCCGGTCGGGAGGTGAACGGGGCTGGTTCGGCCTGGAGGTGACGCTGGCCGAGATCGCCTACATCGCGGTGACCGATCTGGGCGGAGGGTGCGTGCCCACGGTCCGGTCTGAGATGCCGGAGTGCCAGCCGCGGGAGGGGGGATATGGCCTACTCACCGTGTCGAAGCTGGCCCTGACCATGGGGATTCACGGGAGCTCCGCGGACGGCTTCACCGTGTGGGCTGACATGGACCTGCGTCGCCCGGTCCAAGACAACTCCACGCAGCAGGCGATCCTGGTGCCCTAGGGAGGGCCCAGCCTGTCGGTAGCAGGCTGGCCCCTCGGGGACAGCGTAGAAGAAGCGCCTGTAGCGGCGAGACCCTGGCCGCAGGTTCGCAAGACGAGCCTGCGGCCAGGGCACGTCTACGTGTGTGCCTAATTGTGTGCATATGTCCTTGCGTGGGTGTGTCTATAGTCGGCCGTTCTTATCGGGGTTCTCTTCGGTCTTCTTTTCGGGGTTCTTCTCGGGCTCCTGTCTATGGCCAGAAGCCCCTGACGCGCCTGTCGGTGCAGGTAGATGTGCTGCTGCGTCTTCTGTTCGTGTGCCCGACTCGTCACCAGGACGACCCCTGGTAATAGTCCGCGCGTCTGTGTAGTCGATGACTGTTGCGACTGCCGGCCAGTCTTGCGGTTCTGTATCACCACGTGCCCGACCCCCGCGTACTTCGCTGCGGCCCTCACCGTCACTCGCCGGCGGCCGCCGTCAGGCAGAGGCGCGTGCACCCGAGGCCGCGTCGCCTCGAGTGCGTGAGGTGTACGAAGGGCGACGTTCCCTGATCTGAGACGTCAAGTCGCCTAGCCGTTTTGACGTCTTTCGCGAGACCTTTTTCGCCAGAGGTGGCGCGGTCGTCATTTGTGCGCCGCATCGGCATTTGCGATTGCTTGGGTTTAGGCTCCTGAGGGCGCGAATAGTGACAACGTTCAGCCCTGGAGGTGATTAAAAATGTGGCCGAAGGTGCTTGCCTGGTGGTGTTGCATCGAGAAATGGTCGAGCTCCGATGAACGGGAACGGCGCCGGGAATCCGGTTGCCGGTGATACCGAATGGGAGTCGAAATGGCCGCGAAGAACATCACCCCGAATGGCGCTACCGGGAACGGTGTCACGGGCATCGAGAACGTCGGAAACGGCACCCCTGCCACTGGGGGCGGGGCGCGTCCGTCCGGCGCGGCAGGGGACGTGTGGGACGCGCTGACCGGAAACCCCGGCGCGACCGTGACCGCGCTGGCGGAGGCGTCCGGTGTCAGCCGCGCCACCGTCGCGCGGATTCTGACCACCCTGGAGCGCGACGGTCGCGCCACCCGGACGCGCGGCGGACACGATGGCGGGAAGCGGCAGCCCGACACCTGGTGCCCGGCCATGGCCACCACCGGCGACACCCCAGAGGTGTCCGCTCCGGATGTGCCGACCAGCGACGGGGACACCACCGCCGCCATCTCGATCACGACCGAGGCGCCGACCGACGACACCGCCACCGGTCCGGGCGCGCCGACCGAGGCGCCCGCCACCGGCGGGGACGCCCTGACCGACACGGACACCGCCACCGACGATGACGCCACCGAAACCACGGGCGCCGAGGACAACGCGGCGGGGATGGACGCGGCGGCGGTGTCTGAGGCACGGGACGCGCTGACCGGGCTGCAGGACGCCATCGCGGCGGCGCTGACCGCGCTGGACGGCGGGGACGGTGCGGGGGCGCTGGCGGCGGTTGAAGGTGTCTATGGCGGCTCGGGGAAGGTGCGGCGGCTGGTGCGCGCCGCTGCGAACGGGCGCCCGCGTACCGCGTCGGGGGCGCCACGTTCGGCGCCGGGTGAGATGCGCGCGAAGGTCGTCGGCCACCTGACCGCCCACCCCGGCGCGGCGTTCACCCCGCACGAAGTCGCGAAGGTGATCGGGCACTCGGCGGGGGCGGTGTCCAACGCCCTGGACCGCCTCACGGAGGCCGGTGAGGCGGAGCTGGTGTGCGACCGGCCCCGCAGGTTCACCGCCACCACCGCCCGTCCCGCCGAGCGCGCCGCGCGCTGACCGCCGACAGGGGCGGGCCATCGGCAGGGCCCGCCCCCGGCGTCCCGACCACCCACACCCGCAAGGAGCCACGCCATGACCACAGCGCCCAACGCCTCGACCGCCGCGCCGACCGTCCGACCGGGCTCGGTGCCCGTGCCGAGTAGCACCGGACGCCTCGGGCAAGGTGAGCTGCGCCGCAAAGTCGCCGCCATCCTGACCGACCGCCCCGGCGAGATGTTCACTCCAGGTGAGATCGCCCGGAGTCTGGACCGGTCGGCCGGTGCGGTCGGTAACGCGCTGTCCGTGCTGGCCGACCGTGGGCAGGCCGAGCTGGCAGCCACCGGGCCGCGCCGCTACCGAGCCACCGCCACCACTGCCGACGCCCTCAAGGGTGGCCGCACGTCCGCCGCCCGGACCGCCCATCCCACAACCGCCACAGCTCCCGCGCCGAAGGCCGCGTCCGCGCCGACCCCACGCACGGCCGGTGCCTCGGGGACATCGGCGAAGGTCGAGAAGCCGGTGGTCGGGCCGGTGGTGCGGCCGAACGGTCAGACCTACCACCCGCGCCGGTTGGCCGACCTGCCGGACGTCGCGGCGCTGCGGCGGCTACGGGAAGCGTCCATCCCCGCCATGTTGTACGGACCGCCCGGCACCGGGAAGACGTCCCTGGTCGAGGCGGCGTTCCCGGATCTGATCACGGTTGCCGGGGACGGAGACACCGCCGTCGCCGATTTCGTCGGTGAGTACACCCAGGCACCGGGCGGCGGCTACGAGTTCATTTACGGGCCGCTGATCACCGCCATGACCGAGGGCCGGACGCTGCTGATCGATGACGCCACCCTCATCTCGCCGAAGGTGCTGGCCGTGGTGTACCCGGCCATGGACGGGCGGCGCCAGATCACCGTCAAGGCGCACAAAGGCGAGACGATCACTGCCGCCGAGGGTTTCTACGTGGTCGCCGGACACAACCCCGGCGTTCACGGCGCCGTGCTCACCGAGGCGCTCGCCTCCCGGTTCGCCGCGCAGATTCGCGTGTCGACCGACTACGACCTGGCTCGCGTCCTGGACATCGAACCGCGCGCCGTGCGCGTCGCGCGGAACCTGGCCCGCCGACAGGAGTCCGGCGAGATCGGATGGGCGCCGCAACTACGCGAGCTGATCGCCTTCCAGAAGATGTCCGGGGTTCTCGGGCCCGAGGCTGCGGTGGCCAACCTTCTCGGCATCGCCCCCGAAGAGGACCGCGACGTCGTCGCCGAGGTCATCAGTTCCGTTTACGGGCGCGCGGTCGCACCGCTGGCCCTCGGACAGCAGATCTAACCCGCCACACCGCCGCACCCGCGACCGCACGCACCCGCACGGAGGAACCATGACAACGCACGTCATCCCCGCTCCGCCCCTCGCGCCGTCTGGCACCGGACCGGGCGCCGCGCCCGCCGCCCCAGTTACGGCGTCCGCGCCGGTGACCGGCCTGGCCGGGGCGTGGCTGAGGCTGTCGGCCGCTTTCACCGAGGCCGTCACCGATCTCACCGACCGGGAGGACCTCACCGTGCAGTGCGCGCCCGGCCTCGGGCGCGGTGCGCCCGGCTGTTTCGTTCCGGCTCTGGCCACGATCGAACTGGACGGCAGGACCCTGCGGCAGGACCCGGCCACGTGCGACCCGTCCTGGCCCGCTGATCGGGACCGCTACCCGGCCCTATGGGGCGTCCTGACGCACGAGGCCGCACACGCCGCCCACACCCGATGGGACGTCCCCGAGGGCGCGCCCGCTGCTGCAGCCGAGGCGGCGATGGCACTCGAAGAGTCGCGGATTGAGGCCGTGCAGATCCGCCGCCGCCCCGCTGACCGGCGCTGGCTCCGGGCCTCCGCCACCAGCCTCATCTTGGCCGACTTCACCAGCCCGCCTGCCACCACGTCCAGTGGCGGGCCCGTGCCGTCCGGTGGCGCCCCGACCAGCACACCGGTCGCTCCACCGGTCGCACCACCGACCGCCCCGCCGGTGACTACGCCGCACGCGGCGATGACGCCGTGGAACGCCGGACGCGCCGCCGCGCTGATCCTGGCCCGCGTCGACGCCGGAATCCTCGAACAAGCGGAAACCAAGACTCTGGCCGATGCCGTTCTCGACGTCCTCGGCCCGACTCGGTTGAGTGCCCTGGCCGCACTGTGGCACCTCGCGCACGCCACTGGCGACGACGACGCCGAAACCATGATGGACCTCGGGCGGCGCTGGTGCCGGATCCTGGACGTCGACCCTGAACGTCCCGCACCGCCCCCGCCACCTGGAACACCGGGCGCCTCGGGCGACCCTTCCCCGCTGGCCGCCGCGCTGGGCGCCACCATGGCCGCCGTTCACGCAGCCGCCGCACAACCCGTTACCAGCTCACCCAGCCTTGACTCCGCGCAGAAGCGGCGAGAGGAGAAGGACGCACGCGAGGCCGCTGACCGTGCCTCGCGCCGCGTTTTCGCCGCGAGCACCGCGCCGACGACAGCACGCGGACGGACCTCGATCAGCGGGACCCGTCCGCCGAACCCCGACGAGCAAGCCGCCGCCCGCCGCCTGGCTCGGCAACTGCGCGCCGCCGCGCACCGCGACCGCGTCACCACCACCCACACCTCTCCCACCCCGCCCGGACGGCTCTCCATGCGCGGCGCGCTGGCCGCCGACGCTCAGCGCGCCGCCGGTGCCACCCCGACCGCCGAGCCGTTCACCCGCACAACCCGGCGCCACGTGCCCGCGCCGCCGCTACGTGTCGGCATCGCCTGCGACGTGTCCGGATCCATGAACGCCCTGGCCGCGCCAATCGCGTCGGCTGCGTGGATCATGGCCCGCGCCGCAGGGCACCTTCCCGACGCCATAGCGGCCACCGTCATCTTCGGCGCCCGAGTCCGCCCGATCGTCCGCCCCGGACACACCCCGGCCACCGTGACCGAGTTCCCCGCCCGCGACCCGAGAGAGGACTTCGTCCAGGCCGTCGACGCCCTCGACTCCGCCGTGGAGCTGACCCGCATCGGCGCAGCCCGACTACTGGTGGTCGTGTCCGACGGCATCTTCAAAGACGACCAGCGCGAAGACGGCCAGAAGCGCATTGACCGGCTCACCGCCGCCGGGTGCGGCGTGGTGTGGCTATCGCTGTCCAGCCGCACCAAACCCATGAAGGGCGCACATCTGGTCACCCTGACCGACCCTGCCGCAGCCGCCGACGCCATCGGCGCCGCCGCCGCACGCGCCCCCGGCACCGCCTGATACCCGCCACCCGGTGCGTCCCCCAAGGCGCACCGGGCCGACCAGTACACCGAGCCAACATGCCGCCCGCAACCGGCTCCGGAACGTCCTGGGCGCAGACAGGCAGCACTGGCGCCGCCAACCCAAAGAAAGCGCCAAACCGGCGAGAAGAGGCACACCGTGAACAACGTGGAGTCCTACATTCGTGACCACCACGACGATGCCCACGAGCTGCTTTGTGCGCAGAGGCGAAGATGCTCGCCGGCCTCGACGAAGGGGAAGACATCGCAGCCGAGGCCGCAGCCGCCGCCGAGCTCCGCGCTGGCCGACCACCTCATCCCGCGCGACGCCGACCTGTTTGGCCAAGGCTTCGCCTTGGCCTCCATCGTGGCCGCCCGCACCTTCCACCGCGACACCGCCCACCAGAACGCCCTCACCACCCTCACCGAAAGGCCCAGCTAATGAGCAACCTTCCGAAAGCTACCGCTGAGCTTGAGACGGCCGACACTTGCCTGATCTTCGAGCTATGCGCCCTGATCGACGCCACCGCCAGACTCGATGAGAAACCCCGCGACCGTCACCAGGCCGAGCAAAAGGTGATCACGGTCGCCTACCGCGTCGCTGCAGCAGCGGGGCCCGTCCTGGATAGCGAGGCCGCGCTGATCAGCGCCCTGCGGGATGCGGCCGCCGCCCACCCGCCGATCCCCGAGTCCTGCCGGGGCTGTCAGAAGATGAACGGTGCCCGATGCGGGCACCACATCGGGAGCATCGACGTCGCCGATACTTACAACGAACTCGGCAACGCCCTCAGCGGCCCCAGCTACACCGACCTCGCCAACTGCTCCGCCGACACGGCCCTGCCGACGGCCGACCATGAACCGGCCCGCTGAGAGGAACCTCGATGTCCCGAACGATTCGCATCGACGATGAGGTCCGCGCCTTTCTGCAAAGCCGCAGGAGGCAGCGCGGCGAATCCTCTAACGACGTCCTGCGCCACTGGTTGTGTTTGGACCCCGACCCCGGCCACATCCGGCAGGATGGCACTGGCCCGGTACCGACGGTCACCCAATGCGCCGTACTGGACGGTCCGCCCTATGTTCAGCGTGGCTGAGGATCCTCCCGTGGGAACTCACGGTGCAACGGGGGTTGGCGACGAAGAACCGGGTTTGTTGGGCGATGCCAGTTGATCGGAGTTGCAGGGCTGGTGCGCCGGTGCCCGCCACCGCCGTGGAAGCCCTCGCCGGCCTGATGGCCGTGCGGCAGATGGCCAGCCGGTGGTGCTTCTTCGCGACGGCCGAGCCTCTGAAACTGGAGCGCCTGGCCGGGAATGGCGGATGGAGTGGCCGGACGTGAGCAGTTCGTCTGGAGCGCAAGTCACCGCGCGGTGGAGGACTTTGCGGCCGACGATGGCGCTATTGTGCGTGGCCGTACCGCTCGTACGGCGCTGACCCGGTCGCCGACGGTGGTAGGTACGGTGCTGTCCTCGCTGAACCAGGGGGTGCTGATCGTTTCGGGTCACCTCACCACTCCTGGCCGGTTTGTCCGGTAATGCTGGACCAGTGACGCTCAGTCCAGTGCGAGGGTGAGTATCGGGGTGCTGGTCGGCTGACGGGAGCCGCCCTTCGGCTCGATCGTGACGCCGAAGTGCTGCGCGGCGCCCATGCCCGCAGTGACGAGGGGACGCGGCTTCCCTGACAGGTCCGGCGTCCCGGCGGAGCGGGGACCGGTGGGGCCGAGCCACCACATCTGGTACGTCTTGGCCGACGGTAGATGCGGGAGCCCGGACGTGGTGACGACGG
The DNA here is from genome assembly GCF_040639875.1 of Actinomadura sp. NPDC023710. Taxonomy (NCBI): domain Bacteria; kingdom Bacillati; phylum Actinomycetota; class Actinomycetes; order Streptosporangiales; family Thermomonosporaceae; genus Actinomadura; species Actinomadura sp. NPDC023710. Next base: position 77,009 of record NZ_JBFAGB010000001.1, read on the forward strand.
CCTTGCCCAGCAACCGCGACGACACGACGGTGACGGTCGCCGCGCCCTGCGCGCGGGTGGTGGAGGTGTGCGCGTCCGGTGCCGCCATCACCATGCTGACCTGCCGGTTCAGGGCTTGGGTACGCTCGGCGGACTGGTGGTAGTGCCACGCCGCACCGCCGCCGATGAGCGCTAGGACGAGGCAGGCCGCGGCGGCCAGCCAGGTGAGCCCGCCCGCGCGGGGGGACGGCAGGCGCCGGGCGAGGGGCGGAGGCGACTGCCGGGTCCGGGCGATCTCCGCCATGACGCGGCCGCGCAGCTCGTCCGGCGGGCGCCGCTCAGCGGCCAGCGCCAGCCGGATCGCGGTCTCGCGGAAGCCGGCGACCTCGTCCGCGCAGGCCGCGCAGCCCGGCAGGTGGCGCTCGAATCGGCGCCGCTCGGTGTCGGTGAGCGCGTCCAGCGCGTACGCGCCGGCGAGGCGGTGCGTGTCGAGGTCGAGCGTGTCGAGGTCGTGGGTCATGGCTGCACTCCCAGGCAGTCACGCAACCGGATGAGTCCGTCGCGCATCCGGGTCTTGACGGCGGCGAGGCCGACGCCGAGCAGTTCGGAGACCTCGCGGTAGGTGTAGCCGCCGTAGTAGGCGAGCATGATCGATTCACGCTGGGTCCCGGTCAGGCCCCGCATGCAGCGGCGCACCTGCTGGTGCTCCAGCCGGACGCCGACCTCCTCGGCGACCTCGTCGTACTCGGGCGCCGGCGCAGCGGTGCGCTCCTCGCGGTCCCGGTCGGCCTGGTTGGAGCGAACGCGGTCGACGGCGCGGCGGTGCGCCACGGTCAGCGCCCAGGACGTCGCGCTGCCGCGTTCCGGACGGTAGTGCGAGGCCTTGCGCCACAACTCGACCAGCACGTCCTGGGCGATCTCCTCCGCCTGCGCGGGATCGCGGACGACCCGCAGCGCCAACCCGTAGACCGGCCCGGACAGGCGTTCGTACACGTCCCCGAACGCTTCCTGGTCGCCGCGAGCGACGCGGCCGAGCAACTCGGCCAGGTCTGGAGGTTCGGGGTGGACCGCCGCTATTCCTCGCGGCTGCGGCCCTTTGACCGGTTCGTTCATCTCCACATTGGTAGTTCGGTGCGGAGGGTGCGGCGGATGGGTCGGAGACTGGGCGAAAGTTCCACCCATCCACCTGCCGTCCGGCCCCGAACACCGGTTGTGACAGGGAAACGAGCGACAGGGCCACTGCGGTGGGCGAGCGCTGCGCTGTGCGGGTGCCTGGCGGCCGCGGCCGCGATGGGAGTCGCGGAGCTGGCGGCGGGTGCGCTCGGACGGGTGTCGTCCTCGCCGCTGCTTGCGGTCGGCGCGGCCTTCATCGACCTCACCCCGGTGTGGCTCAAGGACTTCGCGATCCGCCACTTCGGGAGCAACGACAAGCCCGTGCTGCTGATCGTCCTCGGCGCGGGGATCACGGTCGCGGCGCTGGTCATCGGATTGTTGAGCAAGCCCCGGCTGGTCTTTGGCCTGATCGGGCTCGCCGCCTTCGGAACCGTCGGGGTCGTCGCGGCGCTGACCCGGCCGGTCGCCGAGCCGGTCGACGCCCTGCCATCGGCGGTCGGTGCGCTGGCCGGCATGGCCGCCCTGATCCTGCTGGCACACAGCGTCCGCCCGAAGCCCCGCCCGAAGCCCCGCCCGAAGCCCCGCCCGAGGCACCGTGCGTCACCCATCCGGCCTCCCGGGACGACAGCTGCGGGCGAAGCCGCCCACGGCACCGCTACCCCGGGCGGCGACCAGGCAACCGGCCCCCGGTCGGAGTGGGAGAACGGACCAGAACGCCGCTCCAAGGAGACCTCCGAGCCGGCTGCCGGGGCCGGTGCCGGGATCGATCGGCGGCGTGTGCTGCTGACCGGCGCAGGGGTGGCCGGCGTCGGTGCGGCCGGCGGGATCGCGGGGCGGGTGCTGCTGCGCCGCGGCGACGTCTCTTCCGTCCGGGCGGACGTGCGGCTGCCCCGTCCGGTGGGCCCGGCGCGTCCGGTCCCCGCCGGCTCGCAGGTGCGGTTGCCGGGTATGACGCCGTTTCGCACCTCCGCCCGGGACCTCTACCGCGTCGACACCGCGCTCACCCTGCCGCAGGTCGACCCGCGCGACTGGACGCTGCGCATCCACGGCATGGTCGGCCGGCCCGTCGAGATGTCGTTCGACGACCTGCTGCGCGAGGCGCTGATCGAACGCGACATCACCCTGTCGTGCGTGTCCAACCAGGTCGGCGGCGACCTCGCGGGCAACGCCCGCTGGCTGGGCGCGCCGCTTGCGCCGCTGCTGCGCAGGGCCGGGATCCCGGCGCCGACCAGATCCTGTCCCGCTCGGCCGACGGCATGACGCTGTCCACCCCGATCGAGACGATCCTCGACGGCCGGGACGCGATCCTCGCGATCGGCATGAACGGCGGGCCGCTGCCGATCGCCCACGGCTTCCCCGCGCGCATGGTCGTCCCCGGCCTGTACGGCTACGTCTCGGCCACCAAGTGGGTCGTCGACCTCAAGGTCACGCGCTTCGCGACCGACCGCGCGTACTGGACCGAACGCGGCTACGCCGAGAACGCCCCGATCAAGACTTTCTCCCGCATCGACATCCCGAAGCCGCTCGCCACCGTGAGATCAGGCCGGGTCGCCGTCGCCGGCAGCGCGTGGGCCCAGCACCGCGGCGTCGACGCAGTCGAATGGCAGGTCGACAACGGACCCTGGCGGCAGGCCGAACTCGCGCCCGTCCCCGGCCTGGACACCTGGCGCCAATGGGTCGCCGAATGGGACGCCGCGCCCGGCTCCCACACACTCCGCTGCCGCGCCACCGACGGAACCGGCCACACCCAACCCGAACACCGCGCGCCCCCGTTCCCGGACGGCGCGACCGGCTGGCACTCGGTGGTGGTCACCATCACCTGACATCGCTCATTCAACCCACAGCTTTCACGACACCACAGACGCAGCGGAATCCAACGCAAGGAGTTCACCATGTACCGCACCCGCATCGCCGCCGGTGCCCTGGCCGCAGCCGCCGTCGCCACCGGAGCCGCAGCCTGCTCCAGCGGCGACGACAAGGACGGCGCCGCCGCCGCCCCGCCGAACTCGGCCGCCCCGGCGACTACCATGACCAGCGCACCGTCCGGTGACCAGCCGTTCGGGCCCGCGTGCTCGGCCGTTCCGGCGTCCGGCAAAGGCAGCTTCCAGGGCATGTCCACCGACCCGGTCGCGACCGCCGCGTCCAGCAACCCGGTGCTGTCCACGCTGGTCACCGCGGTGAAGAAGGCCGGCCTGGTCGACACCCTCAACTCGTCGAAGAACATCACCGTGTTCGCGCCGACCAACGACGCCTTCAACAAAATTCCCAAGGCGACCCTCGACAAGGTCCTGTCGGACAAGAAGACGCTGACCGGCATCCTCACCTACCACGTGGTCGGGCAACCGATCATGCCGAGCGGGCTGTCGAACGGCGACTTCAGGACCCTCAACGGCGCGATGCTCAAGACCAGCGGCTCCGGCGAGTCGTTCACCATCGGCGACAGCGCCCGCGTGGTGTGCGGCAACGTCCACACCGCCAACGCCACCGTCTACATCATCGACAGTGTCCTGATGCCGCCCAAGTGACCTTGCTCCAATCGGCCGGGCCTCCACCACGCGGAGGCCCGGCCGATCACATAGCGTCCTGGCGGACGCGGGCGAGGCGGTCGTATCCACCCGTGAGTTCCGGTCATGCGGAACGCCCCCGGCGCCGCCGGGGGCGTTTCGCAGTTCTCAGATCCGCGCCCGCCTGGTTCAGCGCGCGATGTCGCGGCGGCCGAGCCGCCAGGTACCGGCGGCGATCAGGACGGCCGCGACGATGGCCAGGACGGCGGCATCGATGAGCTGGAAGCCGTTCTTGAGCGGCTCGCCGCCGATGTAGTAGTGGAACGGGGTGAGGTAGCGCAGCCCGTCCGCGCCGATCTGCGGGGCGAAGCCGTTCAGGACGTAGGCGGCGACGCCGATCCCGGCGGTGATGCCGAAAACGGTCGCGCGGCTCTTTCCCACGGTGGCGCCGATGCCGGTGCCCAGCGCTCCGAAGACGATGGCGAGCAGCGCGAGGTTGAGGCACTGGGCGGCGACGTCGCCGGCGCCGACGGTGTCGAGCTCGGCGCTGGAGCGGACGGCGAGCATGGCGGCCAGCACGACGGCGGCGATCAGGACGGCCCCGGTGGCGAGCGCGGCGAAGCGCTGAAGCAGGAGCCGGGTGCGGCTGATCGGGTGGGCCAGCAGCAGGTTGAGGTAGCCCGACTCCTCGTCGGCGGAGATCATGCGAGCGCCGGTGGCGGAGCCGTAGAAGGTCGCCAGCAGCGGCACCAGCAGTCCGAACACGGCGCCCTGCAGGTAGCCGGCCGCGCTGGAGGCGTCGTCGAGCCCGAATCCGCTCATCGCTTCGGGGGTGCTCGCCATCGAGTCGGCGGAGAGCTGCGGGTAGAAGGCCGCGTACATCATCGCCAGCAGGCCGGTGGCGGTGGCCCAGACGGTCAGGATGCGTCGGTTGTCCCACAGGGTCTTGCCGTACATCGTCCTCACGAGCGCGTGGCCGGAGAGGGTGGAGGTGGACATGGTGCCGCCGTTTCGGGGTTCGAGGGGAGCGATCAGGCGGCCGTGGAGGCCGCTTCGCCGTTGTAGTAGCCGTGGAAGAGGTCTTCGAGGTCCTGGGTGTCGGCGCGCAGGCCGGTGATGGTGTGCCGGGCGGCGGCCTTGACCAGCGGGTCCGGGCTGCCGTCCACACGGCAGGCCAGAGTCGTGCCGTCCACGGTCACGTCGCTGACGCCGGGCAGGGGCGTGAACTCCTCAGCCCGCACGGGGGCGGCGAAATTGATGCGCACCTGGAGGAACGAGCGGGCGCGCAGGTCGGCGACGGTGTCCAGGGCGACGAGCTCGCCTTCGCGGATGATGGCGACGCGGTCGGCGACCGCCTCGACCTCGCTCATGATGTGGCTGGACATGAGCACCGTCTGTCCCGCCTCGCGGGCCTCGCGGACCAGATCCAGGAACGTCTGCTGGACGAGCGGGTCCAGGCCGGAGGTGGGTTCGTCCAGGATGAGCAGCTCGGGGTGGTGCATGAACGCCTGGACCAGTCCGACCTTCTGCCGGTTGCCCTTGGACAGGCTCTTGATCCGCGCGTTCAGGTCGAGATCCAGCCGCCCGGCGAGCTCGATGATCCGCCTGCGGGGCACGCCGCCGCGCAGCGCGGCCAGGAAGGCCAGGCATTCGCCCGCGCGCTGACGGCCGTCCACCACGAAGTCGCCGGCCAGGTAGCCGATCCGGCGGTGCAGCTCGACCGCTTCGGCTCGGGGGTCCAGGCCCAGCACCCGGGCCGTGCCCGAGGTGGGGCGGATCAGGTCCAGCAGCATCCGGATGGTGGTGGTCTTCCCGGCTCCGTTGGGGCCCAGGTAGCCGAACACCTCGCCGGAGTGCACCTGCAAAGTCAGGCGGGTCAGGCCGCGCCGGGGCCCGTAGGTCTTGGTGAGCTGCACCAGCTCGATCGCCGCTGTCATGCCGCAATAGTATCAGAGTTTTCAAAGATTTCTGAAGACTCAAAGCTGTTAGGCTTTCGTGAGGATCGCGACGAGGGAGATGACCTTGGCAGACACCACCGAAGCCGCTGAGCGGATGGCGCTGACCCTGGCTCAGGGCGGCCTGCAGAAGGCGACGGCGCGGGTGATGGCGGCGTTCCTGTTCTCCGACGCCGACAGCGTCACGGCGCCCAAGCTCGGCGAACAACTCGGCATCAGCTCGGGTTCGGTGTCGGGCGCGATCAAGATGCTGTCCACCGTCGGCCTGATCGAACGTGTCCCGGCCCCTGGCAGCCGCCGCGAGCACTACCGGCTGCGCGAGGGTGCCTGGGCCACGTTGATGTCGTCGCAGAACGGCCTGGTCCAGGCCATGTTCGAGGCCGCGGACCAGGGCATCCAGGCAGCCGGCGAGGACAGCCCCGCTGCCCGGCGGCTGGCCGAGATGCGCGACTTCTACGGCTTCATGTTCCGCGAACTGCCCGCCCTTATCGACCGCTGGCAGGCCGAGCGAAACAGCACGTAGGCGGGCCACTCTTCGCGGTGGGACGTCAGTGGTATAGGGCAAGCGGAGCGACACCCACCAGGACCGGATCAGCCGGGTCGACGCTCCTGCCGAGCCGACGAAGCCCAGCCGCCTCAGCGGCTCGCGGTCATACGACCGGCAGCCCCGTGCGCACCGCTTCGACGGCGACGATCACTTCGGCCTACATGACCAGCAAACTGTGGCGTGGCGATGCCCCATGGTTGCGTACGCTCTCCTGCCTTGTGCAGTCCGGTTTCGGCGCAACGGCATTGACGGCATAGGCCTGACCGCGCGTCGCCGGGTGATGCCCCTGTGGGAGATGCTGGGGAACGCCCAGCCGTGATGGCGGCCGAGGCCGGATCGGCGCGCAGGAACCATCCCAGCAGCACGCCGCCCAGCACAGCAACGCTCAAGGAGCCTGTGCTACAGCGGTCCGGCGGAGGGGGCGGTTCGCTTCTTACAGGTAGCGGAGCCAAAGGTAGGGGATGCAGAGGGCCACGGTGATGGTGGTGACGATGAGCCCGTATTTGGTGAAGGTCCAGAAGCTGATGGGGGTGCCGTTGCGGGCGGCGATGCCTAGGACGACGACGTTGGCGCTGGCGCCGACGGCGGTGGCGTTGCCGCCGAGGTCGGCGCCGAGCGCGAGCGCCCACCACAGGACGTGGCCGTCGCCGGCGGGTTGCTGATGGACGAGGTCGGCGACGATGGGGCTCATGGTGGCGACGTAGGGAATGTTGTCCACGATGGCCGACAGGGCGGCGGAGGCGCCGAGTAGCAGCATGGTGGCGACGCCGAGTTTGCCTTGGGTGGCGTCGGCGGCGGCTTTGGAGATGTCGCCGATGACGCCGGTCTCGACCAGGCCGCCGACCATGACGAACAGGCCGGCGAAGAACACCAGCGTGGGCCACTCGACTTCGCGCAGTGCGTCCTCGGTGGTGACCTTGGTGGCGGCGACGAGCAGTCCGGCGCCGAGCAGCGCCACGATCGAGGGTTCGTAGTGCAGCACCGGGTGCAGGACGAACGCGAGAACGACGAGGGTGAGGACCGACAGTCCTTGCCAGAGGAGCCGCCGGTCGGTGATGGCCTCGCGTTCGTTGAGCTTCATGACGGCGGCGGCGCGCTCCTCGTCGTAGGTGAACGCGGAGCGGAACAGCCATCGGCAGAGCAGGCAGTACACGATCATGAGGCCGACGACCAGCGGGGCGAGGTTCACGAGGAAGTCGTTGAACGACAGGCCGCCCTTGCTGGCGATGATGATGTTGGGCGGGTCGCCGACGAGGGTGGCGGTGCCGCCGATGTTGGACGCCATCACCTCCGCGATGAGGTAGGGGATCACCTTGAGGCCGAGGCGTTCGCAGACCAGGAATGTCACCGGTGCGATGAGCAGCACGGTGGTGACGTTGTCGAGCAGCGCGGAGGCGACCGCGGTGATGAGGACGAGCATGACCATGAGCCGGTAGGGCTTGCCGCGGGCGCGTTTGGCGGCCCAGATCGCCACGTACTCGAACACGCCGGTCTGCCGCAGCACCGACACGATCACCATCATGCCCAGCAGCAGGAAGATGACGTTCCAGTCCACACCGGTCTCTTCGGAGAAGAACGCCTTCTCCGCGTCGGTGATGTGGAACAGCAGCATCAGCGCCGCGCCGCCGAGCGCGACCCCGGTGCGCGGGATCTTCTCTGACGCGATCAGAATGTAGGCGGCGACGAAGATGACGATCGCGATTACGGCAGCCAAGGAACCTCCTGGTCAGCGGGCATGAGGGAGACGACGCCGACCAGACTTCCCGGCACTCCCGGAACCACCGTAACCGAGCCGATCACGGTGAGTCACCGTCCGTCGTTGGGGCGTCGGCTTTCCCTGTCCGGCGGACGAGGGCCCGGCTCTTGCCGAACCAGGCGGGGACCTCGTGCTCGTCGTCGAAGCCCCGGGCCACGACGATGTCGGTGGAGGAGTGCGCCAGGATCGACAACACGATCGTCACGGCGACCAGGTGGAAGATCTTGTCGGCATTCGGTACGCCCGATTCCAGGACGAGCAGCCCGTACACGACCGAGGCGAATCCCTTCGGGCCGAACCACATCACCGCGGCCTGCTCGCGGGCGGTGAGCCCGGACCTCAGGAACGACAACCAGATCGCCACCGGCCGCGCGACGACCAGCGACAGCACCGCGAACACCCATCCCGCCCAGCCGGCGTCCCCCAGGAACGCCAGCGACAGCAGCGCGCCGAAGACCAGCAGCGCGGCGAGCTTGAGCAGTTCGGCGACCAGCTCGCCGAACTCCTCGAACGCCCTGCGGTGCTGGTCACCGATGGTGGCGATGGTGATGCCCGCGGCGAACGCGGCCAGGAACAGGTTGCCGTGCGTGGCCTTGCCGAGCGCCAGTACCAGCAGCCCGATGGCGACCGCGTTCAGCGGCTCGTACTTGGCGGAGATGGCGAACAGCCGCGTGCGCTCCAGCATGATCGCGGCCCACGGCACCGCCACACCGATCAGCAGGCCTACGGCCAGCTCGCTGCCCAGCTCACCCAGGTGCAGGTCGTGCGAGCCCTGGGCGATGGCCAGGAACAGCACCACGAACGGCAGGATCAGCCCGTCATTGACGCCCGACTCGACGTTCAGCAGATGCCGCAGCCGGGGCGGCACCCGGTCGTTGCCGACCAGCGCGGCGGCGAACACCGGGTCGGTCGGGGTGAGAACGGCCGCGATCAGCAGCGACTGCACCCAGTTCAGCCCGACCACGTAGTGCGCCATGACCGCGGTCACCACCAGCGTAAGCGGCAACCCCCAGCCCAGCGCGCGGCCGGGCAACCGCCACGCACTACGCAGATCGGCCCAGCCGGCGTGCATGCCGTCGGTGAACAGCACCGCGAACAGCGCCAGCTCCGCCAGCGTGCCCACCATCGAGTCGCCCGGCTTCAACGAGACGACCCCGGTGACGCCGTCGCCGAGCACGAAACCGCCGACCAGGAACAGTGCGGCGGTTGACAGGATGGTGCGGTTGGCCAGGCTGGACACCAGCACGGCCAGCAGCAGCAGGCCCGCGAACGCGGTCAGTAGAGCGGTCATCGGCGCACCGGCGCCCTTCAGGGTCGACGAATAAGGACATGCCGACCAGGCTTCCCGGCTCACCGGTTCAAGACCTTAACGGGATTCTGACGCCGTTTCTACGCGGCACCTATGTGATACGACCTCGGTACCGCCACCGGCGGTGGGGTGACAGCGGCCAGATCAGATTCCCCACGGAGGCCAGTTGCAGTGTCACTCTCCGTTGTGTTTCAGCTCGGGCATAGGGGTGGTTAAGGCGCAGAACGACGCACTCTCCAGCGCCGGGAGTCCCGACAGAGGTGGCAGCGCGCCCACACCAGCCATGTCCGCGTGGAGTTGCGCGAACGGTCAGGTCGGGGGTGCGTCGGCGTTAAGACCCACCTGGCCGCCGACGTCGTCGCCGTCGGCGGCGCCGAGGACCGCGGTCAGCAGACCGGGGAAGCGGGTCTCCAGGTCGTCGCGGCGCAGTTCGACGAAGCAGCGGGTGCCTTCCTGGCGGGTCCGGGTCACCCCGGCGTCGCGCAGCACGCGCAGGTGATGGCTGAGAGTTGACTTGGCCACCGGGGCGCACAGCTCACCCCAGCCCCGCTCGCCGCCGTCAGCCAGCACCCGCACCAGCCCGACGCGGATCGGATCACTGAGCGCGCCCATCACCTCCATGAGGGTCATCTCGCCCGGTTCCGGATGCCGCGCCTGCTTCATGATGACCATGCTACTTTGTTCGACGTTCTACGAACTTCGAACGAAGGGGTGAGTGTGACCAGCCAGCAGCACGACGACCTCTCCAGAGGGGACCTCACCGGCCGGGTCATCATCGTCACCGGAGCCGGGTCGGGCATCGGCCGTGCCACCGCGCACGCCTTCGCCCGCGCCGGAGCCCACGTGCTCGGCGTCGGGCGCCGCAAGGACGCGCTGGCCCAAACCGCCGCCGCGTATCCCGGGATCGACACCCATCCGGCCGACCTGCGTGACCCGGACGTCCCCCGGCAGGTGGCCGAGGCCGCCGCCGAGCGGTGGGGCCGCGTGGACGTGCTGGTCAACAACGCCGGCGCCACCCAGGTGATGCCCTTGGCCGAGACCACCGCCGAAGGCATCACCAGCCTGTTCGACCTCAACGTCACCGCGCCGAGCCTGCTGGCCCGCGCCGCCCTGCGCCACCTGCGCCGCACCAAGGGCGCAATCGTCAACGTCTCCAGCACCTACGGCCACAGGCCCCTGCCCGGCGGCGCGCACTACGCCGCCTCCAAGGCTGCCCTCGAACAGCTCACCCGAAGCTGGGCCGTCGAACTGGCCCCTGGTGGTATCCGCGTCAACGCACTTGCGCCTGGACCGACCGAGAGCCAGGCCCTGGAAGCCGCCGGCCTCCCCGAGACGACCATTGAACAGATCAAGCATGAGGAGGCTGCCCGCATCCCGCTCGGCCGCCGCGGCGAACCCGACGAGGTTGCCGCCTGGATCCTGCGCCTGGCCGACCCGGCCACCACCTGGCTCACCGGCCAAGTCCTCACCATCGACGGCGGCCTCGAACTCACCTGACAAGAAACAATCACAGCGCCCCCGCCCCCGCTGACGCCCGTCCCCTGAATCCAGGGTTTGCCGCGTGAACATCAACGCACTGTGACGATCGGCGGCCAGATAACTCCCCGCTAAGTGGCCGCCAGTGGGGAATCCCAACTGGCCGCCGACAGGTGGGGTAGCGTCACAGCTGTGCGAGCCCGAGAACTAGCCGTGGAATTCCCCACTGTGACGCCCGAGACGAGCGCGCTGGAAGCCGCGCGGCTGCTGGCCGAGCACCAGCTGCCCGGCCTGATCGTTGTCGATGGCGACCACCGCCCCAAGGCCGTGCTCCCGGGCTCCCAACTGCTGGGATCCATCATCCCGCAGTACGTGCAGGACGACCCCGCACTCGCCCGCGTCTACGACGAGGACCACGCCGACAAACTCTGCGCCAAGCTCGTCGGCAAGACCGTCGCCGACCTGCTGCCCAAGGACAAGACCCCGCCCCCGGTCGTGGACGGCGACGCCACCGCCATCGAGATCGCCAGCGTCATGGCCGCCGCCCACAGCCCCATCGCCGCCGTGTCCGCCGACCCCCGCCGCACCGACGGCCCCATGGCCGGAGTCGTCACCGTCTCCCAGCTCCTCAACCGCCTGCTCCCGGCCTCCAGCCCGGAGTAGACAGGCCCGCGATCGGATCATGAGCTGGGCGGCCCTGCCCGAGCCGAACCCCTCAGTCCTGCTGCTGTGCGCACTCGTTCCTGAGGTCAGGCGAGTTCCAGGCCGCCGTCGATGGTGAGGACCTGGCCGGTCAGCCAGGTCGAGGCCGGGTCTGCCAGCCGCAGGATCCACACCGCGGACGCATCGTGCTTGTCGTAGCCGACGTGGTCGGTGATCTCGCCCTCCAGAGCCGACTCCAGCACCCGCTTGGTCAGCTGCTGTAACAGCCCGCCTTCGCCGGTTAGCTGCAGCTCTTGGGTCCGAGCATGCTCCACCAGCATCGAGATCAGCTGCTCATCCGACGCCGCACCCTGCGGCTCCTGGACCGGCTGCTCAGCGGACTGGTCCTCAACGACGGGGTCAGTCACCTGGCGTCTCCTTGATCACCGGATCCGCCGTTCATTAGACGCTCCCGGCGACGGCGCGGGCCAGTCGTAAGGCGTGTGGTGGGGCGGGGTGACGGGCGGGGTGAGGGTGGCGAAGACGACGGTGTTGTCGGTGTAGTGGTGGGTGCGGGTGTCGAAGTGGCCGCCGCAGGTGATCAGCCGGAGTGAGGGGGTGTCGGTGTCGCGGAAGACGGTGTCGGTGGGGAAGGCGGTTTTGCGGTAGCGCTTGACGGTGTCGACGCGGTAGATCGCGTCTTGGTGGTCGGCGCGGGTGATGGTGATCAGGTCGCCGGGGCGGGTGGCTCCGAGCCGGTAGAAAACCGAGGGGCCGTTGCGGGCGGAGTCCAGGTGCCCCTCGATGACGGCGGTTCCTGGTTGGCCGGGGGCGGCTGAGCCGGTGTACCAGGCGGCCTTGTCGTAGTCGGGTCCGGGTCGGGGGACCTGGAGGGTGCCGTCATGGTTCAACCCGAGCGTGGTGATCGCCGCGCTCACCTTGATCGCGGGGATCTTGATCGTGGTCGGAACGGCGTAGGGCAGCGGAGAAGCGGATGGTTGTGCGATGGGGCCGGAGGCTGGGGTGCCGGCCGGTACTTGAGGTGGCGCGCCAGCGGTGAGTGGCGGCTGCGGTGCGTGTCGCTGGGTGGCGAAAGTGAAGGCGATGACGCCGGCCCCGGTGATGGCCAGGGCCGCTGCGGCCGCCGGGACGGCGTCGTCCCGGCGGCCTGCGGCGGGCCGCAGTGCTGTCTGCGCGGTGTGCAGGCGCGCTGCGGCAGTGCGAAGGATCATTCAACGGCTGTGATGGCGCGGCTGCGCCGGTGGAGCGCCAGGGCTCCGGCGGCCGCGGCCAGCAGCGCGGCCCCTAGACCGAGCAGGCCGGTGTGTTGCAGGCCGGAGGTGGATCCGCCTCCGGTGCCGGCTCCGCCGTTGGGCATGGCCTTGCCCGACCCGCTGTTGTGGGGAAGGGCGAGGTAGGGGAAGGATCGGCCGAACTGCTTGTCGTTGCGGTCGACGCGGTCGCCCTTGGCCAGGGCGGGGACGAGCTTGCCGGTCTGCGCGGCGCCTTCAAGCGCCTGGAGTTCGATGTCGACGACGTCGTCGGTGAGCCGCCGCCCGTTGGGGAAGCCCTGCAGGTCACCGGCGAGGACTCCGAGCCGGTTGGGTTTGGCGGTCTGAGGGACGGCCATGTTCAGCCGCAGTTCCTCGGCTGGGGTGAACCGCTTGGGGTCGACGTCCTTGTTCAGCAGTTGCGAGTTGAGGTCGGCCTTGATCGGACCGCCGGAATTCTTGGAGATCCCGGTCAGGAAGATCTCCGACAGGTCCTTGCGCGGGGTGGCCGGTGCTTTGATCTTGTAGATCTTCTCGATCAGTTGCGGCACCTCAGGATCGAGGACCCGGTTCACCAGCGGTTGGACGGTGTGGTCCTGGGAGGGGTCGAGCCGGTTGAAGGCGTCCTTCAGCCCGGCTGGCGAGATCACCTCGTTGATCAGCGGGTTCCCCAGTCGTGAGACCTGCCGGTAGGTGCCCGCCGGGGCCTTGTCGATGCTGACGGCCGCTCCCTTGCGGTCGGTGGTGGACCAGACGCCGACCACGGGGTTGCGGGCGGCGTTTCCCTTGAGCGCCAGGTCGGCCTTGGGGACCTGCAGCGTGATGTTGTTGACGTTGTACCCCTTCAGGGTGTCGGTGCCGGTCTCGCTGAGGTCGCCGCCGTAGAGCAGGTCGAAGATCCGCAGGTCCAGGAAGAACGAGTCATCGGCTTGGCCGGCGTAGGATTTTCCTCCCCCCGGCAGTGAGGTGATGGCCTGCTGCCGCAGGGCGGCGTAGTTGGGCATTGAGGCCTTGCCGACGAAGGACGGCGCGGCGATCGCGTCCTTGACCAGAGTCCGCGTCCGATCCTTGGTGATCTTGGTTACGGTGTAATGCTGCCGGAACAAGAGCGTCGAATCACGCAGAGACTTGACGGGCCCGTTGTTGTACAGGAACGTCTTATTGCCCCTGCGGTCTTCGTTGCGGAACGTCCACCGGTAGGTGATATCGGCGTACCCGTCGCCGTCGTTGTCAATTTTGATGTTGTATCGCGCGTTTGTGGCGAATGGGTAGAAGTTCGGGCCCCCGTTGGGCTCTTCGAACGGGATCCAGTTCGCGGCGAGGGATACGGTGTCCGGGGAGTCGGGGCTGGTGAAGGCGTACACGTCGGTGTTGTCGGCTTGGGGGTCATTGGCGATGAGCGGCGCCTCGCGATGGCTCGATGCCGTGCTCGTCCCCGGGCCCAGCGTGGCCAGCATGCTGGCCACACCGAGCGTTCCCGCCGCCGCAGCCGCGACTAGGGCGCGATTTGCGCGCACCCGCTCACGCAATTGGCGCATTCGGTCTGTCTCCTCCGGTCGATCGCGGACACGGACATCAGAGGGCCCACTCCGCAGCTGATCACTGAATCGCCTCCTACCCCACCGGGGACCGAAACGCCCCGCCAGCAGATCTCTGAATCGGAGTTGATCAACATTTGAAGAACCATCCGCAACAGGGACCGAACACGGTCCTTGTGCAGACCCCTACGGAAAGGGAAACGACCCCCGACGTGATCAACTTTGCAGGGCTCTGGTACCGCTCAAGACCGAACGCGATCCACCGGGCATGGCGCGCTGTTTGCAGAGGAGGGTTCAGACCGAGCCGGTAAGGCCGCGAAGGGCCAGCCCGGTCCCCACAACGATGACCAGCCCGGCGGTCACGATCCGGGTGTACCCGGCCAGATTCCAGGCGCGTCGACAAAACGGCACCCGATGCAGCACGTCACTGAGGCGGGCCAACAGGAGTCCGGTGGCGGTGAGCGTGGCTGCCATGCCCGCGCCGTACCCGAGGACCAGCGCGACGCCGAATCCGGAACGGCCGAGTGCGATCGCGCCGAGGAGCACCACCAGTGCCGAAGGACTGGGCACCAGTCCCCCGGCAATTCCCAACCCGAGCAGCCGGCTCCGGCGAGAACCCTCATTCGGCCGCTTCTCGTGCCTGTGCACCAGCCCGTGGCCATGCCCGTGGCCATGCCCGTGGCCATGGCTGTGGCCATGGCTGTGGGTGGGTTCGGGGGACGGTATGGGGGGATGCCCAGCCATCGCTGCGACCGGTATGGCGACGTCCTCGCGAACCTCGAGGGTGGGATGGGGTGTTCGGCGGGCTCGCCATGCACTGCGCAGCAACCCGATCCCGATGCCGGCCACGATCAGTCCGCTGATGACGCCGAGGACCTTGAGCAGCGATTCCCCGGCCAGTGCTGCCGAGCCGCTGACCAGGAGCCCAAGGATCAGGACGCCCGCGGTGTGGGTGAGGGTGACGGTGGCCGCGACGATGACGGCGTCGCGCAGGCCGCCGCGCAGGTTGCGGCGGCGGCCCAGGAGATAGGCCGCCATGACGGTCTTGCCGTGGCCGGGCATCGCGGCATGGGACGCGCCGAGGACCAGCGCGAGACCTAGGGCGAGAAGGCCGATGGGGAAGGTCAGTTCTCGGGAGGCGACGAGCGCGTCGAAGCGGCCGTTCAGCTGATTGACCGCTCGGGCGAAGATTCCCGCGGAGGGCAGCCGCGGCAGCACTCCGACCGAGGAGCCCCCTCCATCGCCGATCCGCAGCGTGACAGTGCGAACGTCCAAGGGGGAAGCGAGAAGGTCACCGGGGTAGCGCCGCAGCTGCCGGCTGACACTGCGGCGCGGAACCGGAGGGTGGTCGAGCTGAATTCCGTCGCCGACCGCGGTGATCTCACGCCAGCCGATGCGATCGCTACGGAAGCCGTCGGTGAAGACCACGTGCGACCCCGGCCTGAGAGACGTCGCGGCGGTCAGAGCACAGGTGGTGCGGCTGGTCAGCAAGCCCGCCGCGCCCGGGACATAAACGAAGGACGAGGACCGGATCCGCCAAACCAGCAGTCTTCCCTGCACCTTAACCGAAACGGCCCGGCTCAACCGGGCGCACTGACCGCGTGCGTAACCGTCCGATTCGGTCGAACTGACCGTGCCGTCGTGGTCGGTGTCGACAGTGTCCCGTGCCTGCAGAGTGGGTATCTCCGCGGAGTCCACGATCGCCAGGTCATCCACACGGTCGCTGCGCAGCGTCAGCCCGTTGTAGTGATTGATGGTGAAGTTGCCCAGCGGATGCGCCG
Organism: Actinomadura sp. NPDC023710; assembly: GCF_040639875.1. Lineage (NCBI taxonomy): Bacteria > Bacillati > Actinomycetota > Actinomycetes > Streptosporangiales > Thermomonosporaceae > Actinomadura > Actinomadura sp. NPDC023710. The sequence goes on from NZ_JBFAGB010000001.1 coordinate 92,880, forward strand.
TTGCGGCCGAGACCGGGCCAACCCCGACCCCCATCAGCACGACCACCACCAGCAATGTCAACGCGAGCGGAAACACCACGAGCGCAACCCCGGCCGATACGGCCCTCGCTGCAGCCATGGCCCCTAGTGTCGGCAGCAGGCGGTGCGGTGAGTCCCTCACGTGACTCTTCCCAACGCGGGGATCTTCTCGTCCAGGCGCGGGTTGGCGCGAAAGGCTTTGACGCGGTCGCGGCGAGCGGCCCGGTGGTCGCCGAGTGCCTCTTCGATGACGGCCTTGTGCTGATAGAACTGGGCGTTCCGCCAGCCCAGCCGTGTCGCCTTCTCCGCAAACCCAAGCGCTTCCCGGTCCCTGCCGTTCAGATGCAGAGCCCAGGCCAAGGCGTCGGCGACGACCACGTGGTGGCGGCGGCGCCATTCGGCGCGGGCGTACCGGAGCGCTCGGGGCGCGTCGCCGTTGTCGGCGGCGTGCTCCGAGGCCGACAGGTCGTCGGCCACACCGCCTGCGGCGAGCAGCCGCTGGGTGGTGTCCAACAGCCGCCTCTGCTGGGCGGCCTGATCCCTGCGCCCCAGAGCGTTCAGAAGCTCCAGGTACTCCATGATGTACTGCGGCTGCGGCATCCGGCCCACGACCGTCTGGTACGCCTTGACCGCGGAGCCGTGATCGCCGCGACGCACCGCCGTTTTCGCGATCCCCTCAAGCGCCGGGGTATACGTCTGGTCAGCCTCATGAGCAAGACGGTATTGATGGGCGGCTTGGGTGAAATCACCTGAATGAAAGGCGAGTTCACCGAGGTAGTACCGGCAGTAGGCGATATCGGAGGGGACATATGCGGCCTGCAGCGCCTGGAGCAGAAGTTTGCGGGCACCGTTCCGGTCACCGTGTATCTCCAACTCGTAGGAGGCTCGGGTGAACGACGACACGCCCGGCGCCAAGCGGGTCATGCGACCGACCGCCGCGGTGGCGGCCGCGTAGTCCCCCAGTTGGGTGTAGGCATCGGCCAGAACACCGAACACCCCTGGACTGGAGGGGTTGGTCTTCTTGGCTTGCTCCCCCCAGCGTGCTGCGGAGCGAAAGTCGTGCCGTGCGTTGGCCAGCGCGCCCATCCCGACCATCGCCGCATCGTTGCCGGCGGGGCGCAACGTGAGAGATCGCCGCAGCGCACCCTCGGCCTTGGGATAGTAGGAGGGGTCGGCGCTGATCCGGGCCTGCTCGACATAGGCTCCTCCCAGATCCGCCCAGGTCTGGTAGTCGCCGGGAACTGCTCGCAATCTTTGCTGGTAGCGGCTCACGGCATCAGCGCCGCCGCCTCCCGCCGGCACCGAGACGCCGCCCGTGGAGGGACCCCTGCGGGCGATCCCGACCACGATCACCGCGACCGCCGCCATGGCGATGATGAGAGCCACCAGCCCGGCCATACGCAGCCGGCCGGACCGGTCTCCCCCTCGCCTCGCCTGGTTTCTCCGCCAGTTCGCGGTGGTCCCCATGCCTGCGGTGCTCCTTTCAGCTCACGATGACGTGACGGAAAGCCGTCCTGCGGCAAGTGGGTGACGTGGCATCACGGCAATCCAGAAGCCGCTTCCATCGACCGCCGCGAGCGCATTCCTACTTCGTCGGATCTTTCGCGCCTATATTGAAATGCGATGTCGAAAATTGCCATGAATGTCCGTTTGCGCTTCCTGGAGGCGTGAGCAATATACCCTTCCAGGTGAACGGCATCCATTGGGCCGGTGACGAGGGTCGCCCTTGGTGCCCTCTTGGAGGGAAACATGATTTGCGCAAAGTAATTTATGGTGGCGGCTGGGTTTCTTCATGGCGAGCGGATGCGTCCATCATGAAAGCGATGGAACGTGCACCGACCTGGGCGGGCACAGGTCGGTGCGGTCCTCGCGGTCCATCTGATCGGCGGGTGGGGGAACGTGGCCGCGCCTGATCGGCGTGGGTCCGCGGGGACGGCCGCCTTTGGTTTTCCGGTGAAGTTCTGGCGCGCCTTGGAGCGAGCGCGTCCACCAGGGGTCGGTCGTGCCCGAGCGTGGCGCAGCCCCCTGCGAGGGCCGTGGCTGACGTCGGTGTTGGGGGCGGTCCTGCTGGGGACGCTTCCTTTGGTGATCATCACCGGGCTGGTGTCGTACGTGGCGTACGCACCGTGGTTCGGGCAGGCGTTCCCGGCCCATGTCGGCCTGCTGCACCTGCCGTACTTCGCCTGGCCGACCCGACCGGCGTGGCTGTACCGTCTCAACCAGGGAATACACGTCGGCCTCGGACTGGTGATGGTGCCGGTCGTGTTGGCCAAGCTGTGGTCGGTGCTGCCGAAGCTGTTCGTCTGGCCGCCCGCCCGTTCGCTCGCCCAGATGCTGGAACGGCTCTCTCTACTGCTTCTAGTGGGCGGCATCCTGTTCGAGATCGTCACCGGTGTCCTGGACATCCAGTACTGGTACGTGTTCAGGTTCGACTTCTATACCGCCCACTACTTCGGTGCTTGGGTGTTCATCGGCGCCTTCGTCTCGCACGTGACCATCAAGCTGCCGCGCTTGATCCGTGCCCTGCGCTCACCGTCCCTCCGCCGGGAACTTCGGACCTCTCGCGCCGCCACCCAGCCTGAATCCGCTGATCCCGACGGACTGGTGGCCAGCGATCCGGCCCCGGCAACGCTCAGCCGCCGAGGCGCGCTTGCTTTGGTGGGCGGCGGCAGCGCCCTGACCGCCGTCATGGTCGCAGGGCAGAGCATCGGCGGAACCGCCCGGAGTATCGCGCTGCTGGCCCCGCGAGGCGGCTATCGGGACACACCGCACGACTTCCCGGTCAATCACACCGCCGCCGCGGCGGGGATCAACGCCGACGTCGGCGGCGGCTGGTTTCTGACCCTGACCGGCGGCGGCCGCGCGGTTCGGCTGGATCGGAACGAGCTGCTGGCCATGCCGCAGCACACCGCCAGGCTGCCCATCGCCTGCGTCGAAGGCTGGTCGACCGTGCAGACCTGGACCGGTGTCCGGCTGCGTGACCTCGCCTCCCTCGTCGGCGCCGACCATCCGCCCTCGGCGCACGTGCAGTCCCTGCAGGAGGGCGGGGCCTTCAACCGGGCCACCCTGCAGTCCAACCAGGTCCTGGACCCCGACGCGCTGCTGGCTCTGAAGGTCAACGGCGCCGATCTGTCTCTGGACCACGGCTACCCCGCCCGCGTGATCGTCCCCGCGCTGCCGGGCGTCCACAACACCAAATGGGTGCACTCCATCGCATTCGGGGACATGCGCTCCATCGCATTCCGGGACACCTGAGATGCGGCACACGCTGACGACCGTCAAGAACTTCTACGGCGCCGCCCCGCTGCACCTGCTCGCCCTGATGGTGTGCTTCGCACTGGCCGGCTATGCCGCCGTTCAGACCATCCCGACCCCGCACTGGCCCTGGATCCTGGTCTGGTTCGCCGGCGCCGTCGTCGGACACGACCTCGTCGCGTTCCCCCTGTACGCCCTCGCCGACCGATCCCTCATCCGAGCCCTCCGGGCGCTGCGCCCCTCAAGCGCCGCGACACCGCTCCCCGTTCCGGCGGTGAACCACATCAGGGTGCCGGCAATGGGAGCGGGACTCCTGTTCCTTCTGTTCTTTCCCCTGATCCTGCAGAAGGGGCGGACCAGCTACCTCGCCGCCACCGGACGCACCCAGCAGGCATACCTCGGTCATTGGCTGCTCATCACCGCCGCCCTGTTCGCCCTCAGCGCCCTCATCTACGCCCAGCGCCTGGGGAACGCCTCGCAACACCGCCGGATCCGCGGCAAATGACTCGGCACGAAGGGCGTTTCGGCCGAGTGAACTTCAGTGTCGCCGCGTTCGGTGTAGGGGTGCGCCGACACTCGATGTTGCGCCGCTCGGCAACCTCGCAGTTGGCGCTGCCCTCGGGCCAGGTGTCGCACCTGACTGACAGTGCGACCTGGAGAGCTGGGCCGCGCAGCAACTATGAACTCGGAACACTAAGAGGAGTCATCTGGTTGCGTATCGTAATGTTGATGTTGTGATCGATGTGATTCTGCCCTTCCTCAAGGAGGCCAAGGCTCTGCCGCTGACGCGACGGCGCTCCGCCGGGCTCGCCATGAGCGAGCCGCCGGAGCCGACCGATACGTACACCCCCGCCCACGCCGAGGCGGTCGCTACGCAGGCGCCCGCCGGGTGGTTCGCGGTGCGGGCGCTGGGGACCTGGCCCGGAACCAGGACCGTCCCGGCATGATCGGCGAGTTGTACGACGAGGCGCTGCGGGGCGCCGCGACGGTAGAGATCGAGCACGCAGACGGACGCCGTCGTCCGCTGCCAGTACAGGACTGGCTGGCGCTGCGCCGCGGCGACGCCGGGCTGCTGGACCGCTGCACGGGCGCCACCCTGGACGTCGGGTCAGGGCCGGGACGGCTGACGGTGGCGCTGGCGCGGCGCGAGATCCCGGTGCTCGGCATCGACATCGCCGAGCCCGCGGTCGCGCTGACGATCGAGGCGGGCGGTCCGGCGCTGTGCCGGGACGTGTTCGGGCGGGTGCCGGGAGCCGGACTATGGCAGACGGTACTGCTGGCCGACGGCAACATCGGCATCGGCGGCGACCCCGCCACGCTGCTGCGCCGCGTCCTGGCACTGCTGGCGCCGAGTGGCCAGGTGCTGGCCGAGGTGGACCCGCCGGGCGCGCCGTCGCGGACCGAAGCGCTACGCCTGCGATCGGGCCGTGCGGTCGGCGAATGGTTCCCCTGGGCTCACGTATCCGCCGACGCCGCCCCCATTCTCGCCACCGCTTGCCGCGCCACCGTCGCCGAACAATGGCAGGAGACCGACCGGTGGTTCGTAGCCCTGCGCCCAGGCATCACCAAAGCCGGGCGCGCCTTCGCTCAAAAGCGACCGCCACCACCACGCCCACAAAGCCTTCCCCAGCATCACCTCGACAAATGAGGGCCACCCGCGCGGCACGGGCATGTTTCGAAGGGGGGTGAGCGTCGGCGTGATGAGTTCGGCCCCCGCGGTTCGGGCGATGCTGCCGGTCCTGCCTGCGCGCGAGCCAGAGGCACCCCCTCCGGCAGCTGAGAACGGCTCTGACACCGAATGATGCGGATCGGGCCGGGAACCGTAGCCGGGTGAGCAGGCGGCCGGTCGGCGTTTATGCCGCTGCTGGCACGTGCGGTCGCGGCGTCCTGAGTACGGATTGAAACTTCACTGATGCGTTCGTTGCACAGACCAGGGGACGAGGACTGCTGCGCTGTTCGCACCGGCTCCGCACGGCATCACAGTCGGCCTCGTCCAGGACCCTGGCCGGACCGGGGCGGGCATTCCAGGTCGAGATCCCCTCTCACCAGACTGCAGAGCTACCTGCGGACCTGCTGCCCGCCCACCGGCTCCGGCGACGGCCGGCCTGGCGGCCCCCGGTCAGGAGGCGCAGGCCCACAACGGTGGCAGAGCACGGGTGTCGTGCACACGCAGGGGCTGGTACCCGGTGGGCCGATCAGAGCGCGGGTTGCAGGATGCGCCGGGCGACCGCGGCGTAGCGGGCGGCGGTGGTGTGGGAGACGTTGAAGACCAAGGCCAGGTGCAGCGGGTCGGGGGCGGCGGTGAGCGCTTCGTGTAGCAGCCGGTCGCGGCGGATGCGTTCCAGATCGACCCCGCGCTGGGACACGTGCGCCCTCAGGAAGGTCCGCGAGACCGGTCCTTGGCCGAGCGCGGATTTGGCTGACAGCACCAAGTGCGGGTTGGGGGTGAACGGCCAGGTCGCGCGGCGGTGTTCAAGCCAGGTCACCAGCGTGCGGAAGGGCAGCTCGCCCAAGCGTTGCCGGTGCCCGGCCAGGGTGATGCGTCGGTTGGGCAGGTCGACGTCCCGCAAGGTAAGGAGCCGGATCGCGGCCTGGCGGGCGGCGTGGACGGCGGCCAGGGCGACCGCCATCCGTTGCAACGGGGTGGTGGTGAGCTGCTCAACGGCCCGGATCTCCTCCTCGGTCATCGGAAGGAAGGTGGCATCGACGGTGGGCAGGGTCAACCGGGTCGTGGGATCGGTGAAAATCAGGCCGCGTCTCTTGGCGAAGCGGAACAGCGACCGCAGGGCGTTGATCGCAAGGCAGCGCTGGGCGACGGTCAATGGACCAAGTCCGGTGGTGATGTCGGTCGCGGTGATCTCCCGCAGATGGCGGCGGCGCACCGCCCAGTCCTTCAGCAACGGCCGGACCGCGCCGAAGTAGGCGTAGATGCTGGAGTGGGCCCGAGGCCGCGCCCGCTCCTCTCCGTCCAGCAAGACCAGTAGCCACGCTCGCACGTCGTCGGCGAACCCAGCGGGCAACTGGCTGGTGCGCCGATCGATCCAGGCGCGGATCGGCGCGACTGTGTCGTCGACGATGATCAACCCGATATCGCTGAGGACCTCAGATATCCGGGGAGTAGACCCGGGTCCCCGCAGGGCGTGGATGTCGCTGAGCGTGATCTGCTGGTCCGGGACGGGTCGGGCGAGCACCGCGGTCAGACCGTCGAGGGTATTCAGCAAGGTCGTTGGCGACCAGCCGTGCAGTTCTGCCAGTTCCTGTGCCATGGCGGCCGCGGCCGCCAGGACGGGCTCGTCGGCAGTGAGCGCGGGATGCCGCCAGCGGCCCAGGGGCGCAAGCCCCCCGGCCTCCCTGTCGCGGCCAAAGGCGTCACGGCAGCGTCGGTTGCAAAAGAGCCGATCGCGGCGCGATCCTTCCGGCAGCGGCGTGCCGCAGTGTCGGCAGTTCAACGGGGTGGCAGCGAGCGACGGCGTCGAGGCCGGGGCGCCACCGAAGGCGCCACCGAAGGTGGCTGCCCGGCGGCTTTCCGCTGCTGGTCATCGGCTTCTGGGGCGGGGACGCTATCGGGTTCAGGCAGCAACAGCTCCTGCACGCCGCAGCCGAGCACGGCGCAGATGACGTCTAGCTCGTCCAGGCGGACGCTGTTGGGCTGTCCCGACCACAGGCCCGACATCTTCCCCGCGCTGATGACCATGCCTCGCTCAGCAAGCATCCGCTGCAGTTCGCTGGCCTTCCAGATGCCGCGGTTGGCCGCGGCCAACCGCAGGTTCCACCTCATGTCAGGCCAGTCCCTTCCACCGGTCGGTCGCGCGCTGCTGCCCCTGCACCCAGGCGTCCTCGACATGCGTGTGATTGACATGGACGTATCGGACCGTGGTACCGGTCCAGGCGTGTCCGAGGAGTTCCTGGAGGGCCAGCAGGCTCATTCCTCCCCTATATAGCTGGGACGCGCAGTAGTGCCGCAGCACGTGCGGAGTGAGCCGGCCCGTCCACGCCGGAAGATGTCTCACCGTCGCCTCGGCCAGCGAGTAGCGGAACGCATCCGATGTCACCCGGCAGCACGAACCGTCCTGGTTCTTGCGCTCGGAGGGGAACAGCGGCGCTCCAGGCCGAGTGTGGTCCAGGTCGAAGTAGCCCCACACATCCTCGATGTACCAGTGCAGACTGCGGTCAGCTCCGTTGATCAAGGGCACCAGCCGCGGCTTGGGACCGCGACGCCGGGCGCCCTTGCCGTGCCGGACGTGCAGCTTCCCGAACCGGCCCACATCCCAACGAACGTCCTCCAAATCCAGCCTCCGGGCCTCGTTGATGCGCAAACCCACATCGGCCGCCAGCCGCGCGGCCGCGTAGTTGCGCGCCGCCGGAGCGAACTTGCGGCACACGGCCAGATCGTCCCGCCAGCCGGCGTACAACTGCTCGATCTCGGCCTCCGAAGGCGGGACCCGCAACTGCACCTCGACCGACAACTGCGGCCGGTTTATCTCATCCAGCGGGCACTCCACCCGGCGGCCGACGATGTTGAACAGCTCAACGGCATGCCGCAGCTCCAGAAACTGGAAGTACACCGTCAGTGCGCTGGCGCGCCCCTTGCGCGTTGCAGGGCTGGCGTCCCGCAGCACCTTGCCGAAGTAGACGTCGGCATCAGCCGGCTCCATCTCCCACAGCGGGCGATCGAACCAGCGCCGCATCATCTCCAGCTGAAGCATGTCGGAGCGGATCGTGCCGTCCGCGAGTCCGGCCGAAGACCTCGCGAGCACGAACCCAGCCAGCACATCGGTCTCGAAGTCGATGAGCTCTTCCCGGCTAGCTGGAACCCGCTGGTCACGTAGATCACGGACAATCGCCAGAGTCACCCGGGCCTCCTTGACTTCACCTACATCATAGGATCGTCAGGAGAAGTGAGTATGTTTCACTCTGCCTGAAGTTTGTCCAGACAGCCCACGGATCTCTGGACAGGCGCTTCACCCCAGGTCCAGCGGCGATGGGGACCTCAGTCTTGATCCGAACCCACCGGTTGTTGCTCATGCTGGCCACTATCGCCACCGCCATGACCGTCGCCCAGAACACGGCAGCGGCCTCGATCAGCCCCGCTGCCACCGGTAAGGCCCTGCGGCACCTGGAAAGGCGGGCACTGTGCGCCGCCATCAAGTGTCTGGCAACGCCGCTCGCCGCTGGCATGACGAATGGCGGATCACTGACACCAACGTCGACCAGGAAGAGGCCTGACCGGCCACCTGCCCACAAACGGCCTCCGTCGAAGGGCGCCCGTGCCTTCCTGCCCCGTCCGAGCACCGTCTCAGGACGGGGCGGGGTCCTGGGCTCCGGTGATGATCTGCTTGACCTTACGGCGGTCGATGCCGTACTTCTCGGCCAGATAGCGCTGGGAGACCGGTCGGCCCGGCCCGTGCAGGCTGGCTCGGTACTCGGCCAAGATGGCCTGTTCCGGGGTCTGCGCCAGACTGGTGCCGTCCGAGTTGGGCTGCTCCAGCCTGATGCGTTGGGCATCCAGAGCGGTTCCTGGAGGCGTTACCGGCATCCGGGTCAGGGCCATCAGGAGCTCGAATGAGCCGACCAGGGCCAGGGCGGGCCAGGCACTGACCAGGGCCCCGATGGGCCCGTGCGCGGTGCCGTGCGCCACATTGGCGCCCACTGTGGCGCAGATGCCTGCCGCCAGGCTCCACCCGGCCAGCGCCGGTACGGGCCGGTCGCGGCGGCTGGCGTCCAGGGTCACCATCGACGCTGCCAAGATGAGACCGTCCACGGTGAACGGGACGAGTTGTGCCGTCACACCGGTTTCGCCGTGGGTGCGGACGAGGTCGAGCATGTGCGCGTAGGAGATGAGCGCGGCGACGGCGGCGACCGCCACCACCGCCAGCGCTGTGGTCGCCTTGATTAGCCGATCGATCACCGGTCGGCTCCTCTCCCCGGTGCCTTTGCTCGCCGATGCGCGGCCGGTCGGGTGAAGCCGAGCAAGGTGGAGCGGCGGTAGGACTGGACCTGCACCACGGTGCCGGTATGCGGCGCGGCGATCATCTTTCCGCCCCCGATCACCAGGCCGACGTGCCCGGGACTATTGGTCGAGGTGCCTGGTCCGGAGTTGAAGAACACCAGATCGCCTGGCTGCTCGCGTCCGATGGGGATGCGAGGGCCGTGCCGCCATTGGGCGCCGGACACGCGCGGGATGCTTATCCCGGCGGCGCGGTAGGCGGCGTAGGTCAGGCCGGAGCAGTCGAAGGCGCCTGGCCCGGTGGCGCCCCACACATACGGTTTGCCGAGTTGCGCGCGGGCGAATGCGATCGCCTCTGCGGCCGCCTTGCCCGGCGGCAGCGCCGTGAAGGTTCCAGTGCCAGCGCAGCCGCCACCAGCCAAGTCGGCTTCGTGTGCGGTGTAGGTGCGAGCTTGCTGAAGAACGAGGTCGACGTACTGGTCGGAGTGGTTGTACTGGAAGAGGGCGGCGCGGATCTTGCCGGGCGCGCCGTTGTGCTTGAGGTAGCGGGCAGCGGCTGGGATCGCGTCCGCAGGGTTGTAGATGTCCTTTCGGCCGTCTTTGTCGCCGTCCACTCCGAACGCCTTCCAGGTCCCCGAGATGAACTGCATGGGCCCGGCGGCTCCTGCGGAGTTGGTGCCGGTGCGGATGCCCGGGCCGGGGCCGCGTCCGTGGTCGGACTCGACCTTCCCGACGGCGGCCAGCACGTTCCATCCGATCCCGTACTCGGCTCCGGCCTTGCGGTAGAGCGCCAGATACGCGGGCGGGATATTGGCGGTGGAGTTGCTGGGCGCAGGCTGGCAGACGGCCTCTCCGGAGCCAGGGATGACAGCACCGATCACCGCGACGAGCACGGCCAGCAGCGTCAGGACGCCGACAGCCGCGCCGATGGCGAGCGGCATCAGGAGCCTGCCGCATCATGATCGCCTTCTTGGGTGTGGTCGTGGCGGGGGACGGTTGCCCACAGGTGCGCGAGGTCCCCGAGGCGGCGCCGAGGGCCGGTGGCGCCGGCGGGCTGCCAGACCGGTCCGGCGGGCCCGTCGAGTGAGGTGTCGGACGTGTGGACGGCGGTGGCGACCGGGATCTCGGGTGTGCCAAGGAGGCGGCGGAGGTTGGCCTCGCGTTTGGGCGAGGGGAGCCAGAACAGGACGGGCGTGGTGGTGCCAGTGGCTTCGGCGAGGTCGGCGTAGCCGCCGAGTTTGGCAGTGACCCGGGCGAGCGTTTCGGTGCCGGTGTCGTGTTCGAGGAAGAAGTCCAGCGTGGCCGCGGTGCCGTCGATGGGGGGCTCGGTCCAGCGGCCGAAGGCGTCCGGCCGGGCCAGATCACCCCACAGGGCCGCGCAGCGATGTTCCGACCACCACTGCTCCACGGCGCCGCATTGACGCCGAGCGTGAGCGTGCAATGAGACGAAGAATTCGTTTACGCCGATCTGGTGGGCGAGGCGGGGTGAGACTGCGATGGCGGTGGCGGTGTCCTGCCGGTAGCCGAACTCGGCGGTGCTCTGGCCCTGCTCGACGGCCAGGACGTGTGCGCCGGCCGGGCCGAGAACCCAATGCCAGGGCTTGGAGCCAACAGGCGCCCAGGGACGGAACCGGAGAAGAGCGTGGTGGTTGTAAAGGTGGTTGAGGCGCTGCCGGGCTCTTTCCGGCGTGGGGAAGAACAGGCGGGTGAGTTGCCCGGTGGTCAGGACGCGGTGTTCCCAGACCATGGCCAGCAGGTTCCGATCACGGACGGTCAGCCGATAGGCCAGCTCTGCGACCACCTCAGCGGAGACACGTGGAGCCCGGATCTGGGTTCCGCGTAGCCGAGTACGGGTCGTGCGGGGGCGGGTCATCGCTGCTCTTCCTCCGCAGGCGGTGCGGCATCGGCGGTCGCTGTGGTCGGCCCGTCGGGACTTTCGACGGGTGTCGATGGTGTGAGTGGTGAGGCGCCCAGATCTCGCAGACCGACCTCGGGGATCGAGCGTGCGGTGTGCTGGGGTGCGAAGCGTTCGCGTGATGCGTTGCGGACTGCGCCGGCCCGGTCGGGGATCGATTCGGGTAGTGGGCGGGTGCGGAAGGTGAAGGGCGGGGTGGGGGTGTTGCCGTCCATGAGGCGGGCGGCGGCTTGGTAGGCCCCCAGGTGGGACAGGTCATGCGGGGCCAGGAGCGGCGTGGTGTGGCGGGCGAGGTCGGTGGCGTCTTCGGGCGAGGCGGCGAAGTAAATCTTGTTGCGGGCGTCGGCGGAGACGGCTTCGCGGAGGTCTTTGGGGAGTTGGGACAGGTGCTGGTGGGCGATGGTCAGGCTGAAGCGGTAGGCGCGGGCTTCGGCGAGGATGTCGCTGATCGAGCCCGGCAGGTTGAGGAAGTTGTGCGCCTCGTCGATGTAGGCGGCCGCGTCCGACCGCTCGTGCTCGGCCTGTGTGGCGCGCGGGGTGATGGCCTGCCATGTGTGCGCCAGCAGCAGCGATCCGAAGAGGCGCACGGCGTCCTCGCCGAGAACACCCTTGGGCAAGCGAGCGAGGATGAGGCCGCCAGAGGCGAGGGTACCGGCGAGGTCGACGGTGGACGCACCGCCGGACAGGGCGTCGCGGATGAAGGGGCGCAGCAGGACGGCGCGGAGTTTGTTCATGACCGGGCTGATCACCGAAGCGCGGGCGGCCGGAGTGAGTTCGTCGTAGGAGTCCCAGAATCCGCGGAGGAGGTCGTCGGTGAGGCGCGCGGTCACGCGGGCGCGGTAAGCGGTGTCGATGAGCAGTTTGGGGATGTCGCCGAGGGTGGCGCGGGTCCCGTTGACCCGGGTCAACGTAAGGCAGGCGGAACGGAGTAGGTCGTCCAGGCGAGGCCCCCAAGCGGAGCTGAAGCAGCGGCGGAACGTGGTGACGATCGACTCGGCCGCGAACGCCGCATCGTGCCCGGCGAGCACGTTCAGGCATGGCGGCCGGCCCGGCGCGGCTGGGTCGAACACGACGGTCTGGCCGATGGCGCGTTCGGGGAGGCGCTGCAGGACGTCGGCGACCAGGTCGCCTTTGGGGTCGATGACCAGGGCGCCGCGGCCGGCGGTGGCGTCGGAAAGGATGAGGCCGGCCAGGAAGGTGGACTTGCCGACGCCGGTCTGGCCGAGGACGTGCAGGTGCTGGCGGGCGCCGGCGACCGTCAGGCCGACCGGGCGCGGTGCTCCGGCGTCAGAGTCACCGAGGACGCGGATGCCAGGCCCGGAGACGGGGATGGCGGGTGAGGGCGCGACAGGGCGAGCTCCGGCGCGGGTGACGCCGGGTGCGGCGAGGTCATAGGGCAGGTGTGCGATCGCGGCGAGTTCGGCGACCGACAGCAGGTAGCCCCGATGCAGTCGCCGCTCGTTTAGCCGGGTGGCTGGGGAGCGGAGTCGGCGACGGCACAGGTACTGGTGGCCGGAGGTGAACAGCGCGAACGTCGAGGCGGTCTCGTGGGCGTGCGCGCGCAGCCACCCGCTGGCAATTTGATCGGGGTGGCGGCTGGCGACGCCGTAGCGGATCTGGACCTCGAAGCGCGGCTGGCCGGCTTTGCCGAGGACGGCGCGGACTTGTTCGGCGCGTTCGGGGTGCTGGCGGGTGAGTTCGCTGGGGTTGTGATGCCCCGACATGCTGGGCGTGATGAGGTCGAACAGATGGCCTTGGGGTGCATTGGAGCGAGCCCCGCGAAGTGCGGACGCGGCGCGGTGAGCCTTGCCGAGGCGGCGGCCTGCGGCAGGGCGGGCCAAAATCTGAACAGCCAGGTGTTCGCCTTCTGCCAGCCCGGACGCGGTCCCGAGCAAGCCCCGTAGCGGGTCGGCATCGTGGTCGCTGGTGAGCGGGAAGTGCTCGGGTCTCGCTGGTACCAGCCGCCCGCCCGCCGTCTTGTACTCCTGGCCGAGCGGGAGCGGTGGTGTGGCGGCGTGGGTGGTGAGCGTGGCGCCGGGCCAGGCCGCCCGAACGGTCTTTTCGACTATTCCAGGCGGGATGGTGCCAGGGACCCAGATGTGGAATCGGACGCCGTTGTGGTCGGCGCGGTACTCGAAGGCCAGGTGCGGCTGCCCGAAGATGAGGCGCTTCCAGCCCGGGTGGGTGAGGCCGATGAGGCGGGCCCACCAGGCGGCGGCGCTCGCCGGCTCCACCTTCGGCGGCACTGCCACCTCGATCAACCGAGCGCCCGCGACGAGTCTGCTGTTGCGCCAGTCCCACAACACCCAACGGACACTCATCCAAGCAGCGGCAGCGCCGAGGATGCCCAGCGCGCCGATAGGACCGTATTCGCAAGCGAGGTCAGTGAGTTGGTGCGGAGCGTAGCCGTGGTCCGAGAAGAGACCGGACGATCCCGTGCCGCTGGTGACGCCCTGGAGGAGAGTTGTGCGGGGCATCATCGGCTGGCCTCCGTGTCGGTGGCCGCGGTGGTGTCGATGGGCTCAGCGCGGGCAGCGAGCTCGGCGGGATCGGTGGTGACGAGCTGATGTTCGTGCGGGCTGGCGATCGCGCTGAACGCGGCCCGGTCCGAACCGGCGCCGGTTCCGCACAGCAGGCCTTGGCCGCGGTCGGCGGCAAGAAGGAAGGTCTTCTCGCCGTCGGTGAGGTCGAAGGCGCCGGCGATCTGGTCGATGGCCTGGGGCGCTTGGCGAAGCAGGATCTGGGTGGCGGAGTTGGCGACGACCGCCCGCCCCAGATCGGAGGAGAGCAGGTCGCCGGCGTCCTGGGTGACGACGGCGAGCCCAGCCCAGTGCTTGCGGGCGGACTTGGCCAGCCGGTACAGGAACCGGGCGCCCTCGTCCTCGCGCATGATCGTCCAGGCTTCGTCGACCACGACCAGGCGGCGGCGCCGGTCGTCGGGGTTGGCGACCGCGCGCCAGATCGCATCCAGAGCCAGGAGCATGCCGACGGCGCGGACCTCATCGGGTAGGTCCCGCAGCGAGAACACCACGAGATGTCCGGCCGGGCGGGTGGTGGTGGGCCCGGCGAACAGGCCACGGTAGGAGCCAGAGGTATACGGGGTGAGCCGCGCCGACAGGTCAGCCGCCGTGCCTGCTTCGGGGGCATCCGATTGTGCGACTTCGTCGAGATGGGTTGTGAGGTCGGCAAGGACGGGGACGGGACGCGCCCAGGTGCGGGGGTCAGAGCCGATCCCGCGCGCACGGTAGGTGGCCAGCACCGCGCGGTCCAGGACCGCCCGCGTCGTCGGAGCCAGCGGCTCGCCGAGCATCGCTGCGATCAAGGTCTGCAGAAACAGTGCACGGCGGATGAGAGTGTCCTCGCCTTGACCTTGCGGGAGGTCGAAGGGGTTGAAGCAGACACCGGGCGCGCCGAGCGGGATGCGGGTGCCTGCGACGTGATCGCACAGTCGCTGGTACTCGTCCTCGGGGTCGATGACGGCGACGTGAACGTCCTGGTAAAGCAGGCGAAGGGTTTCGAGTTTGGTGAAGTAGGACTTGCCGGCGCCGGAGCGGGCGAGGGTGACGGAGTTGTAGTTGTCCTGGGCGAACCGGTCCCACACCACCACGCCGGAGGAGTAGGCGTTGAGCCCGTACAGCACCGGAGTCTCGCCCAGCACCGGCTGCAGGTCGGGCGATGTGAAGGGGAACGAGGCGGCGAGCGCGGCGGTGTCGAACACCCGCCGCGCACCGATCGTGTCGCAAGCCAAGGGCAGGGTTGAGGTCCAGCCTTGCAGCGCGCGGAAGGTGGTGGGCTGGGCGTCCAGGAGCAACGAGGCGGCCAGCGCCCGTACCCGCTGCACTTCGTCCTCCAGCTCGCCCGCATCGGGGGCGTGCACGGTCAGGTATAGCCCGACGCGAAATAGGCGGCCGTGGCCGCGAGCTAGGGAGGCGGCGAGTTCCGCGGCGTCGTCGGCTGCGGCTTCGGCGGCGAAGTCGGCCAGCCGCCCGCGCTGCGCGTCGACGCGCGAGGCTGACTCCAAGCGGGCGAGCTGGCGGCGGAGTTGCTGCGCGGCGATCAGCGGCGGGACGGGGGCGATGTGCAGGGAGACGTCCAGGCGACCCGGGTAGGTGAGCAGAGGCTCCAACCAGCCCGCGCCCACCTCTCGCGGGTATCCGGTCACGGCGAACGACGCGCACGCCCCGCCGGGAAGCTCCAGCGAACGGGCATTGACGCGCAGCGCCGACGGCCCCAGGCCCAAGTCGTCCAGCCCGCCTCCGTGACCGTCTTCGGCGTGAGGATCGTCCAGCGTTTCGGGCTGGGTGTTGATGGCGAGGGCGCGTGAGAGCGCCCTGGGCGAAGGTCGCATCAGCCCTCCTTCCGGTGAGTGATCACGTCACCTGGGGCCGCGCTGTCCACAAGGTGCGGTTCGCTTGGGGACAACGATTCGGCCAGAACGGCGGCGGCGCTGTCCGCGTCCAGCACCTCGGCCGGAACGGCGAGCGCGGCCAGGGCCTGAACGGCCTCGGTGGCGCGCCGCAATGCGATCGCGGCTGCTGCCTCGCGCCCCACCCGGTGGCGTTTGTTCTGCCGCCATGGAAGGACGGACACCGGGGCCGAGGAGGGAATGTGGCCGGTGATGACGATGAGGACCTGCCGGATGAGCAGGTCGTGTGCGGTGCCCAGGTCGCTGAGGAACGCGGCGTGTGCGCATGCGGCCTGTTCCAAAGCCGGGTCGGGCAGTGCGGGTGCGTGCTGGGTGATGTGCTCGGCCAAGCCGGTCAGGTCGACTGGACGGGCTTGGACGAGGATCTGGACGGGTGCGTCCAGGGAATTGAGCCAGCGGCTGAACACCGCCACCAGCCCGGCCTGCTCGCCCGGAGTTCGCAATCCAAAGGTGAGGGTGCCGGCGCGGACTATGACTGCAACATCGCCTCCAGCCAGCTCCAGCGCCCCGTCTTGGCGGACGGCACGGACGGGCAGCCGCAAGGGTGCGGGGAGACGTCCGCGAATTCGACACCACATCGGCGGCGGCTGTACCGGCCCGCCGACAGTGACGCGTTCCTTCGCTGTCCGCGTATGTCGGAGGGCAGCGAGGAGGTAGCGGTCGAGATTCATACCGTCGTGGCGGGCGACGGCCAGCACGAACCCGGCCGCTACGACCGGCACCAGCACGGTGACCAGGGCCGGAAGCGGCACAAGCGGCCCGAAGGTAAGGAAGACCCACAGGCAGGCGGTGGCGGTGCCGGCGAGGATGCCCAGTTGCCGGATGGTGAGGCCGTAGAGGACCTTGTCGGGCTGATCGACGTCGGCGGGGATCTTCACGCTCATCGGCGGCTGGTCGTACTGCTGGTGACGGGTGCTCATCGGCGCCTCCTGGCTTTGGGCGGGTCGATCCACAAAGTCAGCTGCCGGCGTGGGACAGGCCGCTTGGGCATGCCGGGCAGTATCGGCTGCCGCGACCGCACCCGAGGCCGGGGAGAGGTAGGAGTTCCGGGGGAAGACGGCCGAGGGACGCGGGTCACTGGGATCGGCAACGCCATCTGTCTCGGCCGAAGCGCGGCGCTCTTGCCAGCGGGACCGGGCGCGGCCGGGATCGGCAGTGCGAGCTGTATCGGGTGGAGGCCTTCCTGCTTGTCGCGGTCGGGTTCGGGCGTTGGGCCTGGCGGCATCGGGATCGCTCCCGGAGGCATCGGGACCGCTCCGGCGGGTAGCGCCGGTAGTGGCTCGGCCAGACCGGGCAACGCCGGTGGCGTGTGCGGCGCGTCAGGTGGCGCCAAGGCCAGGCGCGACGGGCTGAACAACGCTGGCCGCCGCCGAACTTGCGGAGGCGGCGGCGGGGGCGAGGCCGACGAGGGCGACGGCGATGTGGCCAAGACCTTGCGAGTGGGAGCGCGGTGGCGCATAAGGGCGCCCAGACCGCGGTAGAGCACGAGGCTTTTGAGCATCCCCGTCAGAGCACTGGGTTGGGCGGCGCGCCAGATGGTGCGGGCGACCCAGGACGGGACCCGAACCATGATCCACAGCAGGCACAGGGCCAGCAGCAGATCGATCCCGGTCCCCGAGACGATCCCGGGGAAGTGGCTTTCCGAGTCACCGCCTGAGTGCTTGACGTTGGAGAACAGCAGCCGGAACGCGGTCGCCAGAACCAGGGCCTGACAGACCCCGATGGCCAGCACGCCGCTGATGCTGCGCCACCACAAGCGGGCCAGCCCGTCGGTCAGCGGAAGGGCGTGGAACATCAACGCCACCGGGGCGGCGGCGATCAGCACCATGGTGAGCGCGATCCGGATGATGTAGATGAACGCCACGCACAGCGCCAGTACCACCACTCCCAGCCCGATGAAGATCGTGAAGGGCTGGTTGGGGACCAGGCTCGCGACGAGGTATGCGGAGATCGCCTTGGCGACCCGGCTCGGGTCGACGGCCTCGGCCCCGGCGTTGAGGAACGCGCCTGACAGGCCGTTGGCGAAGGTGATCGCGTAGCCGATCAGGATGAGGCTGAGGTTGGAGGCCGCGAACGCACCGACCAGCCGCGCCACCAGCTGCCCGGGCGTCAGTTCACTGCCGGGTAGTGAGTGGCCCGCGATCAGTAGCACGCCGCTCGCGGTGATGATCAGCGCGTAACAGGTGTTGGCGATGGTCTGCGAGACGCCCCACAGGTCCTTGGCGCGCGCCATGTCCGGTGAGTCGAGGGGCGGGGTCCCCAGCACGGTCTGCGACAGCAGGTTGCAGATCGGCTTGGCCGCGCTTGTCACCAGATCGGCGAACCAGCCGTTCACCGCCTGTTTGGCCATGCAGCCCACGTCCATGAACCCGCACCCCGTCCCCTCCCCGCCACCACCTGGGTTGGGGGCGCCCGGCGTCGCTGGGGCCGGCGAAGGACCCGGGGAAGGGGAAGGCACTGGTCCGGCAGGACGAGATGGGAACGACGACTCGGATGGAGCGGCTGGCTGAGGCGAAGGCGGCGTAGTAGCGGGAGCGGGATTTGCTGGCGCCTGGGCGGGTGCCTCGGGCGACGGATTCGTCGTTGGCTGGGGCGCGGGATCGGCCGCACCCCAGACCGGCCCAGCCGCCGCACACAACACCACACCCGCCGCCAGCATGACCAGCAGCGCCACCGCGACAGTGGACGCCACGGACCCACGCGGCCAAGCGGGCGGGCTCGCCGTGGAGGTCACGAGGGCGCGCCAACGATGCCCTGAAGGATCTTGACCAGCACTGGCGCCAGCACCGCGACCGAGTACCCGATCGCGGCATACCGCAGGGTCTTCTTGGCCGCCTCGACCTCACCCGGGTCGCCGCCGGCCAGCATGTAGCGGACCCCGCCGATGGTGGCGAACAACGTCGCCAACCCCACCAGCAACCCCACGATCACATTCCGCAGGTTGTTGATCACCTCGTTCAGCGAGGCAGCCGTGGCGAGGTTGGTGCTGGCATCAGCGACACCGGGCACTAGCAGCGCGGTCATCACACATCCGGTCGTCCACATCGATGACGCGGCCATCAGCCGCCGTCGCGATGGCCGTGGCCGACGCGGCACGAGGTCGCCTCTGCCGGGCCCCGACACAGAGGAGGCGGTGCCAGGCCGCCTCAGGGTGCGGCGGCTCTTACCGTGGTTTCGGCCGGGCCACTCTGGGATGAGTCGATGAACGGTTCGGTGCGAGTGCTTGCGGGTGCGCATGGCAGCGTCTCCGGGATATCTCGACGGAATCGGCGCCAGCCATGCGATCAGCGGGAACGACGCGGCCTCGGGCTGCGGGCGTCCTCCTTGATGGGATCGTGAGACGGATGAATGCGGCGGGGACCGGGCTTCTGACCGTCCGCCCGAGCCGCACCGTTCACCGCTGATCTCGACTGGCACCCATGAAGCACCGCCGAACAGGCCCGAATTAGCAGTCAGCCCGCGATCCTTGATCAGGACTTGGGCCGCTCAGAGGAAGACTCGCCGTCCTGAGAGCCTCAGCGAGCCCCGAGCCGGCAGGTGTTTCAGACTTCTTCGGCGTCCACCGGGACATGAGCTACCGGTCATCAGCCGGTCGGCCGTTCTTGACCGGATCGTGACGCGGACGATCACGAAAACCGAGGCGCCCAGCGGTGCTTTATCGGTGCACGGGGATCGGGTGGCCGTCTCGGGTCACCCAGCAGATGAACACACCGTCCAACCCGAATCACCCGCCTACCAGCAACAAGACCGCTGGCGAGCGGCGCATGGTCCCGCTGACCGTATGGCTGTGCTCTGACCTTCGCAGCCAGGAACCGCCGCCCTACCTCAGCGCCCGCTCGAATCGGGAGAAGCCCGATACTCCAATCTGCGTCCAGCACCGCCAGACCGTCGGCCGGGAACTGGCTCAGCACCTAATCAGTACCTGCACCAGCAAAGGGGCACTGATCGCCGAAGGCTTCACCACCAGCGAAGCCACCTTGGTCACGGCCGCAGAACTCGACCGCCGTGCCATCGCGCTGGTCCCGCACTTCCCGCTCGCCCAGCACATCGGCAACCGGCTCCGCGCCACCCTCGACCAGCGGCGATTGAGGCGAGTGCAGATGCGCTCCGTCCGACCCGACCAGATGGCCAAGGGCCTGGCGGATCACCTCGGCCAGGTCTCCCTGGTCATCGGCGCCCCGCCGTCCTACGAGACCGGCGGCCACAATCCGAGAAGAGTTCCTAGAACGGACTGCCCGGCGTGCCGAGCCGACCTGTGGATGCTCTCTAGCGAACAACTCGGGCTTTTCCTGGCATCGGCGTGGCGGGTGTTGGCTCCCGGCGGTGTCCTGGCGGTCATCACCACGGCCCGCCACCAGGCCGGACACCTCATCGACCCAGCACCGCGCATCATCCGTCACGCCCAGAGGCTCGGATTCCGCTACGCCCAGCACGTCATCGCGCTGCGCGTCCCGATCGAGGGTGACGCACTGGTCGTGCAGGCCGGCCCTACTGACCTCGCGCAACTCCACGACGCCCGCTGCGGCGCCCTTCCACTCACGGTCGGTGTCCACGCCACGGTGTCCCTGTTCAGCAAGCCTCAAGTGCCCGCGAACTCACCTGGTCCTGACGGCCCGTACAGCGGGATGACTCGATGAACGACGAAGACCTCTCTCGCACCCAGGCGCTGCCTTCGGTGCTGGCGACTGGGCAGCGCCCGTCCCGGCTTCAGCGCCACGGGCGCTATACACCCGAGTCGATGCGCCACCCCGGCAAGATGCTGCCCGCCATCGCCTCCACTGTCATCAAGGCCTTCACCCGACCCGGTGACCTGGTCATCGACCCGATGTGCGGGATCGGCACCACCCTGGTCGAGGCCATCCACCTCGGTCGTGACGCCGCAGGTGTGGAGTACGAGCCGGAGTTCGTCAACCTCACTCTGAACAACCTGCGCCACGCCCACACCCAAGGAGCCACCGGCACACCTCAACTGGCCTGCGGCGACGCGCGCAACATCCCCACCATCTACAGGAACCATCACGGCAAGGCGGCGCTCGTTCTCACCTCGCCTCCCTACGGCTCCCACACCCACGGTCACATCCGCTCCAGCCGGGACAACGGCGGTGGCAAAGTCCTGAAACACCATCACCGCTACTCCACCGACCGCAGCAACCTCGCTCACCAGCCCCTGCCTGGCCTACTAGAGGGGTTCGGCCGCATCCTGGCCGGCAGCGCGGTGCTGCTCCGCCCGGCCGGCGTCATCGCCGTCACCATCCGACCGATCCGCGTCAAAGGCGAACTGCTCGACCTACCAGGCCTGGTCATCGACACCGCCCAACAGCACGGCCTGGTCCTCACTGGCCGATACGTCGCGCTCTTGGCGGGGCTCCGCAACGGTGCCCTCATCAACCGAGCCTCCTTCTTTCAGATGCTCGAGACCCGCCGTGCCCGCGACCGTGGCGTCCCTGCCTGCGCCACCGCACACGAAGACCTACTGGTCTTCCAGCACGCCACCGCCCAGCCCGGAGGCCGCTAATGGCACTCACCCAACGCAACGGCCGGGCGCGCGACCGAGCCGCCGAAATGCTGTCGATGTTGCAGCTGGCCCTGTGCGGGCGATGCGGACGCGCTCGGTACGCAACCCGCCGGGATGCCCGGCGCGCCGCCAGGATCGGCGCCCCCGGCGTCCGGCTGCGCGCCTACCGGTGCGGCGACGCCTGGCATCTCACCTCACCCGCCGGTGCACCACAGTTCGTCGCATCGCCGGTCACCCTCCTGAAGCATCCGGCCGTGTCGGGGCGGCTGTGGCTTGACCACCGAAACGGAGACAAGCGTCCATACCGGCGCTCCGGATTGAACCGGTGTGGGCGTCCGCAGGGTGCGCCGCGCCGATCCCGCCGGGGCGGTACCGATCCGCTGGAGGACGACCATGACCACACCACCCGACACCGCGTGCGGCGGCCTTCGCGCCACTGCACGGAGCGGCCTGCGGGGGAGGTGCGGTGAAGGGGTTGACCGCCGCGGAAATCCGTACGCTGCCCGCCACCATCGACCTGGTGACCGCGGGACGGATCGTCGGGGTCGGACGCACCAAGGCCTACCAACTCGCGCGCTCAGGCCAGTTCCCTTGCCGGGTGCTGCGGGTCGGCCACAGCTACCGGGTAGGCACAGCCGACCTGCTCACCGTCCTCGGCCTCGCCTGCGACACCCACGGCCAGCCGTGTTCCGGCGGGCAGCCGACATCGCGAGAAGAGGCTGAATGACCGCCAAAGGAAGCATTATCAAGACCTGCGCTTGCCGTGACGAGCACGGCAAGCGTTACGGAAAGGACTGCCCGAAACTACGGCGCGGCAATGGGCGCTGGAGCAGCACTCATGGCTCTTGGAAGTACCAGCTCGAACTCCCGCCCACCGCCACCGGAACGCGGCGTGCGCCGCTGCGCCGCGCGGGCTTCACCACGCAAGATGACGCGCTGCAGCAGATGGACAGGGCCAAGGAACTGCTGGCCATCGCCGGGGACGACCTGACGATCCAGATCCAGATCGCTGACCTGATCGTCGCCACGCTCCGAAAGACCCGCGTGCTCCCGGCGCCCGAACAGGTCCGCAAGAGGGTCCGCACCGGACAGGACCTGGGCCGCTCGATCACCGTGGCGGAGTACCTGGAGGAGTGGCTGGCCGGGCGTAAGGGCCTGCGTGAGGGGACCCGCCGAAGTTACGCCAGCCACATCCGTCTCTATCTGGCGCCGATCCTGGGGCCGATTCTGCTGGAGCGGCTCCGTGTCGGTCACGTCGACGCGGTGTTCGAGACGATCGACGAACTCAACGAACGCATCATCCAGGCACGCGAATCCGGTGACCTGAAGCTGCGCGCCATGGTCAAAGGCCGCCGGGTCGTCGGCCCGGCGACCAAGCAGCGCATCCGCGCCACGTTGCGGTCCGCGCTCAACAAGGCGATCCAGCAGCGCCTCATCGAGGTCAACGTCGCCGCCCTGGTCGAGCTGCCGTCAGGGAAGGCGCCCAAGGCGCTGGTGTGGACCGACGAACGCGTCACCGCGTGGGAGAGCGACTTCGTCGCCCACATCGAGAAGATGAACGCCCGCCGCAAGCACATGTCCAAGCTGGAGCCGCACAAGCGGATCGGGGAGAAGATCAATCGGCTGGACGCCTACATCGGTGCCCCACGCCCATCTCCGGTCATGGTGTGGACCCCAGCGCTCACCAGAAAGTTCCTCGACCGGGCACGCGGTCACCGGCTGTATGCCCAGTACCACCTGATCGCGTTCCGCGGCCTACGACGAGGCGAATCCTGCGGCCTGCGCTGGGTCGACCTCGACCTGCGCAACGCAACCGCGGCGATCCGGTGGCAGATCACCCAGATCGGCGCCGAGACCTTCGAGGGCAAACCCAAGACCGAGGCCGGAGAGGCTTCCGTCAGCCTCGACACCGCCACCATCAGAGAACTACGGGCCCACAAGGCCCGGCAGAACACCGAGCGCCTCGCAGCCGGAGACGCCTGGACCGAAACCGGATACGTCTTCACCGCACCCACCGGAGAGCCGGTCAACCCGGCCGAAGTCACCGAGCAGTTCGAGCAACTGTCCATGGAAGCCGGACTGCCGCCGATCCGGCTGCACGACCTACGCCATGGCGCCGCGACCTTCCTACTCGCCGCCGGATACGACATGAAGGTCGTCCAGGAGACACTGCGACTGTCCTCGATCACCATCGCCGCCGACACCTACACCAGCCTGCTCCCGCAACTGGCCAGGCAATCGGCCGAAGACGCCGCCGCCATCATCCTGAACGCCGACCGGCCTACGCCCAAGCGCCACTGCAAGACCGTCGTGGTCCTGCCCGACCACATACGGTCCGGCACCGAACCCGGAAGGGCGCGATCCGGCGACTCCGCACCCCCGCGTTCGGACTAACACATCCGCTGATCGATGTTAAGACCGATCATCAGAGGCTTGCGGTCACTTGAAGTAGCCCTTCAAAGCGGCGACGCAGGCTGACTGGCGGGTGCCGTCGTGCGGGAACCGGCGACGGCACTCGCCAGTGACCCACGCCGGCGGCTGGTGCACCTTCCGGGGCTTACGAGTGTGTTGCGGAGCGTGCGAGCGCCCGTGCTGCGGCCTACCGTGTTCGTGATGTTCAGTCGGGCGCGGCCGTGGGGCCCTGGCCTTCGGTGTCTGCTGGGCCGCTATCCCAAGGCGTGGTCTGGCAGCAGGCTCATCTACGGCGCGCGGGCCCCGGCCATTACCGGAAGGTTTCCGGCGAGGAGCGGCATGCCCTGATTCCGCAGGCGCCGGTCGCTGGCCAACGGCGGACGGAGCCGGACTCGCGCCGTGCTGCATCCCGGCATCTCCCGCCCCCGTGCCCTGCGTCGGGTGCGTCGGCTCTGAAGCTGACGACCCCCTGAACTGCAGTATCGCGACAGTGCAGGCCGCGCCAAGGACGCCTGCCACTAGCGGGAACAGCCACCGGCGGCACCGTTCCGGACGGCGTCGATGCCTACGGCGGGGCTTCACGCGCCACGGTTCGTCCGGATCTGCGGGGGCACGCGCCCCAGTGGCTGATGAGAGATCGTTCATCACCCACCGTGACTACCAAGAGTAGTGTCAACGTCGCAATCAGCCCCGCCGTCATGGGGGAACTGAAAGATGGAACGGACAGCGCCAGCTGCGACTGCTCGACGAGAAGCTCTAGCCGCAGCCTGTGCGTGACGGTGCGACGCAGTCTCGGGGAGAGCTTTTGTCGTTATGAAGGACTCGACCAAGCTCGTCATCTCCACCGACCAGGGCCTTACGCCCGGGCTGCGGGGGCGAGACCTACGATCGGCAACGTCGTCGAGGATGGACGGCCTATCCGAGGCGGAGTTCGCCGGAACCTGCCTAATCCTTCGTTGCGCCGTTCTGTGTCGGCCCCCTCCGCTACGGTGCGGGCAGGCCTAACATTCCGCTTGACTCACCGCCTACGTGAGACCGGGGCGCGCGAGGATGGCTTCATGACGCCCCGTCAGCGGACGTATGTTGCCTTGTGGGGGAGTGACTACCCAGTAGGGCTGGCGTAGCCATGCATGTTGAGTGATTCTCGTGAGGAGCCTTGTGAGCACGCTCGGTAGTTTTATTTGGTCGATCGCTGACCAGCTTCGGGGTCCCTACCGCCCCAACCAGTACGGGAACGTGATCCTGCCGTTCACGATCCTTCGGCGGCTAGACTGCATCCTGGAGCCGGACCGCGAGACCGTCCGGGACCTGGCTGCGGCATACGAGAACCCGAACCGGCTCCGGATCGAGGTCAAGAAGGCCACCGGCCGTCCGTTCTACAACACCTCGAAGTACAGCTTCGCCAACCTGCTGCAGGACGCGGACGGGCTCGAAGACAACCTCGTCGACTACGTCGACCGGTTCTCCGCTGACGTCGATGTATTCGAGTACTTCGACTTCAAGAAGGAGATCATCGCCCTGGAGAAGGCCGGTCTCCTTCGCGAGATCGTGAAGTCCTTCGGCGCCGTCGACCTTCACCCCGATGTCGTGTCCAACGCCGACATGGGGGACGCGTTCGAGTACATCATCCGCAAGTTCAACGAGGCGGCGAACGAGACCTCCGGTGATCATTACACGCCGCGGGATGCGATCCGGCTGCTGGTCGACCTGCTGTTCGCCGAGCAGGACGCCGACCTGACTGAGGCCGGGATTGTCCGCACGCTCTACGACCCCACTGCCGGCACCGGTGGCATGCTCGCCCTGGCTGAGGAACACCTGCTCGCGCAGAATCCGGACGCTCGGCTGAGGCTGTACGGCCAGGAGTACAACCCGCAGTCGTACGCGATCTGCAAGTCCGACCTCCTCGCCAAGGGCCACGACGCATCCAACATTGCCTTCGGCAACACGCTCACCGACGACGCCTTCAAGGGCCGCCAGTTCGACTTCTGCATGTCCAACCCGCCGTACGGCGTCGATTGGAAGCAGTATGCCAAGGCCGTCACTAAGGAGCGTGACGAGGCGGGGCCGTACGGCCGATTCGCGCCGGGCTTGCCCTCCACCTCGGACGGGCAGATGCTGTTCCTGCTGCATTTGGTGCACAAGATGCGCGCCCCTGAAGATGGCGGCGGCCGGGCCGGAATCGTCATGAATGGCTCGCCACTCTTCAACGGTGCCGCCGAGTCCGGTCCGTCCAACATCCGCCGGTGGCTGCTGGAGAACGATCTGGTCGAGGCGATCGTTGCGCTGCCGACCAACATGTTCTTCAACACCGGCATTGCCACCTACATCTGGATCCTCGACAACACCAAGCAGCCCGACCGCAAGGGCTTGGTCCAGCTCATCGACGGCACCTCGTTCTGGACAAAGCTGCGCAAGAACCTCGGCAATAAGAACCGTGAGCTCAGCGAAACTGACCGCGCCGAGGTCCTCCGACTGCACGCCGACTTCACCAACGCCGACCTCGACTTCTCGAAGGTGCTGCGTAACGACGAGTTCGGCTACTGGGCGATCACTGTTGAGCGCCCCTTGCTGAACGAGGACGACAAGCCGGCCGTCGACCGCAAGGGGAAGCCGAAACCGGATTCGAAGAAGCGCGACACCGAGATCGTTCCGTTTATGTACGGCGGCTCAACGGCCGGTGTGACAGGCAAAGTCGAGGTCATCCAAGCCTACTTCGACAAAGAGGTGAAGCCGCACGTTCCCGACGCCTGGATCGACTGGGGCAAGGTCAAGACCGGCTACGAAATCCCCTTCACCCGCCATTTCTACAAATATGTCCCGCCGCGGCCACTTGCCGAGATCGACGCTGACCTGGAGAAGCAGGTCGCCAAGATCCTCGATCTGCTGCGGGAGGTCGAGCAGTGACGGACAGGTCCTGGCCCATAGAGAAGCTCGGGCGCACGGCTCGCATCGGCAATGGGTCGACTCCAAGGAGGGATAGCGTCATCTATTGGGGCAGCGGGAACGTCCCATGGCTGAACAGCTCCGTCGTCAACGAGTCTCGTGTCACTCAAGCCGAGCAGTTCGTGACTGACGTGGCGCTCCGGGAATGCCACCTGCCCGTTGTTGCTCCCGGCTCTGTTCTGGTAGGTCTGACTGGCCAGGGGAAGACACGCGGCATGGCAACCATCCTCGACATCGAGGCCACGTTGAACCAGCACGTTGCGTACGTGACTCCTGATCGGAGTCGGTGGTTTCCGGAATATCTCTTGTGGTCACTCAGGGCGGCTTACAGCGAGCTTCGGTGTCTCAGCGAGGAGAACGGAAGTACGAAGGGCGGCCTTACGTGTGAAGCGCTGAAGCAGTTTCGGCTCATCGTGCCTCCCGTCGGGTATCAGCGCGCTATCGCCAACTACCTCGACCGCGAGACTGCCCGCATCGATACGCTCATCGATGAGCAGCAGCGCCTGATCGAGATGCTCCGCGAGCGACGGAGAGCGCTGGTCACCCATGCCGTCTGCTTTGGAGTCGATGAAAGTGTCGAACTCCGTGACAGTGGGGATCCCACGCTTGGCCGAGTCCCGGTGCACTGGACTGTAAAAGCGGTCCGGCGGTGGCTGGAAAGCCTCGACAGTCAGCGAGTGCCTCTGAGCGGCGAGGAACGCGCTAATCGCCGGGGCGAGATCGACTACTACGGGGCGTCAGGGGTCATCGACCATATCGATGATTACCTGTTTGACGAGCCGCTTGTGCTGGTGTCCGAGGACGGCGCGAACCTACTGATGCGCTCTACGCCGATCGCTTTCGCGGCGAAGGGGCGCTACTGGGTGAACAATCACGCTCACGTTCTCCGCCCGTTGTCCGGCGGTGACGTTGATTTCTGGGCCAATCGTCTGGAGGTGCTAGATGTGACTACGGTTGTTTCCGGAGCTGCGCAGCCCAAGCTGACAGCCGGGGCGCTTATGAGCCTTCGGGTAGCTGCCCCGGACGACACCGACGAGCAGCGTCACATAGCCACCTATATCAACGAGAAAACCTCGAAGATCGACTCGCTGATTTTCGAGTCCGAACGGCTCATTGAACTGTCAAGGGAGCGTCGCTCCTCACTCATCACGGCAGCTGTTGCGGGTCAGGTCGACGTACGTGAGGTCGCGTGATGGCCGATCATAATGAGGTCGTCTTCGAGGCTGATATCTGCCAACACCTTGCGCATCATGGATGGTTTTATTCGGCCAATGACAGTGGTTACGACCGGGAGCGAGCGCTGTTCCCCGAGGACTTGTTCACGTGGCTCGAGACGACGCAGAGATCGGCGTATGAGAAGGCGTTAAAAGCGGCGGGGTCGCAGGCAAAGTTTCTCGACGTACTGTCGACGGCTCTGGACAAGCCGCTGGAGCACGGCGGTGGGATGCTGAATATCCTACGCGGCGGGGTGCAGTATATCGGCGGTGGCCGGTTGAAGATGGCGCAGTTCCGGCCCGAGACGACGCTGAACGAGACGACGAACGCCGAGTATGCGGCGATGCGGGTCCGGGTGATGCGTCAGGTGCACTTCTCGACCGCCGACCAGCGCAGCATCGACCTGGTGTTCTTCGTCAACGGGCTCCCGGTCGCGACGGTGGAGCTGAAGACCGACTTCACCCAGTCGCTGAACGAAGCGATTCAGCAGTATCGCAAGGACCGCAACCCGCTGACGAACGGTCGGCGTGAACCGCTGTTGTCGTTCGGTCACCGGGCGCTGGTCCACTTCGCGGTCTCCAACGATCTTGCCGCGATGACCACTCGCCTGGAGGGCGAGAAGACGCAGTTCCTGCCGTTCAACACCGGCTTCGATGACGGTGCTGGGAACCCGCCCGGTGTGGACGGGAGGTCGGCGACGGCGTACCTGTGGGAGCGAGTCTGGGAGAAGCACGCTTGGCTCAACATCATCGGCCGGCTGATGATCGTGGAGTCCAAGGAGGAGTGGGACGTCGCCACCGGCACGTCGGTGCGCCGTACGAGCATGCTGTTCCCCCGGTTCCACCAGTGGGAGGCGGTCACGAACATCGTGTCCGCAGTGGCCGTGGAGGGGGTCGGCCAGCGCTACCTGATCGAGCACTCCGCTGGGTCGGGGAAGACGAACACGATCGCTTGGACGGCGCACCGTCTCGCCCGTCTACACGTCGACGATGAGAAGGTCTTCGACTCGGTTATTGTGGTCGTGGACCGCACGGTGCTCGACGGGCAGCTCCAGGACGCGATCCGGCAGATCGACGGCAGCAAGAAGATCGTCGCGACAATCAGCCCCGAGGACGTGCGCAAGGCCGGTGCGAAGTCCAAGTCCGGCCTGTTGGCCCAGGCACTGAAGAACGGCGAGTTGATCATCGCGGTGACGGT
Source organism: Actinomadura sp. NPDC023710 (assembly GCF_040639875.1). Lineage (NCBI taxonomy): Bacteria > Bacillati > Actinomycetota > Actinomycetes > Streptosporangiales > Thermomonosporaceae > Actinomadura > Actinomadura sp. NPDC023710. The sequence continues at coordinate 121,723 of NZ_JBFAGB010000001.1, forward strand.
GCAGACCTTCCCGTACGCGATCGATGAGATTCGGGCCGATTCCGGCCTGAAGGGCAAGCGGTTCGCCGTCATCGCCGATGAGGCGCATTCCTCACAGTCGGGGCAAATCTCCTCGAAGCTGAGGCAGGTCCTGACCGCCGAGGAGATCACGGAGATTGAGGAAGGCGGCTCGGTCGACGTCGAGGCGGTCTTGGCCTCGGAGATGGCCGAGCGGGCCGAGTCGGAGAACATCTCCTACTTCGCCTTCACCGCGACCCCAAAGAACAAGACCCTGGAGCTGTTCGGCCGCAAGGGGCCGGACGGCAAGCCGGTCGAGTTCCACCTGTACTCGATGAAGCAGGCGATCGAGGAGGGCTACATCCTCGACGTGCTCAAGGGCTACCAGTCCTACGACACCGCGTTGAAGATCGCCGGCAAGGCCGAGAGCGGCGACGGCGGCAAGGTCGAGGAGTCGGCAGCGCGCAAGGGGCTGATGCGGTGGGTGCAGCTGCACCCGACCAACATCAGCCCGAAGGTGCAGATCATCGTCGAGCACTTCCACGCCAACGTCGCCCACCTGCTGGAGGGCAAGGCGAAGGCGATGGTCGTCACCGACTCCCGCAAGGCCGCGGTGAAGTACAAGAAGGCGATCGACGCCTACATCGCCAAGCGGGCCGCCAAGGACACGTCCTACAACTACCGGACCCTGGTCGCGTTCTCCGGGTCGGTGCCGATGACCGAGAACGACCAGTGGAGCAAGGACTGGGGGCCGGCGCCCTCGGAGGGCGACGAGTTCAGCGAGGCCACCATGAATTCCGGAGCGGGCGCCGACCTGGCCGCGGCGTTCAAGGGCGACACGTACAAGATCATGCTGGTCGCCAACAAGTTCCAGACCGGCTTCGACCAGCCGCTGCTCTCTGCGATGTACGTCGACAAGAAGCTGTCCGGGGTCACCGCCGTCCAGACGCTCTCCCGGCTCAACCGCACCCACCGCACCGCCGGCGGGGAGCAGAAGGCCAAGACGTTCGTCATCGACTTCGCCAACAAGCCTGAAGAGATCAGGGCCGCGTTCGAGCCGTACTTCACCAACGCCACCCTGGAGACCGAGACCGACCCGTACATCGTCGTCCACCTGGCGAACAAGCTCGCCCAGGCGGGGATCTACACCGAGGAGCAGGTCCGCCAGGTCGCCGAGCTGTGGGTTACCCGCAAGGGCAACAACGTGCTCTCGGCGGCGATCAGCCCTGCCCAGCACGACTTCCGGCGCCGCTACGCGGCGGCGATCGAGGCCGAGGACAAGGTCACGCTCAACACCCTTGACCTCTTCCGCAAGGACGTCTCCACCTACGTGCGGCTGTACGACTTCATGAGCCAGATCGTCGACTACGGCGACCCGTACATGGAGATGCTCTCGATCTTCCTCCGGCTTCTGGAAAAGGTCATCGCCGAATCCTCTTGGAGCGCCGACGTCGACCTGTCCGACGTGGTCCTGGTCGGGGTGAAGCACACCAAGAAGATCGCCGTCGACATCTCCCTGACCGGCGACGGCGAGTTGAAGGCGATCAGCTCAGCAGGCACCGGCACCAAGAAGGAGCCGAAGTACGTCGCACTCCAGGTCGTCATCGACAAGATGAACGATCTCTTCGGCGCCGATTCGTTCGCCGAGTCCCAGATCCGGGAGTTCGTGCAGGGCCTCGTGCAGCGCCTGCTCGCTGACCCTGACCTGGTCCAGCAGACACGGGTGAATTCGAAGAAGCAGTTCATGGAGTCACAGGACTTCCAGTCCGCCGTCACCCAGGCCATCACCGACAACCAAGAAGCGCACAACACCATGGCTGACTACTTCTTCACCGACGGCCCTGCGATTCCCGGAGTCATCGTGGCACTAGCCGACGCGTTCTACGAGGCCGCGATCGACGAGCAGGTCGACTCTGAGCTGACCACAGAAAGTGGCGGTGAATAGGAGAATTCCCCCATGCCTGATGAACATGTGAGCTCCGACGACTCGGGCTCCGAGCGCTCCGCACTGGACACCAGGATGGTCCCTCTCGGGGAGCGTGCCCTCCGGAGCATCCTGGGCCACGTGATCGCTGTCGGCGACGAGGCCGAGACCACCTACCTGGAGGTCAAAAGCGGCCTCGACGTCAAGAGCAAGATCGGCATTGCGAAGGTCGCCAAGTTCCTGCTCGGCGCTGCCAACCGTCGCCCGCAAGAGGCCGCTCGGCACTTCCACGGCTATGCAGTGCTCGTCATTGGGGCAGAGAAAGGCAAAGCGTCTGGGGTGGCCCGAGGCGCCGAGGCCCATGAACTCGAGGATCGACTCCGCCCCTACCTCGGGCCGCAGTTCCCGGCGTTCGAGTTCGGGAGGATCGGCGTGGGCGCCGACAAAGAGGTGTTGTTCGTCATTGCCCAGCCACCGCAGGAAGGTCAAATGATCTTCCCATGTCATAAGAACTTCCAGGGAGAAGACCGCCGCGACAACCTCGAGGACGGCGCGATTTACGTGCGGGGCTCCAGCAACACGAGGCCTGCTCGCTCCGGAGAAGTCTTGGGCCTTGTCGAACGCGCCCGCGGCGGCGGGAAGCCGCCGATCGATCTCGAGGTTGAAGTGCTCGGCTCGATCTCCAGGATCTATCGCGTGGAAGAGATCTTGAAGAGCATGCGCGACTGCGAAGAGGAGCAGTTCAGCAAGCAGCCGGAGCCCGCCGAGGAGGCCTTCGCCTTGACAACGCTCCGGCTGGCAGGCGTCTTCGGAAGCTCAGGAGCGCTGTCGGCTAAGGACCGGGAGGAAGCCTTGGTCGCGTGGCGGAATGGGAAGACCGAGCACATCGCGAAAGGTCGCGAGCACTTCTTGGGCGTCGGGCTGTCGGGCGCTGGTGTCCGCGTGGTCAGCCGGGACAGGTTCGTCGCCAAGCCGCACCTGATCGTGACTTTCCACGGCTGCGAACTGCTCGATCACCTCGATCCGGACGACGCCGACTTCGAGAAGGCAGTCGAACCCGTACTGCGATCGCATGATCCTTTTCAGCCCGCGTTCGACTACTCCACCCTCCGACCCCTCCCACGCGACTACCCCGTAGCTTGGAGCAATCGCGGCGAGGACGCCGAAGTCGTGCTCACTCCGGAGTCGTTCCGTCCGAACGTGCCATGGACGAGCGACCAGGACGACTACGTGATCACCACGAGAGATCCCCAGGCCAGCTCAGTGGAAGTCACCTGGGCACTCACCGAGGACGGCAACGATGCCGTGACCAGCGGCGAGTTCCGGGTGCCGACTGGGGAACTCATCGACGCAGTCGACCTGTTCAAAGCGGTGTTCCTCAGCGGAGACTGACGCCACGAACCTGACCGTCCAGTCAGCCGTGGACAGGAGAATGGGCGGTGAACGCCGACGACAAGATCCGCTTCTTCCGAGAGGGATGGCGACTGCTCGGCGGCGACCTCCAGGCGGAACGCTCTCGCGCGGCGGGGCCGTCACGGCCTCGAGGTCAGCGATGACGAGCCGCTGGCGTTTTTCTGGCAGCCCACGGTCCCTGTCGACCACGGCGGCCACACGGCGTCGACCGACGAGGCCACACGAAAGCGACCGCGGAGGCACGGCCACCACCAGACGCCTGGACGCGGCCGACCCGGATCGCTCGGCCAGGGGCGTCATGAACGGTCGAGTGCGGAGGCGATCGCCCAGCAGGCTGACCCGCTGCGGGAGCACGCGGACGACGAGTCGCTGCTCGCCGACCTCGAGCGCATCGAATTCCAGCCGACTGACGTCGAGGAAACGCACAGGATCCGTGCGGCGAGGATCGTCGAGTTCGTTGTGGTGATGGCGCACGACCAACACTACTGGGCGCGTTCCCGACGGAATCCTACGCGTGCCGATTGGGGCCGAGGAGCCAGCCAGGTGGTTCCACCGCCCGGGCCGGAGGCGAGGCTGGGGTACCGACGCCCCGAAACGAGGGACGAGGCTACGTCCCCCTCGTGTTGCTGATCGGCACGTCGATGCGGTCGCGAGCGACGACGACGCCGTCCTTGACGACGAAGCACTCCACGACGTGGTCGCCTCTGAAGTCGGAGTGCTCCACCCGGGTGTTCGGACGGCTCGCGTCGACGATCTGGCCTCGGACCATGTTCCGACGCTCGGCCTCCGGGCCGCGGTTCAGCACCTTCCACTTCAGTGTGTATGGCGGCTCGACGCTGCAGCTGGTAACGATGAACTTCAGGCTCTTGTCCGCCCTGAGCGGCGCCCTGGTGCGCAGCATCTCCCGCAGCCTGGTCGGCCTCCAGCCGCTCTGCGTGACCTCGCAGTCGATGTCGACCGACTCCGTGATGTCGACCGGGTACAGGTCCTCAATGAACTGCTCGGTGTCCCTGAACGCCCGGGACGCCTCGCTGACGGCCAGCGGCACGGACATCCCGAAGACCTCGCGCCACTTCTTGTTGGCGGCGGCCTTGCCCTCGTCTGCGATCGCCTCAAGGACCTTGTTGTACGCCTTCTTGGCCTTCGGCTGGAACCGGGCCTTGACCTTCACGCGCTGGTTGCTGCCTAGCGCGAGGTAGTACTCCTGGTCGGGCTCGTCCTTGAGGAGCTCGAAGAAGTCGCGAACCATGAGGTCGAACGAGCCCGTCCCCGCCGAGTCGTAGTCGTCGGTCTGTGAAAAGAACCTGTGTACCAGGGTGTCGATGAGCAGGCCGCCCATGTTCACTCCGTTCGCGTTCTTCCACGCTCGGGTCAACCTCGCCAGGTGGCGCATGTTCGTCGAGGTGCGGTCGTTGCACTCCTTGGTCGCGCTGATCTCGGCGCGCGGCTTGGTGACCTTCCAGCTCTCGGCGACCGTGTCCGGGTAGTCGAAGCTGCCGTCGTCGTTCTGGAAGGCCGGCTGGACCTCGAACTTGAAGGCGTTGCTGGTGAACTTCACCCGCACGACGCACTGGTCGACGCGGATGTCAGTCTTGGGGTAGCGCGCCTTCAGGTCGTCCCTGACTCTGTTGAGGATCCTCCGCGGGCCTGTGTCGCTGGCGTAGGCGGAGCGGAGCCAGGGCGGGAGTATGAAGATCATGTCCAGGTCCGACACGCCCCTGACGGCGGTGTGCCTGCCGTATGAGCCCACCATGAGTCTGTAGTCAGTGCATCCGTCCTTGGCCCTGAAGTCCTTGTTCAACGCTTTTGTGATCTCGTCCCTGCGGGAGGCGACCGCGGCGACGGCATCGCCGACCTTGAGGTTTTCGAGCAGCGTGTCGAAGATCTCCGAGGTCTTCATGATCAACCCTCGCCTTCGTCGAGCCGGAGCACCTCGGGGAGGAAGAGGTCGATCTCGCGGGAGGTGAACGTCATCTCCTCGTGGCGCTGCAGTCCCTCGCTGGCCCGCTCGAAGGCCTTCGGGCTCGTCCTGGGCGCGTCGGTGTAGGCGTCGCGCGTGGCCCGCTGGAGCTTGTCGCGGCGTTCCCTGGCCTCCGCGTCGGAGGCGGTGCCGGACATCAGGTCGGTGATGAGCGAGATGTAGGACTCCCGGACGTCCCACAGCCGAGAGGCGATCCCGCGGTGGGCGTCGGACTCCTCCTCGAACTTGAAGGTCTTCGCGCCGAGGCTCATGGCAGTGACCAGGAGCGCGATGAACGAGGTCGTGAGGCTGGTCAGCGCCGGGTTCCCCAGTGCGCCGACCACCGCGGCCAGGAAGGTGCCGGAGCCGATCGCCGTGAGGACGGTCAGCGCGGCATGCTGCAGCCTGTGGCGGCGGAAACAAATGTCTGCCTGCTTCTCGTGCGTCTTGTGGCTGTACACCACTCGCCCGAATGCTTCGCGCACTTGCGCGAGCAGGTAAGGATCGCAGTCGGGCGCCGCTTCCGGCTCCTCGTTCAACACGCTCCGATCACTCGACTCTCGGGTAGGTGCACCAGTCAGCAGTCAATCGGCCTGCCGACTCCGCAGTGCACAGGCTCTGAGTATGACGGTGACCTCCGACAATCGAAGCGGCGCGAACGTCGGCTCACCGAGGTGCAGGCTCAGGTCAGATCCCGCATTGCCTTGCGTCCTCGGAGCGGGAGCCGGGCAATCTGGCCACGCGCCGGAGCCGTGCCATCACCAGTGTCACGTTCTTGATTGCGACTGCTCCTTAGGGCGGCTTGGTGGGAAGCGCTCGATGGTGCCGCCTGCACCGGGATACGTGCCTGCGGACTCACGCCGACGGCAGTGCGTTGCTTACTGCTCTGGTGGGTCTGATCGCCGGCTCTGTGGGCGCCATGACCGGCTTGAGGGGGTGACGAGTCCCCGGTTTCGGAGCACTACCAGGGCGGATCTAGAGCCCGGATCGGGCCGCCGAGCAGCTATCGAGCAGCCACGGGGACGAACCGGGGCATGTCCGGCAGGGGACGAACCAGGCATCTTTTGTGTTTGCCCTGGTCGGGCTAGGTGGGTCGCGTGGGACTCGAACCCACAACCTACGGATTAAAAGTCCGAAATTGTCGTATCAGGATGGTGTTCTGGGTGTCATTTTGTGCCAGCCTGTCCGCATCGAGCCCAACTTATATGTCGGCAAATGCCGCCGCGTGTCGATCCGTTTCGAAACCGCCGAGCCGACAACGAGCCGACACGGTCTTTGACGATCTTGCGCTCCCTCGTCGGGGGCCTGCCCGCCCTGTGCGTATGGGATCATCGGGATGCGCAGGCCCGGGTTCAGGTGCCAGAGCAGGGTCTCTGATGCCGGCCTGACCGGACGGCGCTTACCGTCGGGGCAGTCGCCGTTGAAGATCGGTGAACGTGACCGCCAGCGAGACCGGCTGGGTCAGCACGAGGGCATCACGGTGCACCTGATACGGAGCGTAACGGACACCCGACCAGTCCAGACGTAGTTCCTCGACCTCGCTGATCGTTTCCCAGTCCTTGTCGAAGTAGACGATCAGGTAGGTCGGGATTCCCGCTCGGGCGTACAACCGGCGCTTGATGGTCGTGTCGGCGTCGATGGTTCCTTCCGAGGTGACTTCGACGACCAGTAGCGCTCCTGAAGACACCGTTGCGGCGTCATAGGGTTCAGAGGAGTCACGCACCATCACGTCCGGGAAGCGGACGTTGAGCCTTCGGGAAGCGTCAACCGAACCGCCGTCCGCCAGTCGCACGGCGGTGTCAGAGTTGACCTCACGACAAGGCCCGTCCGGGTCGATCGCTCGCTCCAGCGCATCCGCCAGACGGCGCACCACCCGGTCATGCGCAGGAGACTGCGCCATCGCGTGCACGACCAGACCGTCGACGATCTCGTACCGCGCCCCGAACGCGTGCGGATCAGTCGCCAGAAACTCCTCCAGGGCGACATGTCGCGAAGGAGAAGGCTCAGCCGTGGTCATCGACTTCCTGCCAGGTCCGGCCACCGGACGGTGGCGGGGGTCGGTGGACTCAACCAGGTCATCATACTTGCTGGGCGAAAGCCGGGAGTGTCGAGTGGACCGAGGCCTTCGATGCCGCACTCGCGGTGATTCGTGATGGTCTGGGGTTGCTGGCGCACTGCGAACTCACCCCGGATTTGCACTCGATGCTCCTGTACGAGACCGGCCAGTTCTTCGTCACCCACCAGGACTCCGAGAAGGACGACACCCAGGGTCCGGACCTTGGTGGTGACGCTGCCATCAGTGCACACCGGCGGCGAACTCGTCATCGAGCACCTCGGCGACACCGCTGAGTACCGAGGATCGAAGGTCGCGGTCTCCCTTCCTGATCCCGCGCACCACAGGTCACCACTTGACCGGCCCCGCTCCTTCAGGATGACCTGCCCAGTGTGCTGTACTGCATCTGTCTCTTTCCGTGTGCGTCCGTGCCATCTCGCTATACCGTGCCCGTCGGCCAACGGCGGTGCCGCCGTAGGTAGTTAGGCAGTGGGTGTGCCGAAGTGCGCCCCAAGGTTGTAGCGGACCCAGGTATTCGAGATGGTTTGGCACACCTGATGGTGATGGCCAGGACCGAATCGCACCAGCGCCACATGTCCTTGGATCGGGTAGGCGATCTGAGCGGCGCCGCTGTTTGCCTCCACCACCAGTTCCCCTCCATCGCCCAGTGTCCAGCCACCAGACAGGAAGAAGATCATCGCGAAGTGTCGGTCGTCGAAAATGTCCGAGTGCCGTCGCAGGAAGTGGCCCTTGGAGTAGCGGTTCATACCGACGCCCCTCGCACCGAGTGGCGCCCCGTACGCCTGGCCTAGGGCGGCAGCCACCTCAGGGCTCTCCACCGCGGAGAACAGCGCTCGCACTGGGTAGGCGTCCCGCGGCAACTTACGCAGGCAGTCGTTATAGGAGAAGCGTTGTTCCGGCGGCGCCGCTGCAAACTCCTCGTCGTTGCATATGCGCACAGATTCGTCAGGCAGGATCAGCCACTTCTCCATTGCCCAGGCCTGCTGTTCCTGCATGCTGAGGTGAAAATAGGCAGCCAACTCCGGCGACAGCAGAGGAATAGTGGTGAGCACGCTCTCGCCGCCGGGCCGCATTTCCGCGACTGCGGTACGGATGGCGTCACCTGTCAGGAGGTCGATGACCCGCCTGCGGTACGCCACGGCCTCCGACTTCGCAGCGTCGGCGGTGTTCTGCGCATTGGTGGTTGGCATTTTGAATCCTTCCTTTGTCGGTTGGGTGAAGCTAGTTTGGTGTGGCAGCCAACTCCGGTTCACCGGGGCCTGATAACTCGCGTCTCATCCCAAACGGGTTCGGCAGTCTCATAGATTCGACCGTCGGATCCGAACACCACGAATCGGTCAAATTCCCGCGCAAACCAGCGGTCGTGAGTGACGGCGAGAACGGTACCTTCGAATGCGCGTAGACCCGCTTCGAGGGCCTCCGCGGACACCAGATCCAGGTTGTCGGTCGGCTCGTCCAGCAGGAGCATCGTGCAGCCCGAGAGTTCCAGCAGCAGAATCTGAAAGCGGGCCTGCTGTCCTCCGGAGAGCGACTCGAAGCGCTGGTCGGCGGCTGCGTCCAGTTCGTACCGGCGCAGCCCTCCGATGGCAGCCCCGCGGTCCATGCCTTGCCGGCCGCCGTCACCGCGGTTCAGAAGCTCGACCAAGGTACGGCCGAGGAGTTCGGGTTGTTCGTTCGTCTGCGCGAACCAGCCCGGCACGACGCGGGAACCGAGCCGGGCGGTTCCCGTGTGGTTCACCGGTTGTCCGGCGAGCAGGCGGAGGAAGTGCGACTTACCAGATCCGTTGGAGCCGATGACGCCGACCCGCTCGCCGTAGTCCACCGCCAGATCGAACGGCTTCATCAGGCCGGTCAGTTCCAAGCCTTCACAGACCAGGGCCCGCACACCGGTGCGGCCGCCACGAAGCCGCATGACGACCTTCTGGCTGACGGGCAGCTCCGCCGGCCGCGGCCCTCGCTCGAAGCGGGCCAGCCGGGTCTCGGTCGCAGCGAGCTTGGCGCCCATCGCTGCACTGATCTTGGCCTGCTCGCGCAGGGTGAAGACGAGCTGCCGGAGCCGTTCGTGCTCCTCGTCCCAGCGCCGGTGAAGCTCGGCGGTGCGCTCCAGCCGGGCCTGGCGGGCCTCCGGGTAAGTCGACCAGGTGCTCTTGCTGTTCGCACCACCATGAACCCAAGCTCCGTGCGCCTCAAGGGTGACCAGGCGGGTGACCGTGTTGGAGAGCAGCTCGCGGTCATGACTGACGAGCAGCACGGTCTTGGACGTGCTCGCCAGCTCCGTCTCCAGCCACCGCTTGCCGGGTACATCAAGGTAGTTGTCCGGCTCGTCGAGCAGCAGGACGCCATGCGGGCCGCGAAGCAGCACTTCCAGCGCCAAGCGCTTTTGCTCGCCACCGGACAGCTCCGCGACCTTCCGATACTGGCAGTGCTCGAAGGGCATGCCGAGTGCTTGGACGGTGCACTTGTCCCACATGGTCTCGGCTTCGTAGCCGCCGGCGTCCCCCCAGTCGACCAAGGCTTGAGCGTAGGCCATTTGTGTCGATTCCTCGTCGCGCTCCAGCATCGCCATTTCGGCTCGAGCGAGGGCTCGACCGGCGTTGCGGACGGCAGGCGCGGAAAGATCCAGCAGCAGGTCGCGAATTTCCGTCTCGTCCCGCACTGAGCCGATGAACTGGCGCATGACGCCAAGGCCGCCCTTGTGCGTGACAGCGCCTTCAGTGGGTTTGAGGTCGCCGGCGATCATACGCAGCAGCGTGGTCTTGCCGGTGCCGTTAGCGCCAATGAGGGCGGTCTTACTGCCCTCGCCCACCTGGAAGGAGACCTCCTGGAAGAGGACTCGGCCATCGGACAGGGCGTAACTCACGTTATGCACATCAATGAACCCCATGTCAGAGCTCCTTGCCGGTGGTAGGGACCGGGAGGGGGGCGCCTTGATCGGGCTCTGCCGGAACGGCCACCTGGCGCAGCCGGTGCACTCCGGCGGCGATGACCCACAGGCAACTGGCGCCGAGGCCGACCGACGCCAGGAGCAGGGTGCCGGCAAGGCCCAGGCCCAGTGCGACCAGCCCGGAAGCGACCAGTGCGCCGATGGGCTCCACGCCGAAGCTGACGAACTTGATGATGGAGGTAGCGCGGCCCAGATAGGCGTGGGGCACCACGGCTTGCTTGACCGATTCGCTGAGGATGAGGTTGATCACCACGGCCCCTGACCACACGGCATTGGACAAGGTGACGAAGACTGCGCCGGGCACGAGGTCTACCTGGCCGGCCAGCGGAAACAAGAGCCCGGCACCGCCGGGCAGCGCGTAGGTGACGGCGAGCACCGGACCGTAGCCGAAGCGTCCGGCGAGCCGGGCGCTGATCGCGGCGCCGGCGAGCCCGGCCGCCCCGCCCGCGACGTTGAGCAAGCCGATCAGCAGGGGGCTGAATCCGAGCGAGCGAACCAGGTACAGGATGTAGAGGGTGAAGAATATCGCCGTAAAGAAGTTGAAATGGGCTGCGGCCAGAACCAGCGGGCGCTGCACCGGGTCCCGGAGCACCGTCCGCAGTCCATGCCGGATGGCCTGCCAGTGGCCCTCCTCGCCATGTTCGTCGCCGCCTTCGCCGACCTTGCGGGGAGAGGTGACGAGCGCGAAGGTGCTGGCGAGGTAGCTGAGTGCGTCCACGGCCACGGCCAGAGGCGCACCGAGGATCTGGACGATGACGCCGGCGAGGCCCGGACCGGCGGTCTCGGAAACCGAGGCACTGCTCTGCATCCACGAGTTGGCTGGTATCAGCCGGTCCTTGCCGACAAGCGCCGGAACGTAGGACGCCATGGCGCTGTCGAAGAGTAAGGAAAGACCGCCGACTCCGAATGCGACCACGAGCAGCAACGGCAGGCTCAGTTCGCCGAGGAGCCAGGCCGCGGGTACGGCGGCCAGCAGGAGGCAGCGGACGAGGTTCGCGACGATCATTGTTGTGCGTCGTTCCCACCGGTCGGCCCATACCCCGATCGACGGACCGAGGAACAGTACGGCCAGCGAGCCGCAGGCGCCGAGTAGGCCCATGTCGAAGGCGTCCGCGTGCAGGGAGATCACGGCCACCAATGGCAGGGCGAAAAAACTGATCTGGGTGCCCGCCAGGGAGACCGACTCAGCAGCCCAAATTCGGTGGAAGCCCGTTCCCGCGAGGGAGGACCGGCGCATATCAGAGTTCCTTTGCAATCGCGTGCGCAACACCCGCTGTGGTGCTCTGGTCGTACGGTGCGGCGCCTAGTCTTCCATCTCGACCACCAGGTCGAATAATTCACCCTGCACGGCGCGGACGACGGGGTACTCGCCACAGGCCAGCCGCCTGGCATCCGCGAGTCTGCGCTCTGCCCAGTCGTCCCCGCCGCATGGCCATCGCACTTCGATCCGATTGACGCCGTCTCGCAGGAGCCCGGGGCGCACCGTCAGGTCGGCGGAGGCCCAGGACGGGACGGGCGGCAGGTCGCCGAGGTGGTGTCCGTTGAGGACGACGGCCACCGAGTCGCTGGAGCGGATCCCCGCGCGGACGCGGTACGTCAGCCGGACGACCGCCGTGCTGGCCGCCGCCCGGAACCCCAGGTGCGTTACTGGGCCGAACCCCTGGAAGAAGGCCCGTTCCGGCCGGTGGTCCACAGACTGGAAGGCGCCGTCGATCAGACCTTGTTCCGCGGTGCGCAGGACGTCGACCGTACCGCGCACGGCCGCGGCGGCGTCCCGCGGGCCGACCACCTCGTGCAGCGTCTCCTGCAGGCTCCACATGCCGAGGGTCTCGGTTGACCGGGACAGCATCGGGGCGAGGTAGCGGGCGGCGTGGGGGCGGGCGGTGAGCTCCGGCACGGTCGCGGAGGCCCAGACCGGCCCGGTGCCGTCCAGAAGCCGCAGCAGAGACGTGGCGAACGCACGGCCTTCGGGCACCGCGACGGCCGTGTCGACCAGCGCCGCGACCCGTTCCCGCCGCTGGCCGTAGTAGCTGTTGTGGACCGCGGCGAGGATGTCGCCGATCGCCCGGTCGGCGGCCGGCAGATCGTCCTGCGGCGGGGTGTGACCTGGAGCATGCCCGTTGATGACGTCGGCGACCGCGGCGGCCGTCTTCTCAATACCGCTCGAACTGAGGTGGCAGTAGTCGAGGAAGTGAGCCGTGTCAGGAAGCCCGTCGTCCGCGCGTAGCAGTTCGGCGAGATCCAGGATACGGAACCCGCGCCGGGCGGCGGCCTCGGTGAGGACGGTGCGCACGCCCGTGGTGATCCGCGGGGTGTGAGTGGCGAGGAGGCCGCAGACGGCGTCACGGGAGTGGAGCAGAGCGGCGCGAACGGTTTCCCGGTCGTTGACACGGCCTGCGGCCCGGGCCCGCAGGTATCCGGTGACAGGGCTGGTGCCGGCGTCGAGTCGGGCCATGTCCGCGGTGATGGCGAGGACCCGCTCGTCGTCTCCGGCGGCGAGGGCGGCCTCCGCCTCGGACCGCAGGTCGGACCAAGCGAGGAGGTCCTTTGCGGGCAGCGGGGGGAGTTCGAGCTCTGGATCGTGAGTCCAGTCTCGAAGGTTGAACTCGGGGATGACGATGACTACGTCACTGCCGCACGCGTGGGCGGTCTGGGTCAGACGGTCGAGAAACTGCTCGATTCGGGGAGTGACGATCCGGTCCAGATAGGTGCGGCGCATCTCGATGTAGTCGCCGGCTCGCAAGGCTCCGGCCAGCAGGTCAAGGGTCGCCGGGGTGTGGCGGTAGCGGACCCAGTTGTTCCCGGCGTAGACGACCACGATGTCAGGCTCAGCCTGCGGGAGCTGTTGGAGCGTCTGTGTCAGGTCGCGCAGGTCGGCGCCGGTGTGTGCAAGGTCCACGACCTGGTGGCGAGCGCCGGTCGCGTCCAACTGCCGCTGGAGCGCGGAAGCAGGTGTGAGCAGCGGATCGAGGAGGAAGCCCCGGGCGCTGGACTCGCCGAGCAGCACCACCCGGGAGGCATCGCGGGCGGCCGGAACGTGCTCGACGTCCGCCCAGCTTCGCAGTTCCTCCGGGGGGAGGTCACAGCGGTGCAGTTCTGGACCGTCGGCGGTCGGTTCTACCCGCCAGGCGCCCAGCACGCCGCCGGCCAACGCCGCGGCGTGGACGGCGGCGGCTGGCGGGGTGACGGCGGCGGTCTGCGTGGCGCCACGGGTCTCCAGAGCGAGCTTCTGCAGTTCGGCGAGGATCTCGGTGCCTCGTCCGTCTGCGAGGAGGCGCGCCAGGCTGTCGGCGCGGTGTCGCAGGGAGTCCTTGGGCATGGTCGGCTCCTCGCTGATCTCAAAGGAAGGTGTAGACGTCGCGGCTGATGGCGGGGCGGCGGAACGGCTGCTGCCGGTCGACCTCGGCGAAGAAACGTTCGGGGAGGTCGGAGGAGCGGACCGCGATGTCGTCGAGAACGAGCACGTCCAGCCGTGAGCGGACGAAGCAGGCGAATGCGTCCGCCGGGCTGGACACGATCGGCTCGCCCCGCATGTTGAACGAGGTGTTGAGCAGGATCGGGTAGCCGGTGCGTCGGCCGAAGGCGGTGAGCAGGCCATGGAAGCGCGGGTTGTCGGCGCCGTCGACGGTCTGTACCCGGGCGCTGCCGTCCACGTGGGTGACGGCGGGGAGGGCGGCGGGCTCCCGGACTGACGCGGTGTCGAGCATGAACGGAGAAGGGACGGGCAGGTCGAAGAAATCGCCGCACCGCTCGACGGTGACCGCGGGAGCGAACGGACGGAACGCTTCCCGCTTCTTCACCAGGGCATTGATGTGGTCGCGCATGTCCGCACGCCGTGGGTCGGCGAGGATCGACCGGCCGCCCAACGCGCGCGGACCGAACTCCATGCGCCCCTGATACCAGCCGAGGACGAGACCCTCGTCGAGCCATTCGGCCGCCTGATCCAGCAGGTCTTGCTCACTCCCCGCGAAGTCGCGGTATGACACACCTGCTGCGTCCAGCCAGCACCGAGGGTCGGTGGTCTGCGGGCGCGGGCCGACCCGCACATCTCGCACCCGCCGTGGCGTGTACGCCCCGGTGAGGCGGTGATCAATCAGGGCGGCCGCGCCGATCGCGCCGCCGGCGTCACCCGCCGCGGGCTGCACGAATATTTCGCGGAACGGACCGGACTCGCGGATACGCCGATTGGCCACGCAGTTAAGGGCAACGCCTCCCGCATAGCACAGCCGATCACTGCCGGTGGCCTCCCGCAGACGGGCCAGCTTGGCGAGCAGCAGTTCCTCCAGCAGCGCCTGGACGCTGGCGGCAAGGTCGCAATGGTGGCTACCGATTTCCGATTCAGGTTCTCGCGGTTCGACGCCGAGGAGTTCGCCGAGCGCGGCCGTGTACATCGGAGAGGCGCCGCTGACGTCGAAGTACGTGAGATCAAGGCGGAACTGTCCACCCGGCAGATCTGTGACGAGCTGGCGCAGCAGATCGAGGTGGTTCGGAGTGCCATAGGGCGCCAACCCCATCACCTTGTACTCGTCGCTGTTGACCGCGAAGCCGAGAAAGGACGTGATAGCGCTGTAGAGGATGCCGAGCGAGTGAGGGAATGAGACCTCCTCGAACAGGTCGATCCCGTGGGATCCGCCGCGACCATAGCTGGTCGTGGTCCACTCGCCGACCGCGTCCGCGGTGAACAGTGCCGCATCGGGGAATCCTGACTGGTAGAAAGCGCTCGCGGCATGCGCCTCGTGGTGCGTGACGCAAGTGGTAGTGCCTTCGAAGCCGAGAAGTTCGCGAATCTGCCGCAGCGGCCGTTCGGCGTCGAGTCGATAGAGCGTCTCGGGCGTCGCGGAGGGCAGCGCGGGAAGCCCCATCCACAACTGGCGCCCGAGCTTGCGCACCGGGTCCTCGTAGTAGGCGACGTGATCGACGTCATGGATGCGCACACCTGCGTCGCGCAGGCAGGCGCGGACCGCCCGGACAGGCAGGGCGGAGTCGAAGCGGCGGCGGGTGAATCGCTCTTCCTGTGCCGCGGCGACCAGTGCGCCGTCGATCGTCAACGCGCACGCCGAATCGTGGTAGAGCGCCGACAGGCCCAAAACGATCACGAGAGTCCCCCAGTGTGGAGACGGCAGCCTTCTAACGGCGCACTCACCGCTGGCGAGTCGTATGTGGTTCTCTGGGGCTCGGGTTCCGGGCTGGCCACCAGGTCTATCCCCACGACATTGAGAACCTGTCGGCGGCCCAGACTCGCGCAACGGCCGACGGCGAGCCAGAGCATCGCGTCACGGGCGGTCAGGTCGGCGATGAGCGCGTTGGTGGGGCCGAACGAGTAGGGCGTGGGGGCGGCTTCCGCCTCGAGGCGGCGTTCGTCGGCGGTCAGCTGGGAGCTCCGCTCATCCTCGATGCAGAACCAGCAGTGCCCGCGGCGAGGATCGAGCAAAGGCCCCCAGTAGCCGCTCTCGAGGCCGACGCCGGCGCCGAGCATCGGCGTTGACCGCTTCCGGGCCCAAGTCCAGACGGTGTCCACCAGGTCAGGGGGAGTGTCGGCGGCGACGATCAGCAGTTCCAGCGGCTCGGTCAGCACGTCGAGGTCGGTGGGGCGGTCCACACGGCAACGGACTGGTCGTAGATCGAGGTCATCGGCGATGCCGGCCAGAGATGCGGCGGCAGCCTCGACCTTGGGGCGGTCCACGTCGGAGCGACGAAAAAGATACTGGCGGTTGAGGTTGTGTAGGGCTACGGTGTCGTGATCCACCAGCCAAAGGCACCGCACCCCTCCGGCGACGAGATGTTGGGCGACGAGAGCGCCCACTCCTCCAACGCCGATCACGGCGACTCTGGCAGCCGCCAGCCGTCGCTGGGCAGCCACAGGTTCCGTGGTCACCGTGGACCACCAGCCCACTTGCCGGTCCCAGGTTTCTCCAGTGGAGCGGTGTGCAGACTCGCGGGTGAGCCAGCCCAACTCGTCCAGTGTGGTGAGTAGGCGCCGCACTTCGGGTTTGGCGTCGTCCCCGCGCAGGATGTGCTCATCGGCACCCTCGCGGAGCCGGGCGAGGGCATCCCCGACAGCCTGCTCCTTATTGCGGATG
This sequence comes from Actinomadura sp. NPDC023710, assembly GCF_040639875.1. NCBI lineage: Bacteria > Bacillati > Actinomycetota > Actinomycetes > Streptosporangiales > Thermomonosporaceae > Actinomadura > Actinomadura sp. NPDC023710. Next base: position 138,115 of record NZ_JBFAGB010000001.1, read on the forward strand.
CGCAGCATGTGTGGGCCGCAGGTGACAAGGGTTGGTTCACCTGGAGCGGTCGGCGCGGCAACAGTGACGGCGTCGAGCAGCCGGACAAGGTCAGTCATCGGTGACCTGCCCGGTTCCGGAGGCGGGGGTGAGCATGGCGGAACGTCCGAGGTTGGTCAGCAACCGGGTCCCCACGTCCTCAGTGAGGGCTTCCTTGAGCGTGCGTGGAGTGAAGGGGGCTCCGTCGAGGTAGGGCTGGAGCAGGTGGGCCGCGCGTACCGGGATGACGGCCCGTCCAAGGGTCCGCATGTTGGTACACACCAGGCCGGACTCCGCCTCGAACAGGTCGAGATCCTCCACCGGGACCCGAAGCGCCTCATCGGGCGCATAGACGCGGGCGGTGTCGGGGGTGAGAGCGCGGCTGTTGAGAGCATGAACGTGGTCGGCGAATGCCCGGTAGCGGGCGTGCACCTCGGCGCGCTGCTGCGGTGTCATGGCCGGGTCAGTGCTGACCAGGTGGTTGAGGGCGTACTGGGCCTGCCCTGTGGTGGTCGAGGGGACATTGATGTCCAGTCCGAATGCTTCCGGGGTGCGGCCGACATTTGAGGAGCGCGTGGGTTCGAAGGGGAACACCGACACGGACCGCATGCCGTCGGCGAACTCCTCTAGATCGGCGAGGGCGGTCAGCGCCTCCTCGTAGGTAGTTGTAGGTAGGTCCGGGATGAGGTTGACGACGAGTGGCAAGCTCACGTCCCGGGCGTCCCGCAGGAAACGCAGGTTCTCCTCACGATCGGCAGACTTGTGCACCAGCTTCAGGACGCGGGTGATGGTGGTCTCCAGACCGACGACAAGAAACTCGCAGCCAGCCTCCACCATCATTGCCAGTAGCTCCCGGTCGAAGCGCCGATCGATCATGGCGAAGGAGGTCCATCGCAGGTCGAGCCCGTCCTCGACAAGGGCGGTGCAGACTCGGCGGGCGAAGGCGGGCGGGATGGACTCGGTGATGAAGCTGAACCGAGAAACACCATGTGAGTGGGAGAGATGCCGCAGTTCCTCCACGAACTGGTCAGGCCGACGCCCACGGAATGGTGGGCTGCCGTCGTACAGCTCAATGAAGTCGCAGTAGTCGCACTTGCCCCAGTAGCAGCCGCGGGCCTGGGTGATACCGATGACCGGGTCGTCGAGCTTGGCCAGCGCCTCGGGCGGGTACAGGGGCGCGGGTAGGGAGTTGATCGCCGGTCCAACATCGGGGTCGTTGTGTCGTACCCCGTCGACGGTCTGGCAGGACACGCCCTTGACGGCTACAGGATCCCACTTCTCCTCGCGGGCCTGCAGGGCCAGTTCTCGCAGGGGGAACTCGCCGTCGAAACGGATAACTGCGTCCACAGCGGGCCAGGCCAGAAGGAGCCGGTCGAGTTCGCTCGGGTGCATCAGGCTTAGCGCCGGGCCACCGAAGACGATCGGAACCTCGGGATGGAGGCGCTTGAGGTGCTCAGCCAGCACCAGGGCTGGAAGTAGTTGGGGACCCATGGGCACCGAGATGCCGAACAGAGTTGTGCGGACCGGGGCCCGTTCGACCAGCCCGGCTTGATCATAGAAGTCGCGGTAGGGCAAGGCAGCTTGGAGAGCCAATTCGCCGCGCTCCAGCACATCTTCGCCGGGGTCTACGAGGTACTGCTGGGCCATGAGTTGGAGGACATGGCCATAAGGCGAGGTGGGGCCGAAGCGGTGGCGACCGTCGGACCTGAACATGCGGTCGCGTGATTTGGCCAGCCAGCGGCCTGCGGCCGCTACGGAAGAGTCTGGAGCGGGTCCTGGGCCTGTAGCGCTCCACTCAGACGCCTGGGAGTTCAGCAGCCAAACCGCGAACTCCTCGTTTAGGTCGGTTTGGGCGGTGCTGATCCCTTGCTGCTCCAAATATGCGGCGAGAACCGCCGTTGAGGGGTAGAAGCTACCGAAGTTCGTCTCGACTAATGGAGGGAACACCAGCCACACATCTGCGTCATCGGGAGTCACTCGTGTTCCCTTCACTCCGGCTCGCACGCGACGAGCTCCACTGGTGGGGATGGGTGGTGCTGTGATGGTGTGATGCGGTAGATCGGTCTGCGGCACAGCCGCGGCGGATATCAGCCTGGGCCGAGGCACATCAGGCCGGCCCGGGAAAGGGTGAGCCCGCTGAGGCATCCACCGCGCACGTACCAAGCACGCACCCGGATCAGGGGAATCTTTGGCAGGAGCGTGCACCAGCGCTCCGAGGCGCGTGCCCACAGGCACCACGCCTCCCCGGGGTCGGGGCACGCCTCGGCGGCGTCCAGAGCAGCATCCAGGACCGGGTCGGCCAGCCCGGAACGTCGGGCCGTGCGGCCGGTTGACCGCCAGTCGGACAGCGAGCCAGCCGGGTGCGAAAAGGCCGGGGTGGTCAGCGAGTACAAGAGACAGAAATCGCGGGTGGCCGAGGCCCGTACGTATTCGTCGAAGGACAGCCTGCGCGTGATGATTTCGACCCCGAATCCCCCACGGAGTTGCGCGGCGACCTCCTCCGCAATCTCGGCGTTCGGGTCGAAAACGGAGTAGGCGATATCGAGCGGTCCGACGATCCCCTCCACAGCGCAGCGCTGATCGCCATCGTCGGTGAGTGGACCGCTAGGGGCGCCCGCCCCCAAGACGTCAGAGGTCGGCCACCGCCAGGATTCCGCGAGGCCAGCCGTGACAGTCTCCAGCCGGGCACGGTCGAACACGGCCGAGACTGCGCGCCGGGCTGCGGCCGAGGTGAGCCACGAGCGCGGAGCCCGCCGACCGAAGTCGAGACTGCCGAAGATGTCCACCGGCTCTCGCACCGCCCCGGGGTGCGTGTGCAACTCCGCCACCTCGGCGACGCCAAGGCCTGTAGGCGAGGTGGCATCTAGTTCTCCCGCGCGGAAACGGCGCACCGCTTCAGCGGCCAAGGGGACGTGCTCGAACCGCACCATGTCGAGAGCGTCGGTCGGCAGTGGCTCCGAGCGGCGTTCCAGCGCCACCACGTCGGTGTCCCAGCGGGCCACGGTGTAGCCGCCGAGGACGGGGGCGTAATCGCCGTCGGCGCTACGCCGCAAGGGAGCAAAGGCTGGGAGGGAGAGCAGAGCAGGGGCAAACGCGACTGGCCGATCGAAACAGAACTCAACCGTGTCGTCACTCACTGCGCGTGCAGGTGGACTATCCCTCAAGTGGGCGTCTGAATCCGACAGGAAGAGGGCCGCGCTGTTGGAGCGGCCGACCAGGGCGTGAGTGGCGGCGTCGACGACATCCTGCGCACACAGGGGATGACCATCGGACCAGCGGCGGTCCGTGTCGAGGACGATACGCCAGCGGCGCCCGTCGTCGAACATCTCCGCCTCCACTGCACATCCTTGATTGGGCGCGTCTTTCTCGACGAAAAGACGACATAGTACGAGTTCCGCTATCACCCGGCCGCTGTAATCCACTGGAAGGCGGAGGTCCCGATGCAGCGGCATTGCATCGAGGGAGATTTTGGCCGTAACGATAACGTGCTCCTTGAATTTCATTGCGCCACCGCAGCCCTGGCAGCCATCGTGCAGAAGCCAGGGCTGCGGCACACACGAGGCGATCAGCAGCGGTTGACGGCCACAAGTTCCTCGTTCAGGTTGACCAGGTCGAAGTCAAGCTCCTCCGACTCGGCGTTCTCACCCATGGTGCTGTTCTCGGCCATTACGGACTCCTTTCCTCTTCTCGCAGTGAATAGTCGTGAGCCCGCACAGAAGAATAGGAGATGCAAACACCGGCGCCAGTAACCCTGGAAGCACAGATGCTTCTTGTATCTCCGCGATCCATACCGCTCGAACCATGATCTTACGGACGCAGACGGAAGTGTGTCAATTGTGGATATACTCTGGGCCGTGTCCGCTGAGGTCTCTGCGCGAGTTGACGCACACGGCAGGGAGGGCATTGTGAGTTACGGACACATCATCCGGAAGCTACCGGTACGCCCGAAATGGTGCACGCAGTGATGGACGCCGAACACCGACCCTGCGTCGTCGAGGGCGTTTCCGGACAGCCTCGGAGGCGTAGCATCGAACGAGAAGGATAAAGATGAGAACTCTGACGGATTCTGCCACTCACGCCGACGACCCGGACACTCTCCGAGCCAGGCTGGCAGTAGATGGCTACCTTTACTTTCGTGGTCTGCTGCCGCCGGACGTAGTCGTTGCGGCCGGAGCCGAGGCGCGCGCGATGCTGGCGGCCCGTGGCTGGGCCGACACCGAGGAAAGACACTCAGGTGCCACACCGGGTGCGGTCGACGCGCGCGAGGCGGTCGGAGACCCGGCCGATAGGCGCGCCGCGGGTTGGCCGGAGTTCAATCGGCTCCCGTACCTCAGGCCCCTGCGCTCGCTCGTGCGGAGCCTGCTGGGCGAGGACGCGTTCTCCTACCCCCTCAAGGTACTGCGCGCCGTCCACCCCGAGGGCGACCGGATACCGCAGGGCCGGTACGTGCACCAGGACTACATGGGCCTGGTGGTCGACGACATGCTGACTAGTTGGATCCCCCTGATGCCGATCCCGCGGCAGCTCGGGGGCCTCGCCGTGCTGCCCGGCAGCCACCTCGGCGCCCCGCCGCCAGTCCACGTGCTGGACGTTGATCGAGCTGAGGCCGAAGGCTGGGCGAGCACCGACTTCTCGATCGGCGACGTGCTGTTGTTCCACTGCCTGACCTCACACGCCGCGTTGCCCAACCTCGGCGACCAGCTGCGCCTTTCGCAGGACTGCCGTTGGCAGTCGGCGCACCACCCCGCCCCCGAGCGGGTGATCTACGGGCCGAGGGCCGAGCGCGACGGCGAAGCCATGCACCGACTCTTGGGCTCGCAGCCGTGGTGGGAGCCGGTGCCTGCCACGTTGCGCTTCCAACCAGACGACCTGCGCGACGGTCGGACCGTGGCATCGTCGAGGTTCTTCCCGGTCGCCTACCTCGAACGTTGGGCCGAGGGTGTGCGCACACACCGCCTGTAAGTGCAATGTGATTGCTCGTCAGCCCTCGGTACTCCGCACGCTACGGCGTACGACGCAGTCACGGTCTCGGCCTGATTGCCCGGTTCGGCGAGTAGGGTTGAAGGGCTCGGAGGCACGTAGAGGCACGGTCTTCGCGCTCAGAAAGTTGTCTACGCTTCCTGATCACAAGAGAAGCCCGTGCCTGCCTGTTCATCATCCCTGATCTGTGCTGTCCTCGGCGACCTTGCGGGGGGCTGCCGGCCGCTGACCGTGACGTTGCGGGTGCCGAAAATGTCATCCATGCTGTGGCGCTCGATTATTGGGTCACGTGGTCTGAATTGAGCCTTTTCCGTGCGCCCAGCAGAACGGGAGGTGATGCCGCGTGAGCGGCTGATCTTGTTCGTAAGCTCGTCGTCGCTTGCCGGTGTGAGTCCGGTCCGGGTAGCTGCCAGGAGGCCCGGTAGCAGGCTGGCGGTTCCGTCTGGAAACGGGCGGGGTCGAAGCCCAGTGTCAAAGGCCCTGATGAGGGAGCGACGGTGCGGTCCGTAGCGTGAAGCGAAGCCTGCGGCGTCGTTACTCACCCGCCCGTGAGGGTGGGGCAAGGGAGTGCCGAGCCCTTCGGAATCGGGGTGAAGGCCATGGAAGCGGTGAAGAGCCTGGAAGCAGCCGCGAGGAACTCCCCAGCGTATGGGGCGCGGAACGTGCCGATAGTGGCGGCGGGAACTGGGGAGGCCCGCCCCGGCCCAGTGACCTGCGGAACTTGTTGCTGGAGCGTCGCACCCTATAACCGATGACCTCGGGAAGTGGGTGGCGTGCCGGAAGGGCGTCGGAGGTGGCCGTAGTACTGATCGAGTCGACCGGACAACACAACCGGCGGTGAGGGAAGGGCCACTGCTTCGTCGATGCACGTGATGTTGAGGAGGAGGCCCGGTGAGTGCCGGTCAGGCTATTACCGCCGCTTCGGGATCGCGTCGGCCGTCGGTGCCGCGTGATCCGGTCCGAGCCTTGCAGCATGTGCTCTACCGGGCGGCCAAGGCCGATCCCGGACGCAGGTTCCACGCGTTGATGGACAAGGTCTATCGGTGACTGGTCAGCAGGTCTGGGGCGCGTGTCCGATTTGATCTTGATGGCTTGACTGTCGATCATGGTGAGATGTCTCCCGGGCCGCCGTCGTATGAGGAGCTTGCGGCGCTGATGGTGGAGCTGTCGGCTCGGCTGGCCGAGGCGGATGCCCGGATCGCTGAGCTTGAGGCGCAGCTGGGGAAGAACTCTTCGAACTCCTCCAAGCCGCCCTCAGTAGACGACGATCGCGGCCACGTTCGGGCCGTACTGCACCGGCGCGTCCACCCCTTCCGGGGCGTCGGCGGTAGTGACACACCCGCACCCGCACCGGCGGCGGACCAGCTCATGCTCGGTCACCCGCACCTTGATCGGCGGGATGTCGAACACCTGCCGCCGCTCGGATCCCGCCCCGGCCGCACCCGCCAGTCCCGCGCCGCACCCCCGGCACCGCGCCGGCACGTGACGCCGGCGCCGGTCAGGATCGGCGACCTGGCACAGCGTCTGCTCGCGATGCCCGGCCTGCCCGCCCGGACGACGGCCACTGCGGCCTCGCAATGACTTCGGCGACGGCTTGACCAGCCCGTCCGACGTTTTAGGGGCACAGACCGACATTACGGGGGGACTTGAAGACGGACCTTCCCCCCGAAGTGGGACACTACGAGCACCTGGACCGGGGATGCGGGCCTGCGGATTTACGCCCGCGGAGGTGCGTTGCTGACTGCTCTGGCCGCTGGTTCTGTGGGCGACATGACCGGCTTGGGTGGGCGGAGAGTGCCCGGTTTCGAGGCGCTGCCAGGGTGGACGCAGGGCCCGGATCGAGCCGCCGAGCCGCCACCGAGCCGCCACGAGGACGAACCGGGGCATGTCCGGCGGTGGGCAAACGGGGCAATCTCGCGTTTGTGCTGGTCAGGATGGGTGGGTCGCGTGGGACTCGAACCCACAACCTACGGATTAAAAGTCCGGAGCTCTGCCAATTGAGCTAGCGACCCGTCCTGGCAAGGGTACCGAGATCGGCGGGGGGTTCGCGACGGGGTTAGGGGGTGGGGGTCAGGTGGACGGGGAGGTGCTTCAGGCCGTTCTGGAAGTTGGAGGCCAGGCGGACGGGGGTGCCGGTGAGGGTGACGTCGTGGGGGAGGAGTTCGCGGAAGACGGCGCGCATCTGGGTGCGGGCCAGGTGGGCGCCCAGGCAGAAGTGGGGGCCGAAGCCGAAGCTGACGTGGTCGTTGGGGGTGCGGGCGACGTCGAAGCGGTCGGGGGAGGGGAAGACGGTCTCGTCGCGGTTGGCGGAGGCGTGGTAGACGACGACCTTGTCGCCGGCCTCGATGGTCTGGCCGCCGAGGTCGAGCGGCGCCGTGGCGGTGCGGCGGAAGTCCATGACGGGGGGCCAGTGGCGGAGCATCTCCTCGACCGCGGACGGCAGGAGGGACGGGTCGGCGCGGAGGCGGGCGAGTTCGGCGGGGTGGTCGAGGAGGGTGAGCAGGCCGCCCGGGATGCCGTTGCGGAGGGTCTCGTTCCCCGCGACGGCGAAGAGGAAGAACATGTTCTCGAACTCGTGGACGGTGAGCCCGCCTTCGAGCATGCGGGACATGATGTCGCCGGACGGGCGGGAGCGCTTCTCGGCGGCGAGGGCGTGGGCGTAGGAGAACATGTCGGCGAGGGCCGCGTGGGAGCGCGGGTTGATCGGGCGGCCGTCGGGGCGCACGGTCTCGGACGGGCGGTGCTTCATCGCCTCGCGGGCCATGGGGCTCATCGAGGCGGCGTCGGCGGTGGAGCGGCCGGCGTAGTCGGGGTCCTGGTAGCCGATGACGCGGGACGCCCAGTCGTAGAGGAGGCGGCGGTCGGAGTCGGGGACGCCCATGATGTGGGCCAGCGTCCAGACGGGGAGGTCCGCGGCGAGCTCGACGAAGTCGGTGTCCTCGCCGAGGGCGGAGGCCACGAGGGTGCGCGCCCGCTCGTTGATCGTGTCCTCCAGGGCGCGGACGGCGCGGGGGGTGAACGCGGCGGCGACGATGCGGCGCAGGCGGGAGTGGTCCGGCGGGTCCTGGTTCAGCATCATCGCGCGGACGAAGGCGAGGTCCTCGGGCGTGTCGGGGTCGCGGATCTGGGTGGCGCCGAGGCCCGAGGAGAACAGGTCCGGGGAGCGCAGGACGTGCTTGACGTCGGCGTGCCGGAAGACCGCCCAGAAGCCGGGGCCCGCGGGCCAGGGGCCGACGGCCGGTTCGCCGATCCAGGCGACCGGTGACGCGGCGCGGAGCTCGGCGAACGTCGCGTAGGGGACGCCGGCGGCATAGGTGGCGGGCAGGAAGATCTCCTCGTGCATGCCCTCAGCGTGCATCATGACGGGGTGAAGCCTGAAGAGATCCTCCGTGACAACTTCGCGCCGTGGGTGCTCGACCTGGGCCTGGTTCCCGAGGAGGTCGGGGACGGGACGGCGGTGCTGCGGCTGCCCTGGTCCGACCGTCTCGCCAGGGAGGGCGGCGCGCTGTCGGGGCAGGCGCTGATGGCGGCGGCGGACACGGCGGTGGTGCTGGCGGTGTCGGGGGCCAGGGGCTCGTTCGTGCCGATGACGACGGTGCAGCTCAGCACGACGTTCCAGCGGCCCGTGGTGGGACGGGACGTGCTGGTGAACGCGGAGCTGTCGAAGCTGGGCCGGACGCTGGCGTTCGCGGAGATCGACATGACCGCGGACGGACGGACGGTCGCGCATGCCAGCGCGGTTTACGCCATCATCGGCTGACATGACGCGTACAGAGAAGGTCGTCGTCGCGGACGGCGAGTTCGACCTGCGGGTGTGGGGGACGCGCGGTCCCGGGATCCTGCTCCTCCAGGAGATCTTCGGTGTCGGCGAGTACATGGAGGCGGTCGCCGAGGACCTGGTCGCGCTGGGGTTCGTCGTGGCGGCGCCCGACATGTTCTGGCGGATCGAGCCGAACTGGACGACCGTGCACAACGAGGAGGCCCTGCCCAAGGGGATGTCGATGGCCTCCCAGTTCGACTGGGAGAGGGGTGTAGAGGACGCCGTGGCGGCGCTGGGGGTTCTCAAGGGGCTGCCAGGGGTGGGCCGGGCGGGCGTCCTGGGGTTCTGCTTCGGCGGGACGTTGGCGTACCTGGTGGCGGCGAACGCCCAGGTCGATTCGCTCGTCTCGTACTACGGGTCGGGTGTGCCGGACATGCTGGACAAGCTCGACGCCATCCAGGCGCCCACGCAGTTCCACTTCGGCGGCGACGACGCGTACATCCCTCGTGAGGACGTCGCCAAGGTGGAACGTGCGGTCGAGCAGAGGGACCACATGGAGATCCACGTCCAGGAAGACGGCGGGCACGCGTTCCACAACCGTAAGGCGCCGATGTTCTACCAGCCGGAGCCTGCCGCGCGCGCTTGGCGGCTCACAGAGGAGTTCCTGCGGCGGACCCTGCCGGCTTAGCGCCGCGAAGGCCCCGCGCCGGGCGGGCGGCGCGGGGCCTGGCGTGCGTCCGGGGTCAGATACCGGGCCGGACGGCGCCGTGGAAGTTGCGCTTGTAGTAGCCGTTCAGCTTGATCTTCTTGACCCGCTTGCCGGAGCTCGGCGCGTGGATCATGTAGCCGTGGCCGGCGTAGACGCCCATGTGGGTCCTGCCGCCGTAGAAGAACAGCAGGTCGCCCTTGACGGCGCCCTTCCAGGAGACCTTCTTGTGCACCGCCTTGTAGATCTGCTGGGTGGTCCGGGGGAGCTTCACCCCGGCCTTGCGCCAGGATCCTCCGGCCAGCCCGGAGCAGTCCCACGAGCCGGGGCCCGTCCCGCCGTAGCGGTAGCGGTCGCCGATCTGCTTGGCTGCGTACCTCACGGCGTAGGCGGCGCGCTTCTTCTGCTTCGCGATCCGGGCCTGCTTGGCGGTCACGGGCTTGGTGGTGACCGTCGCGGCCGGTGCGGCGGCGAGGGTCGCCCGCTGCGGCGCCGCGGCCTGCACGGGCCCTGCCGCCAGGACGGACGCGCCGAGCGCGGAGGTCGTGGTGAGCACGAGCCCGCCCACGGTGAATCCGGCCTTGAGGGGGTTTCGAGGGGTATGCAGAATGTCTCCAGACCTCGCGATTGATGCCTACCGGGGCAGCCGTCACCCGCCGGATTTCTTGGAGGGTTCGAGATGCCGCAGCCGATTCCGCAGCGTCATTGAGGGGGGACGCAGAGAAATGCCGGCTTCTTCCGGTTCCGTGCTTCTCGTCTGCACGGATTCGGCGTCCGACGACGGCTTCCGGGCGGGGTCCCTGGAGGGGACGACCTGGGGGTCCGCGCCGGCCTCCCGTGGGAGACCGTGCGCGCCGCCGCCGCGCGTCGGGGTGCGTGTTCTGTTGTCCGGGCGGCTCGGGCGCCGCATGAACCGAGCAGGAAGCTAGCCAGCGCCGGGCGAGGCTGGCAAATCACCCGCCATTTCTCCACGGTGCCGGCGGTCCGTTTGAGACGGTGGTCCAGCGCCCTGCCAGCGGCGATCGGCAATCCCTTTCCCGAATTGTGAAGTGAGTCACAAGGGGCCGGGAAATGGTGGTTCATTTATTGATCTGTGATGCGCGGCACAGCTCGGGGCGGGGTGGAGGTTGCCGGATCCGGCCGTGTCCGGCCATTGACGGGGGCCCGTGCGACCCCTGTAGTGCGAAGGAGATTCATGTCCGTCTCCGGAGGGAGTCCCGTGTTCGGCAGGCCCCGCAGAGCACGCCCCGTCCACCTCCTGTCGGCCCTCGCTCTGGCGGTCGTCCTCACGCTGACCGCCGGGTCGCCGGCCGCCGCGGAGACCGCCGAGCCCGCCACCGCCAAGTTCCCGCCGGGCTTCCTCTGGGGCGTCGCCACGTCCGGCTTCCAGAGCGAAGGCTCCTTCCCCGACAGCAACTGGACGAGGTACGCCGACCGCAAGGCCACCGGCGTCACCGACCCGTACGGGAACTCCGTCGACTTCCGGCACCGCTACCCGAGTGACCTGAAACTCGCCCGGGGGCTCGGCGCGAACGTGTTCCGGACGTCCGTCGAGTGGTCCCGCGTCGAGCCGCGCCGCGGTTTCCGCGACCCCAAGGCGATCGCCTACTACGACGACCTCGTCCGCCGCATCAAGGCGGCCGGGATGCGTCCGATGCTGACGCTCGACCACTGGGTGTATCCGGGCTGGGTCGCCGACCAGGGCGCCTGGGACAACCCCCGCACGCAGGACGACTGGCTCCGCAACGCCCGCTTCGTCGTGGACAGGTACAAGCGCCAGGGGGTCGTCTGGATCACGTTCAACGAGGCCAGCGCCTACATCTACAAGGAGCTGACGGCCCGTCCGATGGACCTCGGCCAGATGCTGAAGATGCGCGACGCCCTGGTCAGGACGCACCGCGACGCCTACGACATGATCCACGCCGTGGACCCGGGCGCTCCGGTGTCCAGCAACGTCGCCTACGGGTCACCCGTCAACGGCATCTTCGACGCGGCCCTGTTCAACGAGGTCACCGACAAGCTCGACTTCATCGGCATCGACTACTACTACGGCGCCAACCTGCAGAACGGGACCGCGGCCTACGCGCTCACGGGCGAGTTCTGGAAGATCGACCCGGAGCCCGAGGGCCTGTACTACGTCCTCAAGAACTACCAGCGCCGGCTGCCGGACCTCCCCGTCTACATCGTCGAGAACGGCATGTCCACGGACAACGGCAAGCCGCGCACGGACGGCTACACACGCTCGGACCATCTGCGCGACCACATCTACTGGATCCAGCGCGCGATGGCCGACGGCGTGAAGATGATGGGCTACAACTACTGGAGCCTTACCGACAACTACGAGTGGGGCAGCTACCGGCCGCGGTTCGGCCTGTACACGGTGGACGCGCTGACCGACCCGTCCCTGGCGCGCCGTCCGACCGACGCCGTCCCGACCTACCGGTCGATCATCGTGGACCGGGGCGTTCCCGCCGGGTACGTGCCGGTGCGCAAGCCCGGCTGGTGCTCGATCGAGGACCCCGTCGCCACCTGCCTCGGCACGACGCCCACCCCGCCCGCCGGCTACCGCCGCGCGGAATGAGGAGCCGGGCGCGACGCGCCCGGAACGGCGTCAGGAGGCCGCGCGGAGCAGGTCGAGGACGGCCTGTTCCGCCGGCCCCTGCGTCGCCAGCTCGCCCTCGGCGACGTCCACGCCGAGCCGTCCGAGGGCGGGCGCGATCGTCGTGCCCTCCTCGTACAGGTCGACGATGCGCGGGTCGATGTAGGACGCCCGCGCCACGGCCGGGGTGTTGCCGAGGTAGGACGCGACCTCCTTGACGACGCGGACGACCGCGCGGTTGCGGGCGGCGTCCCTCCTCCCGGCGTCGCCGTCCCCGGCGCGCACCGACACCGCCAGCCCGACGGCCGCGAGGACGGTGGCGTGCCACGTCCGGAAGTCCTTGGCGGTGAAGTCGCCTTCGGTGACCTCGCGGATGAACTCGTTGATGTCGGACGTGGTGACGTCGTGCCAGCCGGTGGGCGTCCGGTAGGCGAGCAGTTCGGGCGAGTCGTCGTCGCGGCGCTTGAGCCCGCTCACCACCTTGCGCACGTTCTCTTCCGCGACGGCCTGGTACCGGTCCTTCGAGCCCTTGGCGGGGTAGTCGAACGTCACCCGGTCGCGCCCGCAGCCGACGTGCTCGCGCAGGACGGTCGCGAGCCCGAAGGTGCCGTTCTCGGCCGCGTACGCCTCCCCGCCGATCCGGAAGAACCCGAGGTCGATGAGGCGGACGGCCGCCGCGAGCACCCGCTCGCGCGTGTAGCGCCGTCCGGCCAGGTACTCGGTGAGCGTGTGCCGGACCTCGGGCAGCCGCTCCGCCAGATCCAGGACGTGGTCGTGCTTCTCCCGGTCGCGCTGCTCCCGCCAGGCCTCGTGGTAGAGGTACTGGCGGCGCCCGGCGGCATCCGTCCCGACGGCCTGGATGTGGCCGTCGGAGTCGGGGCAGATCCAGACGTCCTTCCACGCGGGAGGGATGACGAGCGACTTGATCCGTGCCTTCTGGGCGGGGTCGGCCAGGGACCGCCCGTCGAGACCGAGATACACGAACCCCTTGCCGCACTTCCGGCGTCCGTAGCCGGGCTCGGTCAGCTCGCTGCGTTGCAGCTCCGTCATCGGGAACTCCGTCAGCCCGGGTGGATCTCACCGCCGGCGGGCACCAGGGTCTGTCCGGTGTAGTAGGACGACTGGCGGCCGGAGGCGAAGAACACGTAGGACGGCGCGATCTCGTCCGGGTCGGCGGCGCGTCCCATCGGCGCCTGCTTCCCGAAGCCCTCGACCTTCTCCTCGTCGAACGTGGCGGGGATGAGGGGCGTCCAGACCGGGCCGGGGGCGACGCAGTTGACCCGGATCTCGCGGTCCATGAGGTTCTGGGCGAGGCAGGTGGTCAGCGCCATCGCCGCCGCCTTGCTGGCGGAGTAGTCGATGAGCGTCTTGTTGCCGCGCAGCCCGTTGATGGACCCGGTGATGATGACCGACGACCCGGGCCCCATGTGGTCGAGGGCCTCCTGGACGGTCCAGAACAGCGAGAACACGTTCACCTCGAACGTCCGCCGCAGCTGGGCGTCGTCGATCTCGCGGACGTCCTTCACCGGCGTCTGGGTGCCGTGGTGCAGGACGAGCAGGTCGAGTCCGCCGAGGTCGCGGACGGTGTGCCGGACGACCTCGCGGCAGTGCCGCTCCTCGGCCAGGTCGCCGCCGAACGTCACGCACCGCCGTCCGGCGGCCTCGACGAGGCCCGCGGTGTGCCGGGCGTCGTCGTCCTCCTCCAGGTAGGTGATCGCGACGTCCGCGCCCTCCTTGGCGAACGCCACGGCCGTCGCGCGGCCGATGCCGGAGTCGCCGCCGGTGATCAGCGCGCGGCGCCCGTCCAGCAGGCCGCTGCCGGTGTAGTCGCGCATCTCGTCGCGGGGCTCGGGCGTCATGTCCTCGGTCCGCCCGGGGTAGGACTGGCTCTGTGCGGGACGCTCGCTCATGGGGGTTCGCGTGCCCTTGCCAGGGGGGAGCAAACGTTCTCTATTGTGACTCCGGAGTAACTTTGCTCTTCCTGTGCAGGACCGCGCCTCCGCAATCCGCAGGGGTGTGAGCAGAGCGCGCGACGTCGTCTGGATAGCATCACCCCGAACCACATTCGGTCCCTCACGTAAGGTGTCGCTTATGGACCTGAACGGAGTTTCCGCCGTCGTATCCGGTGGCGCGAGCGGCCTCGGTGAGGCCACCGTCCGCGCGCTGGCCGCCGAAGGCGCCAAGGTGGTCATCGCCGACCTGAACGAGAACAGGGGCAAGGCCCTCGCCGACGAGCTCGGCGGCGTCTTCGTCAAGACGGACGTGTCGAACGAGGAGCAGGTGCAGGCCGCGGTGCAGGCCGCCGTCGACTCCGGCGCACCGCTGCGCGTCATCGTCAACAGCGCCGGCATCGGCTGGGCGTCGCGGACCGTGAACCGCGACGGCAGCCCGCACGACCTGGCCTCCTACGAGACGGTCATCCGGGTCAACCTGATCGGCACCTTCAACCTGATGCGCGTCGGCGCCGCGGCCATCTCCAAGACCGAGCCCGCCGACGAGGACGGCCTGCGCGGCGTGGTGATCAACACCGCGTCCATCGCCGGGATCGAGGGGCAGACCGGGCAGATCGCCTACTCCGCGTCCAAGGGCGGCATCATCGGCATGACGCTCCCCGCCGCCCGCGACCTCGCCGCGATCGGCGTCCGGGTCAACACGATCTGCCCCGGCATCATCGACACCCCGATCTACGGCGAGGGCGAGGCCGCCGAGGCGTTCAAGGCCAAGCTCGCCGCCCCCGTCCCGTTCCCGAAGCGGATGGGCAAGGCGTCGGAGTTCGCCCACCTGGTCAAGTCCCTGATCGAGAACGACTACATGAACGGCGAGACCATCCGCTTCGACGGTGGTATCCGCTTCCAGCCGAAGTGAGGCCCGAATGACCGACGCTGTCCTCACCGAGGAAGACGGCGCTGTCCTGATCATCACCATCAACCGCCCGGAGGCCCGCAACGCGGTCAACGGCGAGGTGGCGAAGGGGATCGCGGCGGCCCTCGACGAGCTCGACTCCCGCAAGGACCTGTCCATCGGCATCCTCACCGGCGCGGGCGGGACGTTCTGCGCCGGCATGGACCTCAAGGGCTTCCTGACGGGCGACAACCCGACCGTCGAGGGACGCGGGTTCGCCGGCATCACCGAGCGCCCGGCGGCCAAGCCGCTGATCGCCGCCATCGAGGGCTACGCCCTGGCGGGCGGCTGCGAGGTGGCGCTGTCCTGCGACATGATCGTCGCGGCGCGGGACGCCCGGTTCGGGTTGCCCGAGCCGAAGCGCGGTCTGGTCGCCGCGGGCGGCGGGCTGCTGCGGCTGCCGCAGCGCATCCCGTTCCACATCGCCATGGAGATCGCCCTGACCGGCGACAAGTACCCCGCGGAGCGGATGGCCGAGCTCGGGTTCGTCAACCGGCTCGCCGAGCCGGGCGGCGCGCTCGCCGCGGCCAAGGAACTGGCCCTGAAGGTCGCCGAGAACGCCCCGCTGGCGCTCGCGGCCACCAAGAAGGTCATCGTCGAGTCCGCGGACTGGACGTCCGACGAGGCGTGGAAGAAGCAGCAGGACATCACCCTGCCGGTCTTCATGTCCAAGGACGCCCAGGAGGGCCCGGCGGCCTTCGCCGAGAAGCGCAAGCCGAACTGGAAGGGCGAGTAGCCCTCGGCGCGAGCAGCCCTCCGGCCGAGTGGCCCTCCGGCACCGCGTCGGCACGCAGAGCGCCCGGAACTTCATAGTTCCGGGCGTTTTGCGGTTTACATGGCGTCCTGATCCGGTCGCCCAGAAGGTTCCACTTACCCAGTAGTAAGTAATGCCGTACTCTGTGGCGCACGCTTGCTGTGATCTTGGGAGCTGTGGATCTTGCGACAGATGAGACGGAACGCGGTGCCGGCGACGATCGCCGCCCTCGCCTGCGTCGCCGGGACGGTCGCCGTGGCCGCCCCCGCGCACGCCGCCGGCTGGAAGAGCATCGGCAGTACGGCGCTCGCCTACAACGGCAGCCTGGACAAGGTCGACTTCGGTGCGAAGAACGCCGGATGGGCCGTCGGCGGAGCCGGCTCCTTCTTCGGTCCGGAGGCCAAGCTCGTCAAGTGGAACGGCTCGGCCTGGGTGGCCGACAAGAGCCCGGTCGGCTTCACCCCCACCGACGTCGCCGTCTCCAGCGCCAGCAAGGCGTGGGTCATCGGCTACAACCTGAGCGGCACCCTCGGCCTCTACTGGAACGGCACGAAGTGGAGCCAGGTCGCCTACCCGATGGTGGGCTTCCCGACCGCCGTGTCCGCCGCCGCCGACGGCACCGCCTACTCCATCGCGGGCGTGGACGCCGCGGCCGGCGGCCCGAGCGCCATCCTGCGCTGGACGGGCACCGCGTGGGTCGACCCGAAGGTCCCGCTGCCGCCCTCCTCCTCCATCACCGCGGTGGACGTCCGGGCCAAGAACGACGTGTGGCTCGCCGGCACGACGTCCGCCACCGGCACGTCCGTCACCGGCCTGGTGATGCACTTCGACGGCACGTCCTGGAAGAAGATCGACGTCCCCGGCTCCCTGGGCGTCCCCGGCTACCAGGGCACCCTGCACCGCATCGTCGCCGACTCGCCGACGAACGTGTACGTCCTGCGCGTCCGGCAGAACGCCCAGATCACCAACGCGATCCAGCGCTACGACGGCAAGGCCTGGAAGACGGTCGACACGCCCCTGAACGCCGCGGGCATCGGCCTGTCCTCCGACGGCAAGGGCGGCGTCGTCATGCTCCCGATCACCACCGGGACCAAGACCCAGTACATGCACTACAACGGCACCGCGTGGACGACTCTCAACGGCCCCGCCCGCACCGGCACCGTCCAGGCCTCCGACATCGACGCCCGCCCCGGCACCACCGGCATCGTCAGCACCGGCACGGCGTCCCAGCCCGACAAGAAGACCCCCTTCATCGAGTACTTCAGCTGACCGGGGCATCCGGGCCGAGCGGCCCCGCGCACGCCCGTCCCGCCCTCGGTGGGACGGGCGTAGTGCCGTCCGCCCTCGCGGGCGGGTGAGGCGAACCCGGGCGGGGTAGAGATCGGGACGCGATCATCGGCACGCTCGTCCGGGGGAGAACAGGGAGCAGCGTCATGCGTTCGGGCGCCATGCGGGTCACGGTCCTCTCCTCTGTCGCGGTGCTGGTCGCGGCAGGTCTTCATGCTCCGCGGGCGTTCGCCCAGGGCACGGAGGATCCCTGCCGGGCGCTCGCCCAGGGGAAGACGCGCTACAGGGCGGGTGCGGCGCGGCACGTGGTGTTCGCCGTGGCGGCCCGTTACGGGACGACCGAGGTGGTCGTCACTGAATGCGCCAGGACGGGACGGTCCTGGAAAGCCGTTCTCACCGCACCGGGACATGTGGGACGGAACGGGTACGCCGAACCGGGCGCCAAGCGGGAGGGCGACGGCATGTCGCCGAGCGGCTCCTACAGCATGACCGAGGCGTTCGGCGAAGGGGATCCCGGTACCCGCCTCCCCTACCGGAGGCTTCGGGAGAGCGGCGACTGCTGGGGCTCGACGATCGGCGACCGGCGGTACAACCGCTACTACCGGGGCGCGTGCCTGCCCGCCGACGAGGATCTCTCGCAGATCATGGAGAACGGGCCCTACCGGCAGGCCGTGGTGATCGACTACAACCGGCCTCCGGACTCGCCCGTCGTCCAGGGGAACGGGTCGGCGATCTTCATGCACGTCGGGGTGGGGCAGACCGCGGGGTGCGTCTCGATGGCCCGGCCGGTGCTGGAGTCCGTCATGCGGACGCTGCGCCCGCGCGATCGGATCATGATGGGGACGAGCCGGGCCCTGTTCCGCCGCTGAGGGGACCGCGGGGTCGAGCGCGCCGGGCACCGCGGCGCCGCGCTCGCTCATCCGCTGCGCCGCGCGCCGGCGGGTCCCTGGACGATCAGAGGTAGTCGGCGGTGTTCCTGACGGTGCCGAACCTCGGGAACGTGCGCCGCACGGCGAAGTCGTGCTCCTCGGCGGTGCGGTCGGACATCGCGTCCGCGACGAACTCCAGGTCGTAGCCGTGGTCGCTCGCGGCCCGCGCGGTCGACTCCACGCCCATGCTCGTGACGAGCCCGCCGAAGACGAGCGTCGTCAGGCCCCGCTCCCGCAGCCGCGCGTCCAGGTCGGTGTCGTGGAAGGCGCCGATCGTCCGCTTCACGACGACGATGTCGCCGGGCTCTTCGAGGCCGGGCGCCAGCTCGCTGCCCGCGGGCTGCCGGGCGACGTTCGGACGCTCGACGCGCACGAGCACGACCGGCCGCCCCTGCGCGCGGAACGCGGCGGCGAGCGCCCGGCAGCGGTCGAGCACGTCCTCTCCGGGGTGGGGGGCGAGCGGCAGCGCCACGATGCGCGGCATGAGATCGATGAGGACGAGCCCGGATGACATGAAGATCATTTTAGGGCGGTCCCGGGGACGTCGGGGGTCAGTCCCACCGGGCGCTGCGCTGGCGCTTGACGCTGCTGCGGCGCTTCTTGTTCTCCAGCCGCCGCTCGTTGATGCCGCGGGGGACCTTCTTGGGGACGCGCTTCTTCGGGGGAGGGGCCGTCGCCTCGGCCAGGAGGGTCGCCAGGCGGGTGCGGGCGGCGTCGCGGTTGCGCTGCTGGGAGCGGTACTCCTCGGCGCGGATCGTGAGGACGCCGCGGACCAGGCGGCCGGAGAGGCGCTCCAGGGCGCGGGCGCGCAGCGGTTCGGGGAGGGACGGCGAGTTCGCGACGTCGAAGGAGAGTTCGGCGGCGGTGGCGCTGGTGTTGACGTGCTGCCCGCCCGGCCCCGAGGAGCGGGAGAAACGCCAGCCGAGCTCGGACTCCGGGATGGAGACCGAGCCGCGGACATGGATCTGGGCGGGCATGCCCCCATTGTCGCAGGGAAGGCTCGGCGGAGTCGCTTCAATATCGTCCCCGTGGCTCCGGCGGCTCCCGCCCCGCGTCCCGACTGGCGACCACTGAAAGTACTTACTTACACTGGGCGCCATGACCGTGCTTGCCGATGAACAAGGACTCTTCCAGGACGGCGACCTCATCCGCGTCATCACGCGGGAGGGCGTGCTGATCGCCGCGGGCGGGGCCGCGTCGTTGCTGCAGACCGCGCACCCGAAGGTGGCGCAGGGCGTCTACGACCACAGCTACACGGCGGACGACCCGCTGCGCAGGCTGCGGAACACGATGGGGTGGCTCTACGCGGTGCAGTTCGGGACGCGGGAGGAGGCCGAGACCTTCAGCGCCCTGGTCACCAGGGGGCACGCGGCCGTCACGGGCCCCGACTACGAGGCGAACGACCCGGAGTTGCAGGTGTGGGTCGCGGCCACCCTGTTCGCGGTGGCGGTGCAGTTCTACCAGATGGTCTTCCGGCGGACGTTCACCGATGCGGAGCTGGAGGAGTTCTACCGGCAGACCAAGGTCTACGCGACGATCCTCGGCTGCCCGGAGGAACGGATGCCGGGAACCTATCCGCAGTTCCGCGAGTACTACGCGGGCATGCTGCGCAGCTTGAAGATCACCGACGCGTCGCGGGCCATCGCCGGGCAGGTGCTCAACCCGAGGCTTCCAGGCGGGCCGCTGCACGCGCCCGGCCTGGCGACGATCCGGCTGCTCACCGCGGGGCTGATGCCCGCGCCGATCCGCGAGCAGTACGGATGGGAGTGGAACGCGCGGCGGGAGCGCAGGTTCCGTCTCCTGGTCGGCGTGATCGCGCTCGTGTACCCGCGGCTCCCGCTGCGACTCCGCACGCTGCCGCGCGAGTACTACCTGCTCACGACGCGACGCATGCTGGCCAAGGCGAAGCGGCGCCCGGCCGTCAAGGTCAGGGGCACGGCCCCGGAACAGGGCTGATTCCAAGCCCGGGTCGGTCAGGGCGCCGGGCTCATGGGAGGCAAGTGAGCGGCCGCGTGACCCACAGGCAGGTCACGCGGCCGCTCTCCCTTGCTCGGTCCTTCCGCCCGGCCCGGCCGGAAGGACCTACCGGCCCGGGTCGCCGTCCGCCGCCCGCTCCCCCCAGAGCCCTGGCCGGACGGCGTCCCGGGTCAGACCGATGCGCCGGCGATGATCGCGTCGGCGGCCTTCTTGGCGGAGTCGACGGGGATGGCGAAGCCGACCCCGATGCTCCCCTCGCTGCTCCCGGACGTGGCGATGGCGGTGTTGACGCCGATCACCTGGCCCGCGGCGTTGACCAGCGCGCCGCCGGAGTTGCCGGGGTTGATGGCGGCGTCGGTCTGGATCGCGTTCTTGATCACGGTCTGCTGCTGCTGCGACAGCCGGCCCTGGAGCCCTGGCGGGAGCTGCTGCTGCTGGTCGCCGCCCTCCTGGATCTCGCGGCCGAGGGCGCTGACGATGCCGGACGTCACCGAGCCGTCCAGCCCCAGCGGGCTTCCGACGGCCAGGACCTCGTCGCCGACCGAGACGCGGCCGCTGGCGCCGAGCGTCGCGGGCTTGAGGCCCGACACCCCCTGCGCCTTGACCACGGCGATGTCCTCCGCCTTGTCGGTGCCGAGGACCTGTGCCGACGCGGTCCTGCCGTCGCTGAACTTCACCGCGACCTGCTGGGCCCCGGACACCACGTGCGCGTTGGTGAGGATCACCCCGTCGGAGCGCAGGACCACGCCCGAGCCGCCCTCCACGCCGGATGAGGTCTGCGCCTGGATCGACACCACGCTCGGCTGCACGGCGGCGGCGACCTGCGCGGTCGTGCTCTTGGACGCGATCCCCGAGACGGCCGTCGGGCTCGCGTAGACGGTGCTCTCGTGCGTCAGCGCCAGCACCACGCCCGCGCCGGCGCCGCCCGCCCCCAGGGCCAGTGCCAGCGCGGCGCCCACGGCGGCGAGCCTGTGCCGCGTCGTGCCCAGCACGCCCGAGCCGAACACGCCGGGACGGGACGGCGCCTCCGGCTGCGGCGGCGGGACGTTGCCCGTCCACTGCGGGTAAGGGTCGAAGCCGTGTCTGCTGGGCTCCCAAGGCTGCTGCTGCGGCCGGTCGGCGTTCATCGGATCCCCCTGTCGCTCTCTCACCATGAAGAGTGCGCCCCGGGTCTGCAGGCCGCCTGGAGCCAACCTGAAAGTGTGCTGAACGCCTACATGTCATGAAAAACGGCCGAAGGGTCGTCCCTCCGGCCGCTGTGCTGGTCGTTCTGAAGCGTGCTGGTCGTCCTGAAGCTGGCCAGGGCGCTGCCTCCCGCTCCCCGTCGGGACCGGGGCGCGCCCTGTGGATCCATTGGAACCCACGATCCTGAACGTTTCCTGAAAGCCGTGGCATTTCCGGAATGAGGGTGTGTCTCCGGGATGCCGCTGCTCTCCCGATCGCCGTCTCTAGTCGTCCGCGAGGGGCAGGACGACCGAGAACGTCGAACCCTCGCCGGGCGTGGAGTCGGCCCGGACGACGCCCTCGTGGGCGGCGACGAGCGCGGCGACGATGGCGAGGCCGAGACCGGCGCCGCCGTCGTTGCGGGAGCGGCCCTCGTCGGAGCGGTAGAAACGCTCGAAGACCCGCTCCACCTGCTCGGGAGCCAGGCCGGGCCCCTGGTCGGCGACCGCGACGACCGCCGCCGGCTCGTCCCGCAGCGAGCCCGGCGACAGCCGCACCTCGACCGGCGTGCCCTCCGGGGTGTGCGTGATCGCGTTGGTGAGCAGGTTGCCGAGCACCTGCCGCAGCCGCGGTTCGTCCCCGCGCACCTGGTAGGCCAGCCCTCCCTCGACGGTGAGGTCGATCGTGCGCTCGGGTGCCAGGACTCTCGCCTCCTGGACAGAGTCGGCGGCGACGGCGAGGAGGTCCACCGGGCGCCGCTCGATCGGGCGCTGGCGGTCCAGCCGGGCGAGCAGCAGCAGGTCCTCCACGAGCAGGCCCATCCGGGACGCGGTCTCCTCGATCCGGCCGATCAGCCGGTCCAGTTCCGCGGGGGAGCGGGCCGCGCCCTGCCGGTAGAACTCGGCGAACCCGCGGATCGCGGTCAGCGGGGTGCGCAGCTCGTGGCTGGCGTCCGCGACGAACCGCCGCATCCGCTCCTCCGAGCGCAGGGCGGTCTCCTCCGAGCGCAGCGCCGTCTCCTCCGAGCGACGGGCCGCCGCCTCCGACTCCGCCCGCGCCCCGAACGCCGCCTCGATCTGCCCGAGCATCGTGTTCAGCGAGCGCCCGAGCCGGCCCATCTCCGTGCCCGGGTCCGCCTCCGGGACGCGCCGGGACAGGTCGCCCGCCGCGATCGCGCCCGCCGTCTCCTCCACCGCCGACAGCGGCCGCAGGCTGGCCCGGACGACGCCCACGCCGACCACCGCCAGGACCGCCAGCACGGCCAGCCCGACGATCGCGTCGATCACCACCAGCCGCTGCACGGTCCGGTCGATCTCCTCCAGGCTGAACGCGAGCACGATCACCGCGCCGCCCGGGATCGGCTCGGCCAGGATCCGCCAGGTCGACCCGCCGGTCCCGGTCACCGTGAACGGCCGGTCGACGTGCTTGTTCAGGTCGGCCGGCAGTCGCGGATGGCCGGACTCGCTCCACGCCTCGTTCTGCCCGAGCGAGCGGCCGTCGGTGGTGCGGACCTGCCCGTACATCTCGCTCGGGATCCGCACGGTGATCCGCGTCTGCCCGCTCTCCAGCTGCGGGACGACCTGGTCGATCGCCCGCCCGACCGAACCGCGCAGCTGGTCGTCGGCCCGTCCGACGAGGTACTGCCGCAGCACGGACGCGCCCGCCGCGCTCATCACCGTCATGCCGAGCGTGACCAGGACGAGCATCCCGGCGATCAGCTTGACGCGCAGCGACGTGCGCGCCCACAGCCGCGCCAGGCCCCCGGCGGGCGCCGTGCCGCCGGCGCCCCGCGCCGCGGGAGCGGCGGCCGCCGGGGCCCGCGTGGCCATCAGCCCGTTCTCGACGGCTCGCGCAGCACGTAGCCGACACCGCGCAGCGTGTGGATCAGCCGGGGCTCGGTGTTGTCGACCTTGCGGCGCAGCGCGGACACGTACGACTCGACGATGCCGGCGTCACCGCGGAAGTCGTAGTTCCACACGTGGTCGAGGATCTGCGCCTTGGACACGACCCGGCCCGCGTTCGCCATGAAGTAGCGCAGCAGCTTGAACTCGGTCGGCGACAGCTGGACGGGCCTGCCGCCGCGCCACACCTCGTGGCTGTCCTCGTCCAGCTCGATGTCGGCGAAGACCATGCGCGGCGGAGGCTCGGTCACGCCGCCGCGGAACCGCCGCAGCACCGCCCGGATGCGGGCGATGACCTCCTCCAGGCTGAACGGCTTGGTGACGTAGTCGTCGCCGCCGATCGTCAGCCCCTTGATCCGGTCCTGGACGGCGTCCCGCGCGGTCAGGAACAGCACGGGGGTGTGGTCGCCGCCGGACCGCAGCCGCCGCGCGACGTCGAACCCGTCGATGTCGGGCAGCATCACGTCCAGCACGATCAGATCGGGACGGTGCCTGCGCGCCGCCTGCACCGCGTCCGCGCCGTTGGTGGCGGTGATCACGTCGAAGCCGGTGAACCGCAGGCTGCCGGCGAGGAGCTCCAGGATGTTGGGCTCGTCCTCGACGACGAGCAGCGTCGCCTCCGTCGCCCGGCCGCCGTTCGCCGTACGTTCGATCACTGGCACAGTCCCCCTCCACATCATCGCAGAGGCTTCCATCCCAACCTGAACGTCCCCTGAATGCGGGCAGAGGAAAGGCTGAGCGCCGGCGCCGGACAGGTGGGTCGCGCGGGAGCGCGCAGTGCCCGGCTTCCTTCCAGGCGGCTACTCGCGGAGGGCGCGGATGGCCCGCATCGCCTCGCGGCGGGCGTCCCCGGACAGCACGTCGATGTAGACCTCGCCCGCCAGGTGCCCGCATTCGTGCTGGAGGCAGCGGGCGAAGTACCCGGTGCCCTCGACGCGGACGGGCCTGCCCTTCACGTCCACGCCCTCGACGACGGCGTGCTGGTAGCGGGGGGTGTCGAAGCGCAGGCCTGGGACCGACAGGCAGCCCTCCGACTCGACCACCTGCTCGCCGTCGGCGGCCACCAGCACCGGGTTGACGACGTGGCCGATGTGGCGGCGCCCCCGGTCGTCCTCGCAGTCGTAGACGAACAGCCGCAGGCCGACACCGATCTGGTTCCCGGCGAGGCCGGCGCCGTCCTCCTCGTACATGGTGACGAACATGTCGTCGACGAGGCGCTCCAGGGACGCGTCGAACGTCCGGACCGGGTCGCACTCGGTGCGCAGGACCGGGTCCCCGAGAAGCCTGACGGGGCGGGCGGTTCCGCGCGGATGGGTCCGATTGCTCACGATCAAGATCCTATATAACGCGAGATCCCGGAGAACGCGACGGGCGGTGCGCCCGGCCTGCTCAGGGCCCGGCGCACCGCCCGGCGGCGGCGTGCTCGCTCTACAACTCGATGGGGCCGCGCTGCTGCGGCGGGATGGGGGTGGTCGCGGGGCCGCCGGAGTCCTCGTCCGGGCGGGTGGGCTTTGCCTGCGGCGCGGGGGCGTCGGCGGCCGGGGACGGCTCGGGCTTCTTGACCGGCGGCGCGGTCTGCGGCGGGCTCGCCTGCGGCGGGGCCGTCTTTGCCGGGCTCGTCTGTACCGGGCTCGCCTGTACCGGGCTCGCCTGTGCGGGGCTCGCCTGTGCGGGGCTCGCCTGTGCGGGGCTCGCCTGCGCGGGGCTCGCCTGTGCCGGAGCGGCCGGAGCTGCCGGAGCGGCGGGCGGCGTGGCGGGCTTGGCCTGGGCGGGCTTGGCGGCGGTCTGCACCGGCCTGGGCCCCGTCGCGGACGCGGGCTGCGCCGGGCTCGCCTGCGCGGGCTGCGCCTGCTTGCTCTGGGCGCGCGGCCCCGGGCTCTGCCGGACGGCGTCCTCGACCATCTTCTCCAGCGGACCGGCCTCGTTCTCGGCGGTCAGCAGCCGGTGCAGCGTGTCGCTGATCTCGGTGAGGCGCTGGAGGGCCTGGGTGTGGTTCTTCGTGAGCGCGGTGAGCCGCTGGGTCGCGCCCTCGTTGATCACACTGGCCCGGCGCTCGGACGCGGTGAGGGTGCGCTCGGCCTCCAGCCGGGCGCTGGTCACCGTCTGCTCGGCCTCCTGCTTGGCGGACGACAGGACGCTGTCGGACTCCTTCTTGGCGGAGGCGAGCACGTGGTCGGCCTTCTCCTGCGCCTGGGCGAGGTTCCGGTCGGCGTGGGCGCGGGCCTCGTCGATGACCCGCTTGGACTCGTGCTCGGCGTCCTTGCGGATCTCGCCGCCCTTGGCCTCGGCCTCGGCCAGCTTCTCCTGGGCCTCGTCCTCGGCGAGATTGATGATCTGCCGGAGCCGGTCGCTCAGGTCGTCGCCGGTCGGCTTGCGGGCCTCCCGGACCTCGGCCATCTCACGGCGGATCCGCTCGACCTCGTCCTGCGCGCGGGCGAGCCGCGCCTCTAGTTCACGGTGCTTCTGCTGGGCGCGGGCGATGTAGTCGTCGACCTGGCGGCGGTTGTAGCCGCGCATGACGATCTCGAAGGACTCTTCTTGGAGGAGGTTCGGCAGGATTTCGGCTTCGTTGCTCATGATGCCTTGGGGGTCGTTGGCGGGGGTCGGCGCCCCGTCAGGGTCGGTTGAGATGCGATCCTCACCCGCCGGTGAGCGGCCCACGGTGGGAAACGTCAGGACGACTCTTGTCCGGTCCACCCCATTCGCGCAACCGGAACGCACTTCTCGCTGCCGTTTCGTCACACGGACGTGCGCGACAAACTATCCAATCTACGGAGAAATCGCTTCATCGGGGGCGGCTACCATCGGCGCCATGAGCTACCTGGGAGCGTTGGGCGAGGACCGGCCGAAGATCGATCCCACGGCGTGGGTCGCGCCCGGCGCGGTCGTGGTCGGACGGGTGACGCTGGGCCGCGCGTCCAACGTCTGGTACGGCTCGGTGCTGCGCGGCGACGACGAGGAGATCATCGTCGGCGAGGAGTGCAACATCCAGGACCTCGGCTGCATGCACTCCGACCCGGGCATGCCGGCCGTCCTGGAGGACCGGGTCAGCCTCGGCCACAAGGCGATGGTGCACGGCGCCCACGTCGAGACCGGCTCGCTCATCGGCATCGGCGCCATCGTGCTGAACGGCGCCCGCATCGGCTCCGGGACGCTCATCGCGGCCGGCGCGCTCGTCCCGCCCGGCAAGAAGATCCCGTCCGGGGTGCTCGTCGCGGGCACGCCCGGCAAGATCGTCCGAGAACTGACCGACGACGACCGCGCCGTCCTGCGGTACACGCCCGAGGTCTACGTGCAGAAGGCCGAACGGCACCGCACCGCCCAGTGGGACTGAACCCCGCGATCCCGGGCAAACGGCGCGGCGCGGACCGAAACGCGTGGCGGGGGCGGAGTCAAAGTGCTCCGGGCCATGCCTGATCCGGCGTTTCCTCCCCTCTGATAATCCCCTGACCTGCGGGAACGCGGGGAACCGGCCGCTGGGGGGAGCCTCGGCCGGATTCTGCTGACTACGATGACCATCGTGGTGTGGGGACCGGGCTATGGCAGCGCTCCGCCGCCCAGCCCCCCGGCGGGGCACGATCCGTTCACGGAGGCGGAGCGCGACACGAGGGCGATGGTGGCCGCCGCGTGGTGGCCGTCGGCGCCTCCGCAGCAGCGCCATCACGCCATCGCCGGGCGCATGCTCGTCCTGCCGGACGGGACGTGGTGGCTGTTCGGCGCGTGGGCCCGCTGGTACCGGCTGCACCCGTCCGACGGGCAGTGGTACCTGTGCCCGCCGCCGCGCATCCCCTCCGTCCGGATGGCCGCGAGGCCCGCGCAGCAGGGGGCCGGGCAGGTCCCGGCGCTGCCGCCGCACGTCATCCCGGCCGGTCCCGACTTCTCCTACGACCCGCCGTCGGGACTGCCCTTCGTCGCGCACGGGTTCGCGACGGAGCTGACCTCGCGGGTCCGCTCGACCGTGGAGTCCGCCGCCACGCTGGCCGCGCCCGACTACCCGCACTGGTGGCGGGAGTTCACGAACGAGACGCCGTCCACCGTCGCCGTCGCCTGGGGCGTGATGCTGTGGTGCTCCGCCGCGCCCGCGTTCGACTCGCGGCTGGACGCCCAGATGCTCGACCTGTGGAAGCCCTACCGCGCCAGGCCCCTCCCCGACGTGGACGGCCCGCGCTGGCTCACCCCGCCCGCCCTGGAGTCGCTGGTCGCGCTCTACGCCGAGCGGCTGCGCGCCAGCCGGGTGGACGCCGCGGTCGTCGTCCTGCGGACGATGTGGGCCGTCGCAAGCGCGCTCCGCGACGACGTCCGGTTCCAGGTGAGGGCGGACGCGCTGCTCGCCATCCTCGGCGCCACCCTGTCCAACCCGACCGTCGACTACGGGGCGCTGCCCTACGGGGACCAGGCGATCGTCCAACAGTGGCTGACGCGGTGCCCGCCCAACCTGGTGCCCGCGCTGAGGAACGAGAGCTCGCCCGGGGACAACTTCCGGCACGCCTTCTACACGCTCAGCGAGCTGATCGCCGACCTGTCGGGCGATCCCGCCGAACCGGCCTACATCGAGCCCCGGCTCGTGGCCGCCGCCCTGCTCGCCTCCGATCTGGACGTCGTCCGCAAGGACATGGTCGGCACGATCGTGCCCTGGCTGGACCCGGAGATCCGCTACACCGTGCAGGCGGTCTCGCAGCAGAAGGGGCACCCGCTGCGCCGGCTGTGGCCGCAGGACATGCGGCTCCCGGAGCCGTTGCGGTCGGCCGCCGGATCGGGTCCGGGCGCCGAGTCGCTGCTCGCCGCCATGTACGAGGTCGACCTGGCGTGGTGCCGGCTCGGCGGCATGCCCGCCCGTCCGCGCGGCTTCCCCGTCCCGACCGCGGTCGTCGCCGGGATCATCGGACGCAACCGGGCCCGCGCCACGGCCGCCGCCCCGACGACCACGCCGCCGCCCAACCCGGCGTCGCCGCAACCGTCCCCGTTCAACATGCCGAGCCAGCCCGGCATCGCCCCCGGCGCGTCGCCGCAGGAAGCGTCCGGGGCGAACTTCGCGCCGTCCGGCCCCGACCGCCCGTTCGTCCAGCCGCCCGCGCAGCCCGGCTGGGAGAACGCGCCCGGCCCGGCCGCCGGGCACGCCCAGGGCCCCGTGCCGGGCCAGGGCCAGCAGGCCGCGTTCGCCTCCCCGCCGCCCTCGGGGTCCCCGGGGTTCGCGTCCCCGGACCCGATGGCGGGCGGCCACTCGCCCGCCGAGGAGGACAAGGACGACGGCAGCGTCGCGCCGCCGTACACCGAGCTGGGATTCCAGCGTCCCGGTGCGGCGCCGCAGCCCGCGGCTCTGCAGAATCCGGCGCCCCCGGCGCCGATGCAGAGCCCGGCGCCTCCGGCACCCATGCAGAGCCCGGCGCCGCCCGCGCCGGTGCCGAGCCCGCAGCCGCCTCCGCTCTCGCCACCGGCCCAGCCCGCCGCGCCCGCGCCGGTCCAGGCGAGCCCTACGCCCGCGCCCCCTCAGGAGCTCGGCGGCTTCTCCCCTCCGGAGGAGGAGCAGCAGGACGAGAACTTCGTGCCGCCGTACACGGTGCTGGGGTACCAGCCGGCGGGCTCCGCCCCGCCGCCTCAGCCGAGCGCGCAGCCGAACGTCCAGCCGGGCCAGGCGAACCCCGCGCCTCCCGCGCCGGAGCCGCAGCCTCAGGCGTTCGACCCGTACGCGACGCGCATGGAAGACCAGGGCGGCCCCCCGCAGCAGGGCCGGCAGAACCAGCAGGGCCAGCCGCCGGGGACGCGCATCCTCGGCCCGGACGACCTCGAAGACGCCCCGCCCGGCCCCGTGCCTCCCGCTCCCGTGCCTCCCAGTCCGGGGCAGCCCGCCCCCGGGGGCGGCCCGGGGACGAAGGTCATGTCCGGCACGATGGTCGGCGGCTTCGACTTCCTGGACGACACGCCGTCGCCGGACCAGCCCGTCGAGGAGATCCCGCCGCCGAGCGACCGCAGCACCCGCCGGGTCCTGGAGCGGTTCGGGTTCGGTTTCCTGTACGGCGAGCACGACGCGGCCGTGCTCCTCGGCGACCTCAAGAAGCAGGCCGAGGAGTGGAACGCCCCGGCGGGCGAGGACATCGAGCGCACCCGCGTGGACGGCGCGCCCAGCTCGATCAGGTCGGGCGTCCCCGGCGTGCTGCTGGTCGGCGCCCCGCACTCAGGGCAGCGGCGGCTCGCCCGGATGATCGCTCTGACGCTGGCCAACGCGGGGCTCGGCGACGGGTCGATCCGCGCGCACGACGCCGAGGACGTCCGGAACGCGCCGCCGGAGCGGCTCGGGCAGCTGCTCGGGCAGCCGGGCCCGGTGATCCTCTTCGAGCGGCTGGACGTGGCCGTCGCCGGCGCGTCCGATCCGGCCGCGCTCGTCGGCGCGGTGCGCCGCGCCCGCCGCGACCCGGTGAGCACCACGCCGGTGATCGCGACCTGCGAGCCGCGCGCCTACAAGCGGCTGCTCCAGGACCACCCGAAGCTCGTGCAGGCGTTCCGCGTCCACCGGCTGCCCGACTTCGGCGACCTGGACAACCGGATGACGCTGCTGCACCTGCTGGCGGAGGAGCGGCGGGTCACGATCGGCGCCGCGGCCCTGGAGGTGGTCCGCGCCGACCTGGAGCGGCTGCGCGGGCCGGGCGACCTGGTCAACGCGCGGCTGGTCGAGGCGTACCTGGACCAGGCGGCCCAGCGGAACATGGAGCGCGCCGGGGCGTCCCACGACCGGCTCGTGCTGACCCCGGACGATCTCGCGGGCGTCGCCGAGGGGATCGAGCCGGCGCTGCGCCCGCCCGGCGACATCGACGGCTACCTGAACCGGCTCGACCAGCTCACCGGTCTGGAGGACGTCAAGGCCGCCGTGACGGAGCTGGCCGAAGAGGCGGGGCTCGCCGCCGACCGGGCCCGGTACGGGATGTCCGGCGGCGACGCGCGGCACCTGGTCTTCGCGGGGCCGCCCGGCACCGGCAAGACGACCGTCGCCGGTCTCGTCGGCGGCATCTACGCCGCGCTCGGGCTGCTGAACTCCGGGCACGTGGTCGCCTGCCGCCCCGTCCACCTGGCGGGACGCGACCGGGTCGACACCGAGAACCGGGTCGCGAGCATGGTCGAGCAGGCGCTCGGCGGCGTGCTGCTCATCCAGGAGGCGTACCTGCTCGACCGGTCTCCCGCCGTGGTGGGGGAACTGCTGCGCCACATGAAGCGGGGCGCGGAGGGCCAGGGCAGGGCCCGGTTCATGGTGGTCTGCTCCAGCCCGGCGGCGGAGATGGAGGGCTTCCTCGCGGGCAACCCCGCCTTCCGCGCCGAGTTCGGGCGGACCCTGGAGTTCACCGGGATGGGCGACCGCGACATGGTCCGGCTCTTTCAGAGCTACGCCGAACGCGACCTCTACATGCTGGACGAGGAGCTGCGCGTCGAGCTGCTCAACCGGTTCTCGCGGCTGCGGGACGACCCCCAGTTCGCCTACGCCCGGACGGTCCGCGCGCTGTTCGACCAGACGGTGGCGCGGCAGGCGGCCCGGCTCGCCGGGGCCGACGTCAACGCCGCGACCGTGGCCCGGCTGACGGTCCGCGACCTGCCCGAATCGCCGCTGGAGCAGATGCTCGGAGGCTTCCACCAGGGGACGCAGCAGGGGACGCAGGGGACCCGGGAGGGTTTCCAGTAGGAGCGGTGACCGGCCCGTTCGTCCTATGGGGAATGGGTCATGTGCATCAGACGGGCACTACCTGGGAAGGCTAGCCAATCCGGGGTGCGGCTCCTGAAACCGGTGTGTGCGGCCGTCCGGCGGCGCACGCGGACCTCCCCCGGACGGACAGGGCCGAGGTGGCCCTCGAATGGCCCTCTTGGGTCATGTGCCCGCCGCGGCGAGACGCGTAGCCTCGACGACGGGTGTGGGGAACGAACGGAGGTGGACGCGGTGCGCCAGAACCTCGATCTGCGCGTCCACGACCGCGTTGCGCTGGACGAGATCGAACTCTATGCCGAGATGCTCGGCGCGGTGGCGGCGGCTGAGCGGCCGCTGACCGTCGCCGAGATCGACATGGTACTAGGAGTCCGGTCCGGCGACGCCGGTCGACGTGAGCTGACGCCACGAGATTGAAGCACCGTAACCGGGGACGCCGTTTCGGGGCGTCCCCGGTTCGTCATTTCTGCCCGCCCTAGCTCGGCGCCCAGGTCGCGGCACTGTAACGAATCTCACTCATGATCGCCCTTGTCGGCGTGCTCAGGCCCCTGGAACGGGCCGAAACGGCGAACGTTCCTCCAGATAGGGGGCTTCTCGCGGGGTATGTACCTCGTGATCTAGGGCAACCTTGTAGGTGAGAGGATGGCGGACAGCAGCCGAAGCCGGGGCAAAGGTTCTTTTTACGGCTGGTTGCGCCTACGATCCTCAGCGGACTGTTCCGGCACATCAGGAGAACGACGTGCGCTTGCGTCTCACGCCGCGTGAGGACAGCTTCTACGACATGTTCGCCGACTCGGCGAACAACCTGGTCACCGGCGCCAGGCTGCTCGTGGAACTCATCAGCGACGGCGCCGACCGGGCGGCGATCGCGGAGAAGATGCGCGCCTGCGAACATGCGGGCGACGAATGCACCCACGCGATCATGCGACGGTTGAACGAAACGTTCATCACGCCCTTCGACCGCGAGGACATCTACCGGCTGGCCTCCACGATCGACGACGTCATGGACGAGATGGAGGAGGCCGCGGACCTCGTCGTGCTCTACAAGATCGACGAGTTCCCGAAGGGCATCGTCCACATGGTCGAGGTCCTGGAGCGCGCCGCCGAGCTGACCGCCGAGGCCATGCCCCGCCTGCGGTCGATGAAGGAGCTCAACGAGTACTGGATCGAGATCAACCGCCTGGAGAACCAGGGTGACCAGGTCTACCGCAAGCTGCTGGCCCAGCTGTTCAGCGGCGAGTACGACACCCTGACCGTGCTGAAGCTGAAGCAGGTCATCGACCGGCTCGAGGACGCCGCCGACGCTTTCGAGCACGTGGCGAACACGGTCGAGACCATCGCGGTCAAGGAATCATGAGCGCTGCCGAGGACCCCGGCGCCACCCTCACCCGAGAGTCCCCGGCCACCGCCGAGACGCTGGGCGAGCAGGCGACCCGCCGGGTGTCCGGACGCGCCTGGCTGCTGCTGCTGGCCGGCGTGCTGGTCGTCATGATCGCGGGCGCGCTCGGGCTCCGCTCGGGCGCGCAGACGGCGGTGCTCATCCTCGTCGTCGTGGTGGCCCTGGTGTTCGACTACACCAACGGGTTCCACGACGCGGCCAACGCGATCGCCACGGCGGTCTCGACCCGGGCGCTCACCCCGCGGGTGGCGCTCGGCATGGCCGCCGCGATGAACATGATCGGGGCCCTGCTCGGCGTCGGCGTCGCCAAGACGATCAGCGAGGTCATCACGCCGCCGAGCGGCCTGCACGGCCTCACCGTCGTCGCGGCCGGCGTGCTGGGAGCGATCACCTGGAATCTGATCACCTGGTACTTCGGGCTGCCGTCGTCGTCCTCGCACGCGCTGATCGGCGGGGTCGTCGGCGCCGGGCTGGCCTCGATGTCGGAGGTCAACTGGACCAGCGTCGTCGACAAGGTCGCGGTGCCGATGGTGGTGTCGCCGGTGGTCGGGTTCTGCCTCGCCTACCTGGTCATGGTCGCGATCCTGTGGATCTTCAGGCGGTCCAACCCGAGCCGCGTCGGCCGCCGCTTCCGCATCGCGCAGACCATGTCCGCCGCGTCCCTCGCGCTCGGCCACGGGCTGCAGGACGCCCAGAAGACGATGGGCATCATCGTCCTCGCGCTGGTCACGACCGGGCACTCGGACGGCAGTTCCGTCCCCTGGTGGGTCATCATCGCGTGCGCGGGGGCGCTGTCGGCCGGGACCTACGCGGGCGGCTGGCGCATCATGCGCACGCTGGGCCGCAAGGTGATCGAGGTCGATCC
This sequence comes from Actinomadura sp. NPDC023710, assembly GCF_040639875.1. Classification (NCBI taxonomy): domain Bacteria; kingdom Bacillati; phylum Actinomycetota; class Actinomycetes; order Streptosporangiales; family Thermomonosporaceae; genus Actinomadura; species Actinomadura sp. NPDC023710. The sequence goes on from NZ_JBFAGB010000001.1 coordinate 171,039, forward strand.
GCCGAAGGGCTTCGCCGCCGAAGCGACCGCCTCCATCGTCCTGTACGCGACCGCGTTCATCTGGCACGCTCCAATTTCCACCACCCACACGATCACCTCGGCGATCATGGGGTCGGGCGCCACCAAGCGGCTCTCCGCGGTCCGCTGGGGCGTGGCCGGCAACATCCTCGTCGCGTGGGTGCTCACGATGCCCGCCGCGGCGGCGGTCGCGGCGGTCGTCTACTACGTCGTCCACTTCTTCGGCGCGTGATCTCGGGGGGCTCGCCCCCGATCGAGGCGCCGGGCCGACAGGCGCGTGGCCCGTGCGCCGGACGCCCCGAGGCGCCCCGGCACACGGGCCACGCCCGTGCTCACCGACCCGAGATCGTGCTCACCGACCCGAGATGCGGTTCAGCGCGGGCGGGGAGATCGTCCCCTGGGCCGTGAAGTAGGCCACGAACGCGTCCAGGTCGATGGGGCCGAGGACCTGGTCCTCGCCCTCGGTGAAGACGGAGAAGCCGTCACCGCCGCCGAGGAGGAAGTTGTTCGCCGCGACCTTGTAGGTGGCCGCCGGGTCGACCGGGGTCCCGTCGACGGTGATCGCCGAGACGCGGTCGCCGACCGCCCTGCCGCGGTCGATGGTGAAGCGCAGGTTCGCCGACGGCTGGAGGATCTTCTCGCCCGCGGCCGTCCACTGCTGCTCCAGGAGGGCGTCGATCTGCGCGCCCGTCAGCGACGTCACGCCCATCACGTTGCTGAACGGCTGCACGGCGAACGCCTCGCCGTAGGTGACGACCCCGTCGCCCTCCGAGCCGCTCGCCTTGTGGACGAGGTCGGTGCGGACGCCGCCCGGGTTCATCAGCGCGACCTGGGCGCCGAGGTCCTTGGTCCCGGCGAGCTGGCCGTCGGCGATGACGTCGCCGAGCGCGGTCTCGCCCGCGGCGGACGGGGCGCGGGTCAGATCCGCGGTGATCTTGCCGATGGGCTTGTCGGCGATCGTGGAGACCCGGTCCTTCCAGGTCTGCACGAAGGTCTGCGTCGCCGGGTCCGGCGGGACGTCCCGCGTCACGACGTGGTTGTCGGCGTTGACCGAGGACCGGACGATGTCGCCGGTCCGCCGGTTCACCTTGAGGTTCACCTCGGTGATGACGCGGCCGAAGGAGGAACCGGAGGAGAACAGCCGCGCGTTGCCCGCCGGGTCCTCGACCGAGCAGAGGTACTGCTGGTGGGTGTGGCCCGACAGCACCATGTCGATCTCGGGGTCGGCCTGCTGGGCGATGCGCGTCCCGGCGCCCGGCACGACGCCGCACTCGTCCGGCCGCTCGCCCGACTTGACCTGGTCGCCCTCGTGGACGAGCACGACCATCGCGTGGACGTGCCGGCGCTTCAGCTCGCGCGCGGCCCGGTTCGCGGCGTCCACCTCGTCCTGGAACTTCAGGTCCTTGATGCCCTCGGCCGTGACGATGCTCGGCGTGGTCTTGGTGACGAGGCCGATGAAGCCGATCCGGACGCCGTTGACGCGGCGGATCGTCCACGGCCTGATGGCGGGCCGGTCGTTCTTCTTCAGCAGGACGTTCGCACCGAGGTAGTCGAACTTCGCGCCGCGCCACCTGCCCGCGGGGGAGCAGCCGTCGACGGGGTGGCAGCCGCCGTTCTGGATGCGCAGCAGCTCCTGGTAGCCCTCGTCGAACTCGTGGTTGCCGACCGCCGACGCCGTGACGCCGGAGTCGCCGAGGAACTGCACGGACGGCTCGTCGTGGTAGGCGGCCGAGATCAGCGGCGAGGCGCCGATCAGGTCGCCCTGCGCGACGGTGAGGGTGTCGCGGTTGCGCAGCTGCTTGAGGTGGGCGGCGATGTAGGCGGCGCCGCCGGCGGGGACGGCGTTGCCGTTCTCGTCGATGGCCGTCCCCGAGCTGCCGGACGGGGGTTCGAGGTTGCCGTGGAAGTCGTTCAGCGCGAGGAGCCGCACGGACGCGGTCGGCGCGGGTCGCGCGGCGGCGGGTTGCGCGGCCACGCCCACGACCGTCAGCCCCGCCGCGGCGCAGGCCAGGAAGGTGCGTCGTCGAATCATGCTCAGGACGCTAGATTCGCCCGGCATACGGTCTCCGGCGGCCTGATGACGTTTCCATGACGAATTGATCAGGGAGGCGATGTTGATCAGGGATGATGCGGATCGGGGCGTTCGCCTGGCGGGTGCCGGCCTCGGCATAGGGTGTGGACCGTGAGTGAGCTGCGGGCGCGCGGGACGCTGGGGAACGCCGAGGTGGCCGGGGCGCTGGAGGTGGCCGGGGCCGCGACCGAGGCCGACGGGGTGGGGCCGCTGTCGGAGCACGCCCTGCTGGCCCTGCGGGGCGGCCGGTCCGGGCTCGCGGTGACCGACGGCGGGACCGTCGTGGCCTACGCCCACGTCGATCCGGCGTCCGGGGAGGAGCCCGCGGGCGAGCTGGTCGTCCATCCGGAGCACCGGCGCCGGGGCCACGGGCGGGCGCTGCTGCGCGCCCTGCGCGGTGAGGCCGGCGGTCCGCTGCGGGTGTGGGCGCACGGTGATCTTCCGGCCGCCGCCGCGCTCGCTTCCGCCGAGGGGATGGAGCGGGCCCGCGCGCTGTTCCAGCTGCGGCGCCCGGCGGCCGAGCCGCTGCCGGAGCCGCGCGCCGCCGAGGGCGTGACGATCCGCGCGTTCGAGTCGGGCCGGGACGAGGGCGCCTGGCTGGAGGTGAACGCCCGCGCGTTCGCCGACCACCCGGAGCAGGGCGCCTGGACGGTGGACGACGTCCGCGAGCGCGAGGCCGAGGACTGGTTCGACCCGGCCGGCTTCTTCCTCGCCGAGCGGGACGGGCGGCTCGCCGGCTTCCACTGGACGAAGGTGCACCCGGGCGGCGTCGGGGAGGTCTACGTCGTGGGCGTCGACCCGTCCGCGCAGGGCCTCGGACTCGGCCGCACGCTCACCCTGCGGGGCCTGCACCACCTGCGCGACATCGGCATGGACCAGATCATGCTGTACGTGGACGAGTCGAACGCCGCGGCCGTCCGCCTCTACGAGTCCCTGGGCTTCACCCGCCACGCCGTGGACGTCATGTACGCCACCACCACGTAAACGCCCACGACACCGACAGCACCCCCCTCACCCCACGCGAGCGCCTGACGCCGTGTGGGTCCGGCGCCGTGTGAGACCTGCCGATGAGGTTCTTCAGGGCCCCGTGAGTCGCCCGTCAGCTGGAGAAACCCGCGGTTACCCGGATGCCGGTAGCTCAACCCTGCTCAGGGTCGTCTCGACCGGGATTTTGGGCTGGTGAGCTGCGATGTTAACCCGGCGGCCACGGCAAATCGGGGCATTCTTCGCAACTGTGCTCGTCTGCGTTCATGCGCCGTTCACCTGGATCGGGGCGGCTGGTCACCTCGCCTCCCTAGCGTCGCATTTGACGGCGAACCCGTCGTCCGGTCGACATGGGCCGGGGCGGCTGGGGAGACCCGCCCGACGAAACTCAAGGAGACCCTCCGGTGAAGAACGGTTCCCGACTCGCTGCCCTGGGCGGTGTGGTCGTAGCGGGGGCGCTGGCCCTCTCCGCCTGCGGGAGCGACAACAACACGACGGCGAGTTCGAGCGCTGCGCCGTCCGGCGACATCGACTGCGCGAAGGCCAGCGTCAACGCTGCCGGGTCGAGCGCGCAGAAGAACGCGATGGAGGAGTGGACGAAGCTCTACTCGTCCAAGTGCGCGGGCGCCAACCTGAACTACAACCCGAGCGGCTCGGGTGCGGGCATCCAGGCGTTCACGAGCGGCCAGGTGGCGTTCGCCGGCTCCGACTCGTCCCTCAAGCCCGAAGAGGCCGCCGCCGCGCAGAAGCGCTGCCAGGGGAGCAACGCGCTGAACCTGCCGATGGTCGTCGGCCCGATCGCGGTCGTCTACAACGTGCAGGGCGTGGACGGCCTCAAGGTCTCGCCCGAGACGCTCGCGGGCATCTTCTCCGGCAAGATCAAGACCTGGAACGATCCGGCGATCTCCAAGGAGAACGACGGCGCCAAGCTGCCGTCCGGGCCGATCAAGCCGATCTACCGCTCGGACGAGTCCGGCACCACCGAGAACTTCACGAACTACCTGCACACCACCGCGCCGAAGTCCTGGACGTGGGAGAAGGCCAAGAAGTGGCCGAACGCCACCGGCCAGGGCGCGCCGAAGTCCGACGGCGTCACCAGCCAGGTGAAGAGCACCGCGGGCTCGATCTCCTACGTGGAGATGTCGTACGCGGAGAACAACAAGCTGCAGACCGCGCAGGTCAAGAACGGCGCGGGCGAGTTCGCCGAGCTGTCGCCCGACAGCGCGTCCAAGGCCGTCGCCGGGGCGCAGGTCGTCGGCACCGGCAACGACGTCGCGCTGAAGATCGACTACGCGACCAAGGAGCCGGGCGCCTACCCGATCGTCCTGGTCACCTACGAGATCGCGTGCGAGAAGGGGCTGCCCTCCGAGCAGAGCGGGTTCGTCAAGTCCTTCCTCACCTACACCTCCAGCGCGGACGGCCAGAAGATCCTGACCGCCAAGGGCTACGCGCCGCTCCCGCAGAGCGTGCTGACCAAGGTCCAGGCGTCCGTCAAGGCGCTGTCCTGACAGCAGAAGACGGGAACCGCAGCCCCGCCGCCGAGATCATCGGCGGCGGGGCCGACGCGGGTTCCGGCGACATGATCGAAGGAGGACGTCCCGTGACGAGCGAGACCGGTGTCGGCGCGGCCGCCGGCGTCGACCGCCGTGCCGCCGCGAAGCGGATGAGCACCGGACGGGCCGGAGACAAGATCTTCGTCTCGGCGGCCCGCGGCTCCGGCATCACCGTGCTGCTGATCATGGCCGCGATCGCGGTCTTCCTCGTGTGGAAGGCCGTTCCGGCGCTGCAGGACAACAAGGCGAACTTCCTGACCGCCGAGGAATGGAACCCGAACGCGACGCCGCCGCGGTTCGGCATCGCGCAGCTCGCGTTCGGGACGGTCGTGTCGTCGCTGCTGGCGATGCTCATCGCGACGCCGGTCGCGGTCGGCATCGCGCTGTTCATCTCCTTCTACTCGCCGCGGCGCCTCGCCTCCGGGCTCGGGTACGTCGTGGACCTGCTCGCGGCGGTGCCGAGCATCGTCTACGGGCTCTGGGGCCTGGTCTTCCTGTCCCAGCACATGGAGGGGATCAGCACGTTCCTGAACTCGGTCCTCGGCTGGATCCCGCTGTTCGGGGGCGACTCTCCCGGCAAGAACTCGATCTTCACCGCCTCCGTGGTGCTCGCGATCATGATCCTTCCGATCATCTCGTCGATCTCCCGCGAGGTGTTCCTGCAGGTGCCGCGGCCCAACGTGGAGGCCGCGCTCGCGCTCGGCGCCACCCGCTGGGAGATGATCCGGATGGCGGTGCTGCCCTACGGCCGCTCCGGCATGATCGGCGGCGCCATGCTCGGGCTCGGCCGCGCCATGGGCGAGACGATCGCGGTCGCGATGGTCCTGACCTTCGTCCCCGGGATCAACATCCACCTGCTGGAGAACGGCGGCGCCACGTTCGCCTCCAACATCGCCAACAGCTTCGCCGAGGCGTCCACCACCGGGCGCGGCGCCCTCATCGCCTCCGGCCTGGTGCTGTTCGTGATCACTCTGCTCGTGAACATGGCCGCCCGCGCGGTCGTCGCGCGCCGGAAGGAGTTCGTGTGACCGCCGTCTCCACCCGCAAGCCCGACCCCGGTGCCCGGCTGGCGCCGGTGTCCGCCGGGCGCAAGATCAAGGACCGGGCCGTCCAGAGCCTGGTCTACCTCGCGTTCGCGCTGGCGCTCGTCCCGCTGCTGTCGGTGCTGTGGACCGTGGTCGTGAACGGCGCCGGGCGCCTCGACCCGACGTTCTTCCAGTTCTCGATGAACGCCGTCAGCGGCAGCGACGCCGGCGGCGGCGCCTACCACGCGATCATCGGCACGCTGGAGCAGGTGCTGATCACCAGTCTGATCGCCGTGCCGATCGCCGTGCTCACCGCCGTCTACCTGGTGGAGTACGCCGGCAACGGGCGGCTCGGCAAGGTGATCAGCTTCACCGTGGACGTGATGACCGGCATCCCGTCCATCGTCGCGGGGCTGTTCGTGCTGGCGCTGTGGCTGCTGACGTTCGGCTTCGACTTCTCCGGGCTCGCGGGGTCCCTCGCCCTGACGATCCTGATGATCCCGACGGTGGTGCGGGCGACCGAGGAGATGCTCAAGCTCGTCCCGAACGACCTGCGCGAGGCGTCCTACGCGCTCGGGGTGCCGCGCTGGCGGACGGTCTGCTTCGTCATCCTCCCGACCGCGATGACCGGCATCGTCACCGGCGTCATGCTCGCCGTCGCCCGCGTGATGGGCGAGACGGCGCCGCTGCTGCTCACGATCTTCTTCACCAAGGCGATCAACAACGACCCGTTCAACGGCGCGCAGGCGTCGCTGCCCACCTTCATCTGGGAGCAGGCCGCCGATCCCAACCAGAACTCGATCGACCGGGCCTGGACGGGGGCGCTCGTGCTGATCGGGATCATCATGCTGCTCAACCTGGTCGCCCGGGTCGTCGCGCGGCGCAAGTCGCCCGCGGGGCGCTGATCCCCCCTTGGTCCGACAGCCGCATTCGCAGAGCCCGCTGATTTTGCAGGGCCGCTGATCCAGAGAAAGGAACCCTGACCCCATGGCCAAGCGGATCGAGGTATCCGGGCTGCACGCCTACTACGGCGGCGTCCACGCCATCGAGGACATCTCGATGACGGTCGAGCCGCGCTCGGTGACGGCGTTCATCGGACCGTCGGGCTGCGGCAAGTCCACGTTCCTGCGCACCCTCAACCGGATGCACGAGGTCATCCCGGGCGCCCGTGTCGAGGGCAAGGTCATGCTGGACGAGGAGGACCTGTACGACTCGTCCGTCGACCCGGTCGCGGTGCGGCGCGTCGTCGGGATGGTGTTCCAGCGGCCCAACCCGTTCCCCACCATGTCGATCTACGACAACGTGGCGGCCGGGCTGAAGCTGAACGGCGTCCGCCGCAAGGGCCGGCTGGACGAGGTCGTCGAGGAGTCGCTGCGCGGGGCCAACCTGTGGAACGAGGTCAAGGACCGGCTCGCCAAGCCCGGTGCCGGCCTGTCGGGCGGGCAGCAGCAGCGGCTCTGCATCGCGCGGGCCATCGCCGTCCAGCCCCAGGTGCTGCTGATGGACGAGCCGTGCTCGGCGCTCGACCCGATCTCCACCCTCGCGATCGAGGACCTGATCGAGAAGCTGAAGACGCAGTACACGATCGTGATCGTCACGCACAACATGCAGCAGGCGGCGCGGGTCAGCGACCGCACCGCGTTCTTCAACATCGCGGGGACGGGCAAGCCCGGCAAGCTCATCGAGATCGACGACACCAGCAAGATCTTCGCCAACCCGGAGCAGAAGGCCACCGAGGACTACATCACCGGCCGCTTCGGCTGAGCCTCGCCGCGGTCCGCCCCCGGAGCCGGTCTCCGGCTCCGGGCTGTTCGTCCGGGCGCGGCGGGGCGCTTCGCCGTTTCCAAGGCGTCCAGGGACGAGGCCGGGAATCTAGTCCGGCCGGGCGTGGGCGGGGCAGAGCGTCTTGATCCACGCCCGGCCGGTCTCGCTGCCCGGCTCGCCGCAGACCTCGCAGGTGCGGCGGGACTCGTCCCGGGCGGCCCGCAGGATCGCACTGACCCGAGTGCCGAGCTCGCGGGCGATGCCGAACTCGCCGGTGACGGGGTCGACGTATGCGCCCAGGTTGACGTCCAGCATGCCGTACTTCTCCTTGACCTGGGCCACCTGGTAGTTCGGCAGCACGGCGACGAGTTCGGCGTGGGTTCGCAGCAGGATGCCGCGCCACCCGGGTCCGACGAAGTCGAGGTATTCGGGTATCTGTCTGTCGGCCAGGTTCGTCATGGAAACCGATCCTGCCCGAAGTGCACCGCCGGGCGCCGTCATCGCCTGCTCCCGCTGTCGGCGCGGCGGAGCGCGGCCGTCCGCCAGAAGACGGGGATGAGGACGGCTCCGACGGCCACGTGGGTGAGGGCGAGCACCGCTTTGCTCCCGCCGGAGGCCTGCACGCTGATGATCGGCAGGAACGACACCGCGAGCAGGGTCAGGGCGGCGGCGGTCCAGAGCCGGGCCGCCAGCCGCGTCACCCGCTCCAGCGCGGCCAGCAGCGCCCAGCCGAGCAGTGACGGGGCCAGCGCGAAGACGCCGACGGCGGCCGCCCCCAGGTCCTGCGGCTCCTGTCCTTCCTGCTGGACGACCAGGTCGTGGCCCAGCAGCGGTTCCCCGACCGCCCAGATCGCCAGCGCGGCCGCGACCGCACCCGCCACGGCGAGTGCCCGCGCACGTCGTGGACTCCCGAGGCCGGCGCGCCCGCCCGTGCTCGCTCGCGTCATCGCCACGTCTCCTTCAGCTGCTCGATAGTTCAGATCCTGAAGTTTTGCCGTTCGCCGGGGAGCGTAGCATTTACTTCAGGACCTGAACAGTTCATCGGCTAAAGAGACGGCTATGCTGGCCGCATGAGTCCTGATGCCGGCAGCGGCACCGGAACCGGTGCCGACACGGATGCGGATGAGGTCGTAGCCGAGCTGAGCGGCCTGGTCTTCGAGGTCACCGGGCGGCTGCGCGCCCAGTTCAACGCCGCCGCGGCGGAACTCGGCCTTCCTCCGGCTCAGGCGCTCGTCCTGACCAACCTGTCCGGCCCCGCCCCGATGCGTCAGCTGGCCGACTGGCTGTCGTGCGAACCGTCGAACGTCACCGGCATCGTCGACGGCCTGGAACGCCGCGGCCTGGTGACCCGCAGACCCACCCCGGGCGACCGCCGCGTCAAGCTCGTGGTGCTCACCGAAGACGGCGAGGACAAGCGCCGCCAGTTGCGCTCCAGCACCAACGCGCTGGCCCGGACCGTCTTCGAACTCCCCGGCCCCGACCAGAAGCACCTCCGTGACCTGCTGGCACGCGTCTTGGCCGGCCCACCGGCAGGCGCAGACGCGGAATCCGGCTGAGACGCGAACCCGCAGCGCGGCTAGGGCGCGGTGGGGGTGGTGTTCTGGATCATTCGTTGGAGCACCTTCAGGGTGGTGACGTAGTCGGCGTCGTCTATGCCCTGGTGGATGCGGGCGCGGATCTCGGGCGCGTGCCGCTTGATAGCGGTGCGGGCCTCCTCGCCCGCTTCGGTGATCCACAGGCGTCCTTCGCCGTCGCGGGTCAGCCGGCCGTGCTCCAGGAGGATCTTCGCCTCCGCCTCGAGGTCGTCCTCCGGCCTCAGGTAGGACGTCATGGCCTGCCGGAGTTCGGGGACGGTCATGCCGTGGCCGTCGGGGGAGAGGTCGTGCTTCGACAGATTGCGGAGCAGCCAGAACTGGGGTTGGGTGAAGCCCAGTTCGGCCTGCCTGGCTCTGGTGAACGCGATGAGGGCTTCGTAGGCCACTCCGGTCCAGTAGGCGGCAGGCTGGGCGGCCAGTTCGGCGTCGGAGGGCTGTTCGGTCGTCATGTGCGGTGTCCCCCATCGGATGTTCGCTGATACGGGGACCGTAGGACCTGAAGTTAAGTCGAGGTCAAGGCGCCGAGGGCCGCCCCGTCGCCGAGGACGAGCGTCATCGTGGCGAGCGTGTTGCGGGAACCACTCCGGTTCCCCAAGCGTCGGACGGCCGGAAAACGTCCGACGAGAAGGAGCGCCGTGTTCGACCAAGTCTCCACCGACGTGCCGCCGCCCGACGAACTCTGGGCCCAGGGCGTGGTCAAAGCCATGATGGCCCCCTACCTCGACGACTGTTCCGGACAGGTCCAGGTGGACGACGGCAGCCTGCGCACCGAGGACATCGGGAACGGCTACTGGGCCCTGCGCTGGGTGGAAGGCGGCCGGGCGCTGCTGTACGGCTACGACAACGAGGTCTCCGACACGCACATTCAGGACCTGCCCGTCGACCTGCTCGCCGGAGGCCCGGCGTGGCTGCCCTGGGAGTGGCTTCGGGACCTTCTGGTGAACGAGGACTACTCCGTGGCCTTCCTTCGCTGGTGGGACGGCTCCTGGGACGGTCCACCGCTTCCCGAGCACGTGGACGACGGGCTGTCCATCATCCTGGCCGACGGGGCCGAGCGCATGGACGAGCTCATCGACGGGGAAGGCTCCCCGTCGGCGCTGGCCTACCAGGACCTGATGCGCGCGGTGACCGCCGGGAAAGTCGAGCGTCCCGCCGTCCAGGCGCTGCTGGCGGCACTGGGCGTGCGGGAGGCCGACCCGCGCGAGGCGCTCGATGTGGCCGCCCGGGCGGGTGTCACCCGGGAAGACGGGCTGGTGGAACTGCCCGCCGGCCACGGCGAACCGTCCGATCGCTGGGTCCCGGTGTTCTACCACGACCACCTGCCCACGGTGACGGCCATGGCGAAGCGCGAGGGCATCGAGATCGCCGAGCTTCCCGGCTCCGAGCCGCCCACCCTGAAGGCGCCGCCCCGCTTCTGCTTCAACAGCACGCACGAGCCCTCCGGGGCCTGATCACCCCCGTCGTCAGGGGCGGGTGCTGGTTCTGCGGATGAGGGACCACGCCGGTGTCCGGGGGGCAGGCCGACCCAGAGCGATCAGGGCGCAGGAAGCGCCTTGGTCGCGCAGGGACTGGGCGACCGTGGTCAGCCCCAGTCGTGCCGCCACCGCCGCGTCGTCCCAGCCGGTTATCGCCACGTCGTCGGGGACGGTGCGGCTGGCGGCGCGGGCCGCGCGGACGACTCCGGACGCCTGCTGGTCGCTCATCGCGGCGATCGCGTCGGGTGGTTCCGCGGAGGCCAGGAGAGTCGCCGCGACCCGCTCCGCCTCGGCGGCGTCGTTGCGCGCGCATACCGCGATGGTCACGTCCTGCCAGGGGATGCCGGCGGCCTCGGCCGCTTGCCGGTAGCCCTCCAGGCGTTCGCGCGTCACGGGGAAGGTGACGCCGGGGAGCGCCGCGCCGTTGGTGATCGCGGCTCTCCGGTCCCGGGAGAGCGGGAAGCTCACCAGGGCGGGGCGCTCGGCGCCTGCCCAAGCAACGGCGCCGATCGCGCGGGCGGCCGCGCGGTTGTCGATGCTCACCAGGCCCATGCCGCCGACGGCCGGGCCCCCGTGGACCGCCGCGGGGCGTCGCGTCGCCCGGACGGCCGCCAGGACGGGATCGTCGTCGGACGTGGTCCACACGATGAAGCCGTCGACGGCGGCGTCGGCGATCCGGGCGACGTCGTCGGCGGCGCCCGTGATGGGGACGATGGTCATGCCGCAGCCGTGATCGGTGCAGACGTCGGCGACGCCCGCCAGGAAGGACACCGCCTCCGGGTCCTCGAAGGCGTAGCTCAGATGCTCGCCCAACACCACGCCGAGCGTGCGGGTGCTGCCTCGGCGCAGGGACCGGGCGCTCGGGTCGGGGCCGGCGTAGCCCAGTTCGTCCGCTGCGGCGAGCACCTTCGATCTGGCCTGGTCCGAGACGCGGTTCGGGCGGTTGTAGGTGTAGGAGGCGGTCATGACCGATACGCCTGCCCGCTCCGCCACCTGGGCCAGGGTCACGCGCTTCGCGCCTCCGGACGCTTCCATGGCCTCATGCTAGCTGTGTATCGTTACACACATGAATGTCGGGGCGTCGTGGCGCGCGTTCGTGGGGTTCGCTGCTTTCGGGGCCTTCTGGGGGGTGTGGGGCGCCTCGGTGCCTCGGGTCCAGGAGCAGGCGGGGATCGGGGACGGCGCGCTCGGCTTCGCGCTGCTGTTCGTGGGAGCGGGCGCCCTCCCGGCGATGCTGCTGACGGGGCGGGCGCTGGACCGGTGGGGGCCCGGGGTCGCGGGCGCGGCCGTCGTGGCGTTGGGCGGGGCCGGAGTCGTTGTGGCGTTCACGGCTGTGAACCTCGCCGGCCTGTGCGCGGGGCTTGCCGTGGTCGGCGCTACCAGCGGGGCGGCCGACGTGGGCATCAACGCGGCCGCCGGGCGGGCCGAGAGAGTCGGCGGGAGGGCCGTCATCACCCGTGCCCATGGTGTCTTCTCGGGTTCGGTGGTCCTTGCGAGCCTTGCCAGCGGGATGGCATCGTCGCTGCCGCTCGTGGTGCCGTTCATGGTGGCGGGTGGGGCCTGCCTGGCCGCTGGGGTGTGTCTGTGGGCGTCTCCTGGGGGCTTCGTCGTTCAGCGTGAGGCGGTGGCGCCATTGGGGCGGCACCGGGTCGTCCCGTTGCTGCTGATCGGGGTGCTGGGAGCGCTCGCCTTCGCCAGTGAGAACGCGCATCAGAGCTGGAGCGCGGTCTTCGTCGCCGACGAGCTGCATTCGGGTGGGCTCAGCGCTGTCGCGCCTGCCGTCTTCGCGGGGACGGTGGCGATCACGCGATTCTCGGTGGGCGGGGTGAGAGCCGTCCGCGGGGTCCTTCTCGCGGGGGCGGCGGGGGCCGCGGGCGGGGCCGTCGTCATCGCGGTCGCGCCCACGCTGGTGGTCGCCGGGATCGGGCTCGCGATGGCCGCCACCGGAACCGCCGTTCTGTTCCCCACGCTGCTCCGCCTGGTCGCGCAGAACGTTCGGGACGACCACCGGGGGCGCGCGACGTCGGTCTTCGCGACCGTGTCCTACCTGGGGTTCCTCGCCGGGCCGGTCTATGTCGGGCTCTGGGCGGACGCCGTGGGGCTGCGCGGCGCCATGGTCGCGGTCGCGGCGATCGCGGCCGTCCTGTTCGTCCTGACTCCGGTGCTGCTCCGACTCGGCGGCTTCGCCGGTGGGGAGCAGAGCGGTCAGGCTCGGGCGGGGGTCTTCTCCTCGGCGTCGCCCGGGCGGTGGTCGGGGACGAAGCGGTAGCCGACGTTGCGGACGGTGCCGATCAGGGACTCGTACTCGGCGCCGAGCTTGGCGCGGAGGCGGCGGACGTGGACGTCGACCGTGCGGGTGCCGCCGAAGTAGTCGTAGCCCCAGACCTCCTGGAGGAGCTGGGCCCGGGTGAAGACGCGGCCCGGGTGCTGGGCCAGGTACTTCAGCAGCTCGAACTCCTTGAACGTCAGGTCGAGGACGCGGCCGCGGAGGCGGGCGGTGTAGGTGGCCTCGTCGATCGTGAGGTCGCCGCTGCGGATCTCTCCCGGGACGTCGTCGGCCTCCGTGCCCGCCGCTGCCCGTCCGACGGCCAGGCGGAGGCGTGCCTCGACCTCGGCGGGGCCGGCGGTCTGGAGCAGCACGTCGTCCAGGCCCCATTCGGAGCTCAGTGCGGCGAGCCCGCCCTCGGTGACGATCGCGAGCAGCGGGCAGTCGAGTCCGGTGGTGCGCAGCAGGCGGCACAGGCCCTTGGCCTGGACCAGGTCACGGCGGGCGTCCACCAGGACGATGTCGGCCGGTGGAGCGTCGATGAGCGCGGACCCCTCGGCGGGCGCGACGCGCACGGAGTGCAGCAGAAGTCCCAGCGCCGGCAGTACCTCGTCCGAGGGCTCCAACGCGTTGGTCAGCAAGAGCAAGCTGCTCAAGTGCCGCCTCCCGTCTCTGAAAAGACGTAGGACCCGGGCGGCCCATCCCCAAGACCGGCGCACGGCCGGCGGCTCGAAGACGAGGTGGCCATGCAGGGCCTTTCGGATGAACTCCATGGCCTCGTCGCCCGGATCCCTCACCCCTGAGCATAACCGAGGTGCCGCCATCGGCCATGGCCCGACCTGGCCGGACCGTGTCCGCGAGATGAGAGCCTGTATCCATGGCCAAGGGAACGATGCGGTACTGGGCGGCCGCCAAGGCCGCGGCAGGGACGCATGAGGAGCCGTACGACGCGGCGACGCTGGCGGACGCGGTCGCCGCAGCCAGGGACGGGCGCGGCGACGAGTTCGCCCGGGTCGTCGGGCGGAGTTCGTTCCTGGTCGACGGGGACCCGGTCGGGACGCGGCCGCACGCGTCGGTGGCGCTGCCGGAGGGCGGGGTCGTGGAGGTGCTGCCGCCCTTCGCAGGTGGTTGATCTCACAACGGAGTGATTTTCCGGGCTTCGGGGTCATTCTCCGGAGCGACCCTTTCTGGGCGGTTTGTTCACTATCGTGTGGCGAACGCATGCCGCAGGCCTAAGGAGACACATGCGGAAAGTACTGCTGGTCCTGCTGATCCTCGTGGCCGCGGGTCTGGTGGCCGCGGACCGGCTGGGGGTCAGGGTCGCCGAGGACAAGATCGGCGAGCAGGTGGCCGCGCAGTACAACCTGCAGGAGCGGCCGGACGTCACGATCCACGGCATCCCGTTCCTGACGCAGGCGGTCGGCGGCGAGTACAAGCACATCGAGGTGGCCATCGGCGACTGGACGCAGCAGGGCGTGACCGTCACCGGCGTCAAGGTCGACATGCGGGGCGTCGACGCGCCGCTGTCGGAGGTCACCAAGGGCAGCGCCGCCGACGTGACCGCGCGCACCGCGACCGCCTCGGCCGTCGTCCCCTACGACGTGATCCAGAAGCAGGCGCCCAAGGAGGTCAAGCGGATCGGGCCGAAGGGCGACGACCTGTCGGTCGACCTGACCGGCAACGTCCTCGGTCTCCCGGTGAACGGCACCGCGGTCGTGGAGGTCGAGCCGACCGCCAAGGGCATCGCGATCTCGCCCGTGTCGGTGGGGTCGAACGGCGCCGCGCAGATCCCGCTGGCGCTGGTGAAGCGGCAGCTCACGTGGGTGGTGCCGGTCTCCGACCTGCCCGTCGGATCGCGGATCAGCAAGATCGAGCCCACGGCGGACGGGCTGCGCGTGGCGGCGACCGCCCAGAACGTCCGGTTGAACGATCTCCAGGCGCCCGCGCAGAAGTAATCCCGGAGACCGTGAACCGGTCCGGGGGAGCGTACGTGACAGTGGTGTGGGACCGACCGCCGACGAGGGGCTGCTTCGCGCCCTGTACAGCGAGCACGGGGGCGCCCTCCTCGGCTACGTCCTGCGGCTGACCGGTGGAGACCGAACCCAGGCAGAGGACGTCGTGCAGGAGACGCTGCTGCGCGCTTGGAAGCACCCGGAGGCGCTGGCGGGGCGGCCCGTCCGGCCGTGGCTGTTCACGGTCGCGCGGAACCTCGTCGTGGACGCGCACCGCGCGAGGCGGGCCCGGCCGCCGGAGACGGGCATCGACGAGCACGTCCTGATGACCGCCGACGGCTCCGACGACATCGACCGGGCGCTGGAGTCCTGGACGGTCGCCGAGGCGCTGGCCGGGCTCAGCCCGCCGCACCGGGCCGTCCTGGTCGAGACCTTCTACCGGGGCCGGTCGGTGGCGGAGGCGTCGAAGGCGCTGGGAATCCCGCCCGGCACGGTGAAGTCCCGCACCTACTACGCGCTGCGGGCGCTCAAACTCGCGCTGGAGGAGCGGGGGCTGGCGCCATGACCGACTGCACGGAGGCGCGCACCGCGCTCGGGTCCTACGTGCTCGGCGCGCTCGATCCCGGCGAGCGGAGCCGGCTGGAGGCCCACCTGGAGGAATGTCCCGCGTGCCGCGACGAGCTCGCCGGGATGGCCGGCCTTCCCGCGATGCTCGGACGGGTCGACGAGGCGCAGCTCGAACGGGTCGCCGGGCCGCCGCCCGAGCTGCTGGACGGGCTGCTGGCCAGGGCGGCCGAACGGCGGAGGGGACCGCTCGGACCGCTGGGGCGCCTGGCCGGCGGGCGGGCCGCGGGGTGGGCCCCGACGGCCGCCGCAGCGTGCCTGCTGCTGATCGCCGGGGGCCTGTTCGGCGGCCTGCTGTTCCCCTCTCGGACCGGCGGCACGGACGGCCCGGACGTCAAGCCGCCGCCGTCCGCGTCGTCCCCCGCGCCGGTGGTGGCGGGCGAGCGGATCACCGCGGAGGACCCCAGGAGCTCCGTCAAGGGCTACGTGGTGCTCCACCGCAAGGCGTGGGGGACCGAGGTGGAGCTGCACCTGGCCGGGGTTCCGAAGGGGTCGCACTGCCGGTTGCTGGTGATCGCGCGGGACGGCCGCCGGGACGCGCTCGGCAGCTGGTACGTCCCGTACGACGAGGGCTACGGTGAGTACCGCGGGTCCACGATGTTCCCGCGCGGCCAGCTGTTCTCGTTCGAGATCGTCGGCCTGGACGGGCGGCCCCTCCTCACGATCCCCACCTGACCGGGGCGGCCGGGCGGGTAGAGGGCGGCAGGGAGAGAAGGCGGGCCGCGGGAAGAATGCGCAGGCCCCGGAGGTTGTTGCTGTCGATGATCGGAGCATTGACCGCAGCCGGCGTCCTCCTCGCGGCCACGGTGTTCGGCCTGGTGAGGCGGCGCCGTGACGGGGTGCTGCGCGCCCGGCGGGAGAAGGGCGGGCAGGTGGGCGAGACCGTCGGCCCGGACGACATGGGCGCCGAACTCGGCGACAAGGCCACGCTGCTGCAGTTCTCCAGCGCGTTCTGCGCGCCGTGCCGGGCCACCCGCCGCGTCCTCGGCGAGGTGAGCCAGATGGTGGAGGGCGTCGTCCACGTCGAACTCGACGCGGAGGCGCATCTCGACCTCGTCCGGCGGCTGAACGTCGTGCGGACGCCGACCGTCCTCGTCCTGGACGCCGCCGGCCGCGTGGTCCGGCGCGCCGCCGGCGCGCCCCGCAAACCCGATGTCATCGCCGCTCTGGGGGAGGCCATCAGATGAGCCGCAGCCTCATGACCTGCGCTAAGACGATTGTCACTGTCTCGCAAGGCGAGACGGATGTGACAGCCCGTGGATTGTCGGCTTAACATCGTGTCCGTGCGTTACTGGACAGAGCAGATGCTCACGAAGCGCCGCGCGGTGGACTTCTGCCGCCTGGCCGCCTCGCTCTGTCGCATGGCCTGAGGCATCGAGCCCGTCCGCCCCCGAGCATTTCTCCTTCTAGCTCGTACGCACGCTTCCACTCCGCCAGGAGCACCCCGATGCAGGTCGATCCGCGTGGGCCGCGCTTCGGCGCCTCCGTCACCACGGCCGTCCTCGTCGTGGTGCTGGTGACCGGAAGCTGGGCACTGCTCGCCGCTCAGGCCGTCGTGTTCGCCATCGCGACCTTCCTCGGCCTCCGGTACGCCCCGTACGGACTCGTGTTCAAAGTGCTCATCCGCCCCCGTCTCGCTCCGCCCAGGGAACTGGAGGACGAGGCCCCGCCCCGCTTCGCGCAGGGTGTCGGGTTCGGCTTCGCCCTCCTGGGCACGGTCGGATACGCGACGGGGACCTCCTGGCTCGGCATCGGTGCCACCGCCCTCGCACTGGCGGCGGCGTTCCTGAACGCGGCGTTCGGGTTCTGCCTCGGCTGCGAGATGTATCCGCTCTTCCGCCGCATCACCGCGAAAGTCCGCTCCGAAGGGAAGGTTCCCGCATGAGCCGCTCAGACGTCCTGGTGGACACCGACTGGGTCGAGGCCCACCTTGACGACCCCGGGCTCGTGCTCGTCGAGGTCGACGAGGACGTGTCCGCCTACGACAAGGGCCACATCCGTGGCGCCGTGAAGATCGACTGGAAGACCGAGCTGCAGGACCCGGTCCGCCGCGACTTCGTCGACAGGACCGGCTTCGAGCAGCTGCTGTCGAGCAAGGGCATCGCGAACGACGACCTCGTCATCCTGTACGGCGGCAACAACAACTGGTTCGCCGCGTACGCGTACTGGTACTTCAAGCTGTACGGCCACGACAAGGTGAAGCTCCTCGACGGCGGCCGCAAGAAGTGGGAGCTGGACTCCCGCGAGCTGGTCACCGACGTCCCGAGCCGTCCCGCGACCGACTACAAGGCCAAGGACCAGGACCTGGCGATCCGCGCCTTCCGCGACGAGGTCGTGGACGCGATCGGCAAGCAGAACCTGATCGACGTCCGTTCGCCGGACGAGTTCAGCGGCAAGCTGCTCGCCCCGGCGCACCTGCCGCAGGAGCAGTCGCAGCGCGCCGGCCACGTGCCGACCGCGGCCAACATCCCGTGGTCGAAGGCGGCCAACGACGACGGCACGTTCAAGTCCGACGAGGAGCTCCGCGCCCTCTACACCGAGGCCGGGGTCGACCTGGGCAAGGACACCATCGCCTACTGCCGCATCGGCGAGCGCTCCTCGCACACGTGGTTCGCGCTCCGCGAGCTGCTGGGCCTGGAGAACGTGAAGAACTACGACGGTTCGTGGACCGAGTACGGCTCGCTCGTCGGCGTGCCGATCGAGCTCGGCGCAGGCAAGTAAGTCCCGCAGCACCACACTTGGAGGAACCATGACCCAGGGCTGCGCAGCGCCCGAGCAGACGGCGCATCTTCCGGCGACCGTCGACCTGACCCACGAGGCCGTCATCCAGGGGACCGTCACGCGTGACGGCGCCCCGGTGTCGAGCGCCTACGCCCGCCTGCTCGACTCGTCCGGCGAGTTCACCGCCGAGGTGGTGACGGGCGAGGAGGGCGTGTTCCGCTTCTTCGCCGCCGACGGCGACTGGACGGTCCGTGTCCTGGCGGCCGGCGGTGTGAGCGTCGACGCCGGCGTCACCGCGAAGATCGGCGAGGTCGCCGGTCTCGAAGTCACGATCTGACCCGCGCCAGGGTCCCTGAACCCCGCCGTCCCCGATCGGGGACGGCGGGGTTCGTCCGTTAACGGCATCTCCACCAGCTGTTCCCGTGCTCTTCGCCCCACCCGGTCTGCCCCGACCCGCGGGTGGTGGACGGTCTTCTCTTGCAGGTCACAAACCAGATCAGAGGGTGCGGCCAACGGCCGCTTCCTCTCACGAGGTCAGGAGAACCCTGATGAGAAAGATCAAGATCAAGATCGCCGCGGGGAGCGAGAGGGAGACCGATCGGCTCTGCTGGGCGGTCATGGAGAACGTCCACGCGGCCATCGCTCCTCACGAGAGGGTGACGAGCACGGCGCACCGGGGCCGGGCCGGCGGCAGGAAGGCCACGCTGACCTTCGAGGTCGAGAGCGGCTGAAGCCGCTGCAGGCGGTACCCCACTGTTGGTCCTTGCCCTCTTCCGAGTGCGAGGACCAACTTCTCTTTCGGGCCACGGTGCGCGGCCCCCGCCGGGGCAGGGCGGCCGGCGGGGTCGCCCGCCGCCCGGCCCGGGATCAGTTGCTCCAGAGCAGCGTGTTGGTGACCTCGACGCCGAGTTCCCCGGCGGTGGCGAAGACGCTGCCGGTGCGGTCGCCCGTCGGGCCCCCGCTGGACCAGTACGACTGGGCGTAGATGACCGTGGACCCCTGCGCCCAGGTCCGCGTCCAGTACGCGGGGTCGGCCTTCGGCTGCGGAAGCCCGCTGGCGTCCGACGGGGTCAGCAGCTTCGGCCAGCCCTCCTGGTTCGTGTAGCCCTTGACGAGGGACGCGTCCGTCGAGGTGGCGAACTTCAGGATCGAGACCGAGGTGATGATCTGCTTGGACGGGCTGGCGTAGACGGCCGAGTACATGCTCCCGACGCACGGGTGCCGGCTCAGCGCGGGCAGCAGCACGGAGTTCGCGCGGGTGGTGCACGACTCGGTGCGCGTCCCCGCCTGCGTGAACACGTTGCCCTTCGCCGTCGTGATCGTCCGCTTCAGGACGCCGGCCGGGTCGACCGCACCGCCGATGGAACTGGTGGGCGAGGGCTCGGTCGTCGGCTGCGACGTGGACCCGTAGGACGGGATGCGCGTCGTGGACGGCAGCGACACCGGCCGGACCGGGTCGTCGTCATCGCCGCCGAAGACGAGGACGGCGCACGTGCCCGCGACGGCCACGAAGAGGACCGCGCCGACGACGAGCAGCCACACGAGCGTGCTGCCGCCGCCGCGCCGCGGGGGCGGGTACGGGGGCGGGAAACCGGGGCCGCCGGGCATCGGGGGCGGGCCGGCGTGTGCGGCAGGCGGCGGGAAGCCCGGCCGACCGGGCTGCTGGCCGGGCCAAGGTGGGGGGTTCATGGTCGCTCCGGGCGGTTCACGTGCGGGGTGCCGACTGAGGTCGGGCCAGACTACGTGAGGTGAATGGTGATTTCATGGCAGATTTCCCATATACAGATGACCGTGCCGATGCAACCGTTCCGCGGCAAGGCTTCGGGGACGTGAGAGATAGATCACGCACCCGAGCCCGTTGCGGCGGGCGACGAATCCCGGACTAGGCCCAGTCGCGGGTGAGGTCCAGGTCCCAGGGGACGAGGTTCCACGGGCTGCGGGGCTCGGTGGCGAGTTCCTCGATGAGCTGCTCGTACTCGGCCTGCGCCTTGCCGCCGCCGCCCGACCAGAGCAGGCGGCCCTGCAGGTAGCAGGTCGCCATGTCCCGCCAGGACGCGTACCGCCGCTGGATGTCCAGGGCGAGCGGGAGCATGCGGTCCCAGCAGTACTCCTCGGTCAGCCAGCCGACGATGTGGCCCCACCGGTAGAGCATGAGCGCGCGCCCGTAGTCCCAGATCAGGAACCGCCCCACGTTGGCGCGCAGCGCCGGGTCGGCGAGGGCCTCCAGCCGGTGCAGCTCCTCCGTCGCGTGGTTGCGGTCGTTGAAGAGCTGGTGGAGGAACAGCGCCAGCTCGGCGCCCTCCTCGCTCGCGTCCGCGCCCGGCTCGTCGCGCAGCAGCGGCGGGACGAGCCGCGCGTACGAGCCGCCCTCGTCCCCGTACCGGACGCGGACCAGCTCGATCAGCCGCTCGACGAACGGGGGCTCCAGCCGGTCGCCGGCGATGAGGCCGTCGACCTCGCGCAGCAGCGACTCGTACTCCCGCCGCGCGGCGAGGGGCCGGCCGGCGAGGTGCGCGTCCTGCGTGAAGTCGGCGCGGTGCCCGTCCTGGACGAGCCAGTTGACGGCGCCGAGCAGCTGCTCCAGGTCGTAGGCGCCCCAGGGGTCCTGGAGCAGGTCCTGTGCGGCGCGGCGGTCGGCGGCCGCGGCGGACGCGCCGGGCGCGGCGCCGAGCCGGTCCATCCGGAACCCGTTGACGGCGCCATAGGGGGCGCCGGCGGCGATGATCCAGCGCTGCACCGGGGTGAGGTCGCTGCCGTGGGTGAGGACGCCGTTCAGGTCGGGGGTGGAGATCAGCTCCCAGAGCCGCCGCTGGAACTCCTCGGCCTGCCGCTCCTCGCTGCCGAAGAACCCGGCGAGCTGCTTGCGCAGCGACGGGTGCCGGACGTAGAGCCGCCGGAAGAACCTGCCGTTCTTCCACACCAGGTGCTCGGGGCGCAGGTCGCCGAAGGGGATCCGCGTCCGCCGGTGGACCATCGCCTGCTCGGCGAACCGCAGTTCCAGGTCCGACCAGAGACCGGCGAGCGGGGTGAAGCGCAGCAGCAGGACGAACCCGGCCACCAGGGCCAGCAGGACGGCCCCGGGGGCCAGCGCCCACCGCGCCTGGTCCTGCAGCCCGGTCAGGGACAGGACGGCGCCGGTCAGCAGCAGTGACACGCCGCCCGCCCCGAAGCCGAGGAACCAGCCGGTCGTGAGGATGAGGGACCCCTCGATGCGGAGCACCGACTCCTCGTCGTCGAACTCGAACGACCCCTCGGCGAGCGTCCCCTCGACGGCCCGCTCAAGTGCGTCGAGCTGACCGGCCTCTTCCATGGGCAGGACCGTACAGCATGCCTTACGGGTAGATCATCTACTCCGTGCCCCGTATGCGGCGGCCAGGGTGCGGAGAACCGCTTTGGGCTGCGGCGTTCCGTTCTGTTGCATCTGACGTCGCGGTGGGACGACGTGTCAAGCGATGCCCCGCGCCCGCGGACCGGCGGCCGCGGGTGCCGGCGTCCTCTTTCCCGGGACGCCCCATGGCGCATGTCCAATCTGTGCTGAAATGTTCCGGATGCAGCGAGCCGTCGCGCCACCGCCCGTGTACTACGCGGCCAGCGCCCCGCCGCCACCGGAGCCGCCGGTGCGGGGGCGCCTGTGGCGCATGCTCGGCTGGGTGTCGATCGGGCTGTCGGTCGTGCTGGTGGCGGGCAGCCTCACCACCTACGGGTTCTGGCGGCGGCTCGACGGCCAGATCGACCGCGAGAACGTCGACGGCAAGCTCGGCGAGCACCGGCCGCCCAAGCTGAACAACTCGCTGAACATCCTGATGATGGGCTCCGACAGCCGCGCCGGGGAGAACGCCCGCTACGGCACCGAGGCCGGGCAGCGCTCCGACACCACGGTCCTGCTGCACATCTCGCCCGGCGGGCAGAGCGCCATCGGCGTCAGCTTCCCGCGCGACTCGATGGTGCAGATGCCGCCGTGCAAGCGCAGGAACGGCACGACCGTCCCGGCCCAGTTCGGGATGATCAACGCGGCGTTCTCCAACGGCGGTCCGGCCTGCACCTGGCGGACGATCGAGTCGCTCACCAAGATCCACATCGACCACTACGTCGAGGTCGACTTCGCCGGGTTCAAGCGGGTCGTGGACGCGCTCGGCGGCGTGGAGATCTGCGTCCCGAGGCGGATCGACGACCCCAAGGCCGAGTTGCACCTCAGGGCCGGCCGGCAGACCGTCCGCGGCGACCAGGCCCTCGGCTACGTCCGCACCCGCTACGTCCTCGGCGACGGCTCCGACCTCGACCGGATCAAGCGGCAGCAGGCGTTCATGGCCTCGGTCGTCAAGAAGGCCACCGACAAGGGCATGCTCACCGACCCCGGCCGCACCTACGCCTTCCTGTCCGCCGCCACCAAGTCCATCAAGGCGGACAACGGGCTCACGCTGTCGGTGATGCAGAAGCTCGCCGGATCCCTGGGCGGGATGAGCGCCGGGAAGGTTCGCTTCGTCACCGTTCCCGTGCAGGCGTTCCCGCAGGACAAGAACCGCGTCCAGTTCGCCCAGGCCGCCGCCGAGCCGCTGTTCCGGGCCATCCGGGAGGACAACAAGCTCCCGCAGCCGGAGCCCGTGGCCGCGCAGAACCAGGTCCAGCCCGTGCCGCCCGCGCAGGTCAGGCTCGGCGTCTACAACGCGTCCGGCACCGGCGGCCTCGCGCAGCGGACCGCCGACCAGCTCGCCGAGCGCGGCTTCCAGGTCGTCAAGGTCGGCACCGCAAGGAAGGCCATCGCCCACACCCAGATCCTCTACGGCGCGGGCGCGGAGCGGCAGGCCGCCCGCGTGGCGATCGCGGTCCCCGGCCACCAGTCGCGCCCGTGGGCGTCCGCCAGACCCGGCTACGTCTACCTCGTCGTCGGCAGGGACGGCGCCACCCTGCGGGGGCTGGGCCCGATGGTTCCGAAGGTGGCGGGCGAGATCCGCGCCGACCGCGATATCTGTGCGCGGACCTGATTCCGCACCGAACCTGATATAGCCCTCTATCACCGGTATCTTGGCCCGCGCCAACCATCAACCGTTTCAAAGCGTCCCATCTAGGACGGCGCCCCCTACCCCCGACCAGGCCCGCCGACCCGCCCCCGCATGGGTGCCCCACGGCCGCCACGCTCCCCCGGAACGGACGCATGCAGCCCGAACCCTTCACCCTGCTGATGACCGTCTACGGCGGTGATCGGGAGGAGCATGTCCGGGACGCCTTCCGCAGCGCCGTCCACCTGCAGACCCTCCGCCCCGACCAGGTCGTCCTCGTCCAGGACGGGCCGGTCCCGCCCGCTCTCACGTCCGTCCTGCGCGAACTCGTGAGGATCAGCCCGGTCGAGGTCACGTTCGTCCACCTGGAGCACAACCGCGGCCTCGGCCCCGCCCTCGACGCCGGCCTGCACGCCGCCCGCCACGACATCGTCGCCCGCATGGACGCCGACGACTACTCGATGCCGCACCGCTTCCAGACGCAGGTCCCGCTGGTCCGCGCGGGCGCCGACCTCGTGGGCGCGGGCCTGCTGGAGTTCGGTGCCGACATCACCGACATCGTCGGCCGCCGCACCCCGCCGAGCGACCCCGCCGACATCGCGCGCTACTCCCGCCTCCACGACCCGTTCAACCACCCCACGGTCGTCTACCGGCGCAGCGCCGTCGTCGCCGCGGGCGGTTACGGCGACCTCCCCCTGATGGAGGACTACTGGCTGTTCGTCCGCATGATCGCGGCCGGCGCGCGGATGGTGAACGTCGCCGATCCCCTCGTCTACTACCGTGTCGGCGACGGCGCCTACGAGCGCCGCGGCGGCCGCGAGTTGCTGCGCTCCGAACTTCGGCTGCAGCGCGAGATGCGCCGCGAGGGCTTCATCTCCCAGCCCCAGTACTGGCGCAACGTCATGGTCCGCGGCGGCTACCGCCTCGTCCCCACGCTGATCCGCAAACCCTTCTACCGCGCGGTGGTCGCCCCCTACGGCGCCCGGCGCAACCGACTGCGCGACCGCGGCAGGGCCCGCACGACCCCTGGCCCGGCCCTCCCCTACATCCCCCGCCACGCGCGCCCGGCGGGCGACGGGCCCCAGCGGCTCCCCGGGCTGGACGCCGCCCCGCCGCAACCGGAGAAGTAGCGGGGGGCGGCGCGCGGGTTCACCGCACGGGCCGGGTCACGACAACAGGCCGGGTCACGGCACGGGCCGGCTCCACAGGACGGGCTGGCCGCCGCCCGAGTCGGCGCTGCGGCCCACCCCGAGCAGGGTCTTCCCGAAGGCCGCGAGGCCGGTGATCTCCTGGTCGCCGACGCCGCCGAGGCCGGTGCCGCCGGGCGTGGAGGCCTGCCAGGACGAGCCGTCCGCGGACGTCCACGACACGACGTCGGTCGCGCCCGCGCGTCCGGTGGTGCCGGTCGCGGCGAAGCCCTTCGGGGTCGCGGCCAGCGCGGTGACGCCGACGGTCGTGTCGCCGCTCGGCGACGGCAGGGGGCGCCACGTCCTCCCGGCGTCCGTGGACACGTAGCCGAGCCAGTCGAGGCCCTTCGGGGTGGCTGCGACGCCGGTGGCCACGAGCGTGCCGCCCTTGGCGGCGACGTGCGTGAGGTGGCCTTCGGTCACTCCGGCCCCGGGAAGCCGGAGTTCCTGAAGCGTCCAGCGCTTGCCGTCCGGCGACAGCCACACCGACGGGTGGTTGCCCTTGCCGTCCCGGCTGCCGCCGACGGCGGCGTATCCGAACGCCCCGGACGTGACGTCCAGCATCCAGCGGCTCGCGGTCTTGGTGCCCGCCATCATCTTCGGGTCCGCGCCGGCGCCCCGCGCCCAGTTCTTCAGGTCGGACGAGTACCAGGTCGCCACCGAGTAGCCCTGCGTGCCGACGACGACGTAACCGGCCGAGCCGGCCGCCGCGGCGTAGGTGACGGGCGCGCCCTGCTTGTCCGCCGCGAACGCGGGCGCGGTGTCGGCGGCCTGCCACGTCGCGCCGTCCTTGGAGGTGACGACGAGAGGGCGGCGCGGCGTGGACTGGTCGTAGCCGACCGCCAGCCAGCCTGCGCCGCCGGCGGCGACGTCGTCCAGCCGCTGCGGGCCGGGCCGGGTGAACGCGGCGCCGAGCCCTTGCGCGGCCTTCCAGGACGCGCCGTCCTGCGACGACCAGACGGCGGCGTCACCGCTCGCGCTGCCCACCGCGACCGCGAGGCCGTTGGTGGCGGCCACGGAGCGCACCGCGTGGTCGGGCCGGACGGCGCCGGGGATCTTCGCCAGGTCGACGGGGACCGCGGTGCCGTCCGCGTCCCACACGCCGAGCATCGGGTCCAGGTCGCCGCCGCCGGGCTCGCGGCCGACGAGCACCGTCTGGCCGCCGGCCGCCGCAGCGCCCAGCACCTCCCGGCCCGCCTTCGACTCGGCGGAGCCCGCCGCCTTCCAGGCGGTGCCGTCCGCGCTGCGTGCGAGCAGCACGTCCGTACCCCGGACGACGACGGCCGTGAAGCCCCGACCGTCGGAGACGATCCCGCTCGTGCGCTGGTAGCCGGCCGGCTCCAGCTTCCCGGTCTTGGTCCATGACCTGCCGTCCTTGGACGTGAAGGCCTGACCGAAGAGCTTTCCGGACGCCGACATCTCGCGCATCGCCAGGAATCCCGACCCGCCGCCACCGCCGACCATCAGGCCGCGGCTGCCCTTCGGCGCCGGCACCTCCGACGACGACCACGTCCGGCCGGCGTCGTCGGAGCGCCAGAGCTTCCGGTAGGGACCCGGCTTCTTGGAGTCGGGCGTGATGAGCCCCTCCAGCAGGATCACATCGCCGTTCGCCGCGGCCTCCACCAGGGAGAACCCGCCGTTCTCGACCTGCAGGCCGATCTGGTCGCCGACCCGCGCCTCCCACCGGCGCCCGTCGCTCGACAGCCACACCGCCGGACGCGCGTCGCTGAAGTCGCCCTTCGGGGAGTTCTCGCCGACGGCGAGGAACCCGCCGCCGGTGCCGACGATCCGGGTCACCCGGTCGTGCGGGCCGAAGACGTCGCCGACGGCGTCGGGCTGGCGGCGCCACTCCTTGCCGTCCTTGCTGGTCCACACGGCGCCGCCGCCGTCGGCCCGGCTGCCGACCGCGACCCAGCCGCGGCGCGACGCGCCGACCGCCTCGGGGACCCCGCCGGGCGGCGCCAGGCCGCCGTCGGTGTCCTGCTGGTCGACCGACTCGAAGGTGCGTCCGCCGTCGGCGGAGACCAGGAACAGGCCGCGGGAGTTCTGCGGGTCGGTCTCGCCGCCGACCGCGACCACCGTCGAGCCGCGCGCCGCGACGCCGGTGACCTGCTGGTCGCGGCCGTCGGTGCGGGCCGCGGCGTCCACCGGGAACAGCGCGCCGGCGAGTTTGGCGCCCGCGCCGCCGCCGTCGTCGTCGCCGC
Source organism: Actinomadura sp. NPDC023710 (assembly GCF_040639875.1). Lineage (NCBI taxonomy): Bacteria > Bacillati > Actinomycetota > Actinomycetes > Streptosporangiales > Thermomonosporaceae > Actinomadura > Actinomadura sp. NPDC023710. The sequence goes on from NZ_JBFAGB010000001.1 coordinate 197,475, forward strand.
CGATCAGGCCGGGCACCACGAGCACGCCCGCGGCGACCAGCGCCACGGCGGCGAGCCCGCCCACGCCGATGAACAGCGGCTTCTTGATGCTCCTGCGGGGACCCCCCGTGCCGCGCGGCCCTCCGGTCCGCCACGGCTCCTCGATCGCCGGCGGGGGCGCCATCGGGTGGACGGCCTCCGGCCCGGGGGGCGGCGTCCCGGGGATCTGCTGCGCCCACGGGAACGGCTCCGCCGCCGGAGGGGCGTGCGGGGCCGGGGGAGCCTGCGCGCCAGGGATCTCCTGCGCGTAGGGGAACGGCTCGTGGGACGGGCGCGCGGGAGTGCCGGGGATCTCCTGCGCCCACGGGAACGGCTCGTGGGCCGGGGGGCTCTGCGAGGGCGCGGCCTGCGGATGCGCGGCCTGGTGATGCGCCGCCTGAGGATGCGCGGGCTGCGGGGGTACGGGCGGCATCTGCTCGATGCGGGTGACGTCCGCCATGTCCTGCCCGTAAGAGGGAGGAGGCTGGGTGGGGAACTCGGTCCTCGTCACGTCCGCCGCGTCCTGCCCGTAGGAGGGAGGCGGCTGGGTGGGGATCTCCGTTCGGGTCACGTCCGCCATGTCCTCCTCGTAGGAGGCGGGCGGCGGGAGGGGGATCTCCGTTCTCGTCACGTCCGCCATGTCCTGCCCGTAGGGGGAGGGCTGCGGGGCGGGAGCGCGGGTGGACGTGGCCGGAGCGTCCGCGACGGGAGCGGGCAGGACGGGCGAGGCCGCCTCCTCGCTCGCGCCGCCGCCCTCGCCGGCGGTCTCCGCGGGCCGGTCGGCCGCCGGCTTCTGCCTCTTCGGCAGGATCATCGTCTGGTTGATGTTGGGGTCCATGACGGTGCGGTCCGCCATGTCCGCGTCCGGATCGTCCTCGGGGGAGTCCTCGGGGAAGTCCTCGGGCGCGTCGCCGTCGTCGGGATCGTCGTCGGGATCGTCTTCGAGGTCGTCTTCCGGGTCGTCCACGGGGAGCAGCGGGCCGGACGAGGCGTCCTGGTCGTCCAGCCAGCCCGATGGGGGAGGCGTCTGCGCCGGCTGCCCGGGTTCGGGACGCTCACCCTCGTGGTCGTCATCCGGCATTCCGGTTGGAGTCACGCCCTCTCCCAGCTTCCGGTCACTCTGCACGTCTCACCCTGCACATCGCCCTGGCGCGTCCGCAGTCGTCAGCGATGATAGCGGCGCATAAAGGACGGAACTCCGTCAACGGCTCCGGCCTGCGGGGGTACAGCCGGAACCCGTGCAGTGGGTCAGCGCGTACAGGAGGTCGGACAGGTGGCGGCGCCGCTGCTCCGGCAGCCCGGCGGCGATGTTGTTCAGCTCGTGCGGATCGCGGACCCGGTCGTAGTACTCGCTCTCCCCGCCGGAGTACTCCACGTACAGCATGTCGTCGGTGCGGATCGCGTTGTAGGTGGTCGGCGAGCCGGGCGCGGAGTCCTGCCGGTCGGGGTCCAGCGGGGACGGCGGCGGCTTGACGTGCTCGACCAGCGCCGACTCGCGCCAGCCGGCCGGTGCGGCGCCGCGCAGGAACGGGGCGAGCGACCGGCCGTCGGTCGTCGCCGGCGGGCGCACGCCGGCCAGTTCCTGGAACGTCGGGGCAAGGTCGGTGTTCTGCGCGATCTCGCCGACCCGGCGCCCGGCGGGGACCCCCGGTCCGACGACGACGTAGGGCACCCGGATGTCGGTGTCGAAGGCGGTCATCTTCCCGCCGGCCAGCCTGTGCTCGCCCAGGTGGAAGCCGTTGTCGGAGCCGAACACCAGGTAGGTGTCGCGGTCGAGGCCGCGCTCCTTCAGCGCCGTCCGGATACGGCCGATCATCTCGTCGACCGACTGCACCATCCGCACCCGGTCGCGGAAGCCGTCGTCGATGCGGCGGACCCCCGGCCTGCGCAGCTTCGGGTGCGACCGCAGCCAGGACGGCTTGTCGCGGATGTCGGCCTCGTTGAACGACGGCGGCCGGGGCGCCGTCAGGCCGCCGAACAGCGCGGCGTGGCGCGGCGCCGGCACGAACGGCCCGTGCGGCGCGAACGTCGCGATCTCCATGAAGAACGGCCGCCCTGATCCTGCGGACCGCTGGACGAACTCGACACCCTTGTTCGCCAGCACGTCGGTCAGGTAGTCCTGCGGCCGGGCGCCGTAGTGCACGAGCCGGCCGTTCTCGTTCAGGTTGTAGTCGTACTCGGGATAGCCGTTGCCGCTGACGTGCCACTCGTTCCATCCCGGCGGCACGTACGGCTTCGTGTCGCCCTGGGTGTCGTTGGGCTGGTAGCCGTTCATGTACTTGCCCAGCAGCGCCGTCCGGTAGCCGGCCTTCTGCAGGGACGGGGCGAACGACGCCTGCTCGCCGCCCTTGTCCTTGAAGACCTCGAAGCCGCCGTCGGGCGGGAAGTTCGTGCGGACTCCGGTGTTGTGCGGGTACCGGCCGGTGAAGATCGTGGCGCGCGACGTGCAGCAGAGCGAGTCGGCCATGATGAAGTCGTCGAAGGTGAGCCCGTCCCGCTGCATCCGCAGCACCTGCGGCATGTGCGCGACGAGGTTCCAGGACAGGTCGTCGGTCAGGACGAACACGATGTTCGGCTTCTTCGGGGCCTTCGTCGCCTTCGGCGCGGCACGCTCGACCGGCTGGAGGAGGCAGCCGCTCGTCCCGAGGACGGCGAGAAGGCACAGCACGGCCGCCAGCCGCCGATGTCGGATCAACGTCCGTGTCCCCTCCATGATGAGATCGCCGGGCAAGCGTAACGATCCGGACGCCGGTCGCGCAGGCGGCGCCCGTTGGCCGTCCCGCCTCGGTTGTTGGCATGATGCGGGGTGCCATGAGGTGGACCAACCGCGACCCGCGGGCGCTCGCGCCGCTGCTGCCGCTGGTCGCGGGGGCCGCGATCAGCGCCCTGGTCGCGCTGGTCGTGTGGCTGGCCGTGACGGTGGCCCCGCAGTCCGACGGGGCGGGCGCCCGCCCTTCGACCGGTCCCGGCCGGACCGGCCCAGGCGCGTCCGCGGGCGCGCCGCCGCCGAGCCCGGCGGGCTCTCCGGCGGCGATCGACCCGCCCGGCTACTCGCCCGCCGAACCGGTGATCGACGGCTCCTTCGCCGATCCCACCGTGATCAAGGTGGCGGGGACGTACTTCGCCTACGGCACCAACAACGCGGACGCGACGATGCCCGTCGCGACGGCCCCGTCGCCGACCGGGCCCTGGAAGGTGGCGCCCGGCGACGGCCTGGCCCGGCTCCCGGCATGGGCCGCCGGAGGCTGGACCTGGGCACCCGAGGTCGTCCCGCCGCGCGAGGCGTCGGGCACGTACGTGCTGTACTTCTCCGCGCGCCGCAAGGACGGCGACGAGCAGTGCATCGGGGTCGCGACCTCGTCCTCGCCGGCGGGTCCGTTCGTCCCGCAGGAGGGCGAGCCGCTGATCTGCCCGCTGGACCTCGGCGGCGCGATCGACCCCGCCTCCTACATCGAGCAGGACGGCGCTCGCTACCTGCTCTACAAGACCGACGACCAGAAGTCGGCCGCGATCCACCTCATCAGGCTGAGCCCGGACGGGCTGCGCCCGGCCGGCCCGGCGAAGCAGATCATGGGGCGCGCGGCGGACGAGCCCGTCCTGGTGGAGGCGCCCGACCTGGTCCGGCGCGGCGGGAAGTACGTGCTGCTGTACTCGGCGGGCTGGTACTTCAAGTCGAACTACCAGACGCGCTACGCGGTGGCCTCGTCGATCGAGGGGCCGTACGCCAAGGGCGGCCCCGTCCAGTCCACCGGCCTGTACGGCGGGAAGGTCGAAGGGCCGGGCAGCGCGGACGTGTTCGGCGACGACACCGGCGACTACCTCGTCTTCCACGGCATCCTCGACTACCGCGGCGGCTCCAAGGTGACCCGCGGCATGTACGTCGCCCGCCTCGGCTGGGACGGCGCACGGCCCGCGGTCCGGGGCGTCCCCGTCCGGTACGAGGCTGAGCGGGGGCGGCTGAACGGCTGCGTCTCGGCGCTGGGGCGGCCCAACGCGTCCGGCGGATCGGCGGTCGGCCCCTTCGCGCGCGACGACTGCCGCGTCGAGGTGCCCGTGTTCGCGCCCACCGCCGGGAGCTACTCGGTCATCACCCGGTACGCCAACCGCTCCGGGCGCGACTCCGACCTGGAGATGTCGGTGAACGGCTATGCCGCGACGTCCGTGCGGCTGCGCGCCACGACGGGCGCCGACTGGCCCTCAGTCACGGCGACGGTGGAGCTGGCGGCGGGCTGGAACACGATCGGCCTGCGCCGCCTGGACGGTCAGGGGCAGGTCGACTACCTGGAACTGCGGTAGGGGCCCGTACGCTCGAACAGGACGAGCCAGCCGCCCCGGTAGGTCCACGTCCCGGCCTTCCGCCAGGGCCCGGCGGACTGCACCGCCCGCTCCCGCCGCTCGATGATCGGGCCGTGCGGGTCGAGGGACCGGTGGTTCATCACCCACACCCGGTCCGTCCGGGCGAGCCTCGACGGCAGTTCGCGAGGGAGCAGGTCACGGCCCTTGAGGTTGGCGGCCGCCACCGGGTCCGTGCTCACGCCGGCGTCGAGCAACCGTCCGAAGGCGTCGGGATAGGTGGCGGCGCTCCACCGGGCGCTCCCCGCGAGGTAGACGATGGCGTCCCCGGGCCGGGCCCGGGCGCGGACGACGTCGGCGGCCGCGCGCATGTCGTCGGGACGGCTGTCCTGGTGGCGGATGTAGTCGTGGGCCCGGAGGGACGGTGCGGCGAGTACCGCCGCCGCGGCGGCCACCAGTACGGCGCGAACGGCCAGCCCGGCACGAGCGGGCGGGTGGCGGACGACGGTGAACGGCGCGGCCAGGCCGGCGCCGACGAGCAGCGCGACCGCGGGAAGGCAGTAGGTCGTGTACCGGTAGTAGAAGACCGGGTCCGTCACGCTGGAGGCGAGGAGCAGCAGCACGGTCGGCACGAGCGCCCAGGGGAGCGCGACGGCGGGCAGGGAGGCCGTGCGATGCGGGATCGAGGCGCGACCCAGGACGCTCGCCACCGCGCCGAGCAACGCGAGCGCCACGACCGGCGCGACGAGCGCGCGATCCCCGGTCAGGAACTGGAGTTGCGCCCACGCGACGTCCCATGACGGCCGGGGAAGCCACTTCACCTGGCGTTTCTGATCCTGCGCCGCGAGCGCCAGCACCACGAGCGGGGCCGTGGCCGCCGCCGCGGACGCCAGCCAGCGCAGCCACACCCCGGCCTTGGGACGGGTCAGCAGAAGTGTCACGCCGTGCGCCGCGAGCAGCAGGGCTCCGTCCAGATGCAGGAACCCCAGCACCGCGACCGCGGGGGCGTAGCCCGCGAACCACCGCCACCGGCGCCCCTCGTCCCTGTCGAGGGCCCGCACGAGCAGGTAGGTGGCGAGCACCGCGACCGCCGCTGTCAGGGCGTAGGAGCGCGCCTCCTGCGCCCACCGGCTCGTCTGCGGACCGGCGGCCCACGCCAGTCCGGCCGCGAGCCCGGCCGGCGGCCCGAGGCAACGCCGGCCGATGACGGCGAGGCCCGCGGCGGCCGCCGCCATGGCGAGCGCGCTGGGCAGCCGCAACGCGAGCGCGCCCGTCCCGAACACCGCCACCCACGGCTTCATGAGGATGTAGTAGAGGGCGTGCACGAGGTCCAGGTGGGGGAAGACGCGGAGCATGTCGCCGTAGGACCGCGTCGTCATGCTGATCGTGGCGGCCTCGTCCAGCCACAGCGACGGGGTGCGGATGCCGACGAGCGCCACGGCGAGGGTCAGCGCGGCGCAGGCGAGCGGGGACGCCGGCCCCGTGAGCCGGCGCCTGCCGTGCGCGGTGTCGTTCCGCGGCCGGTCAGCCGTCGCGACCATGACCGCGGCCGTCGGGAGGCACCTCGACTTCGGTCTCCCGCAGGACCCCGGTCTCCCGCAGGATCGCGGCGGTCGGCCTCGGGCGGGTGAACAGGCCGTCCCTGACGCCGCGGACCAGCGCTCGGCGTAGCACCGCGCGGTCGGAGGAGCCGGCGAACGTGCGGGCCCAGCGCCGCGCCGTCGACCCCGCGTAGAGCGCGCGTTCCGGCGGTGCGAGCCCGCGGCTCCCGGTGAACAGCCAGATCTTGTTGCGCACCTCGTAGAAGAAGCGGTCGCCCGGGTCCGCGTCCGTCCCGCCGAACTCCCTGGTCTTGTGCACCACGACGCTCCCGGGGCAGAGCAGCCCGCGGCGCCCGCGCAGGAGCCGCGTCGTGAACTCGAAGTCGTCGTTCCAGAGGAAGTAGTCGGCGACCGGCAGCCCGCGCTCGCGCACCGCCGTCGCGTCCACCAGCGCGGACACGAAGGACGCGGACCGGATCGGCACGCAGTCCGCCGCGCGCGCGAGCCGCGACTCGGCGGCCGTCGCCCGCGGCTTGGGGCGGGGGGTGTTCATCGGGTGGTCCCGGCCGTCGGTCCAGACGACCCGGCTCGCCACGAGCACGGGCGGCCCGTCCTCCCCGGCAGCGGCCTTCCGACGTGCGTCCAGCAGGGCCTGGAGGGCCTCCGGCTCGGGCACGGTGTCGTCGTCCAGCAGCCAGAGCAGGTCGGCGCCGCCGCCCATCCCCCGGGCCATGCCCGCGCCGAACCCGCCGGCGCCACCGATGTTGCGGGGCAGGGCGAGCAGGTCCGCGTCGGGGAACCGCTCGGCGACCATCGCGGCGGTGCCGTCGGCGGACGCGTTGTCGACCACGATGATCCGGTCCGGGGGGCGCGTCTGGGCGCCGAGCGCGGTCAGGGCCTCGTCGAGAAGGTCGCGCCGGTTGTAGGTGACGACGACCGCGGTGACGGACGGTCCGCCGCGGCCCCGCGGCCCCCCGTTCACGGGTTGCGCCTCCCCGCGGCCCGGCGCGCGGCGCGCTGCAAGGCCGGCGACGGCGAGGAGGCGGTCTCCATGAGCCGCTCCAGGTTCTCCTTCACGCCCGTCATCTCGCTGTGCAGGTGGGCGAGTCCGACGCGTTCGCGCGCCAGCGACAGCTCCTCCAGCAGGTGCGCCACCACCCCGACGGACGCGGTCGCGATCAGCTCCTCCGGGACGTCGCCGGGAAGCATCGCGGCCTCCGGGGCCCGGGACGTGGTCAGCTCGTCCAGGTCGCCGGCCACGTCGTAGCCGGAGGAGCGCAGCGACCCGGCCAGCTCCCGGGTCCGGCGTGCCGCCCAGTCGGCGTGCCGGGCGGGCAACCCCATCCGGGTGCGGGCCGTGTCGGCCGTCCCGCCGGTGAGCCGGGTCGATCCTCCGTGCCCGACGAGGTGCTCCTGGACCAGGCGCTCGTAGTCGCCGCCCAGTGCGGGGCCCATCCTCTCGTTCAGGCGGCGGAGCAGCTCCGCCTCGATCGCCGAGAGCGGCTCGTCCCCGGGGATGCCGCCGAGGTCGCACACCCCGTCCTCGATGCCGACCAGGGTCCGGAACCTGTCCCACATCACGTCGGCGCGACCGCCTGGCGGCGGCAGCGTCAGGACGTGGACGCGTTCCCGCGGCACCGCCGAACCCCAGGCCCGCAGCACCCGCACCGGGTCGTGCAGGCCCCAGAACATCTCCCCGTAGGGCTCCGGCGCGTCGATGCCGAGCGCGACGAGATCGTCGACGAAGCGCTCGAACGTGATGGTGTGCGCGTGCCGGATCTGCTCCTGCCAGTCGAGGATCAGCTGCCAGCCCAGGTCGCGGGTGGCGAGGACCACGTGCACCTCGGCCGGCTCCAGCGCCGAGACGGCCCGCTTGACCTGCTGTTCGGTCGCTCCGCCCAGCAGCGGCTGGGAGAAGACGACCGTGGGGCCGTCCCAGTCGCGGGCGCGCCGCACGACGCGGTCCCACGCGCCCTCCCAGGCCGGGTCCCGGTGGCCGCCCCAGCTCATCTCGCGCAGGTCCATCACGGCCGCGAAGTGCTCCTGCGGACCGGTGACCGGGAGGCAGACACCGGCGTCGCCCAGCCGCCGCCGGTTGCTCCACAGCGCTCGGTGCAGGAAGGCCGCCTCGGCCGTCGGCGCCCCGACATGCAGATAGACGGACTTACCGGGGTCCCCCATACGGGCGCTCACCTCGTTCTCGTCTCGGCGTCGGGCCGTTCCGTCCCGCCCTGGATCCTGCGATAGGCGCCGCGCAGCCGGAGCGCCGCCGGGTAGCGCTCCCGCGCCGTGCGTTTGGCCCGCTCGACGAACGGAGCGGCCTCCTGGACGAGCCGGTCCGTCGTGTCGAGCAGGTCGGCCGATCCCGCGCGCAGCATGTCGATCTGGTCGCGGACGGGGAGGCCGGCGCCGGGCACCGCCTCGGTCCGCTCCCGGCCCTCCTGGACGCGCAGCAGCAGCGCCGCGACCGCGTCGACGCCCACGTCCGCCATCTCCGCCCAGCGGGCCTCGTCGGGCGGCGGCGCGGGCGCGGTCCCGAGCGCGGCGCCGGACGCGGCCGAGGGCATCAGCTCGTACAGGTCGCCCACCACGTCGTAGCCCGCAGCGCGCAGCGCCTCGACGGTCTCGACGGCCCGTTCGGTGGCCCACGGAACATGCTCGCGGGGCAGTTCGATCCTGACCGGATACGGGCGTCCGGCCAGCACCTGCTGCGCGAGGAAGAGCTTGACGTCCTCGTTGTAGGCGTGCCAGCCGACACGGTCGCCGAGTGTCTCGTTGAGGCGCACCAGGAACTGCGTCTCGCTCAGCCCGAGCGACGGGTTCGCGAACGTCCGGGACAGGTCGTAGTCGTCCGGGGCGAGGCCGGTGGCCGCGCAGAAACGCCGCCAGAGCAGGTCGCGGGGTGCGCCGGGCCGGGGGAGGGTGACGACGTGGACCCGCTCGGGCGGCAGGTCCTCGCCCCAGCGGCCGAGCACCGCGACCGGATCCTGGAGGCCCCAGAACAGCCGCGCGCTCTCGTAGGCGCGCCAGTCCTGCCGCCGCAGCGACGTCACGAACTCGGTGAACGAGGTCGTGAAGCGGTTCTTGACGTCCTCCTGCCAGTGCGCCGGGATCTGCCGGCCGAGGTCGCGCACGGTGAAGACCACGTGAACGTCGGCGAAATCGAGGTCGGCCATGGCCTGGCGGATCCACCGCGGCCGGGCGGGCGCGAACAGCTCCTGCGAGATGATCACGGTGCCGGGCCAGTCGCGGGCCTCGGCGACGAGGTCGTGCCACGCGCCCCGCGTGGCCGGGTCGGACGCCTCGCGGAAGAACGTCCGCCGCAGGTCGAACGCGGCGCGGACGTGCGCGGCCTGGTCCCGGCCCGGGTAGAGGACGCCGTGCTCGCGCAGCCGGTCGCGGTTGTGCCACAGCACGTGCTGGAGGAACGTCGTGCCGCTCTTGGCGGCCCCGACGTGCAGGAAGATCGCAGGGCGCGCACTGTGCGCCGCACTGCCGGGAGTGGGTGGGGCCACCGCGATCCTTGGCTTCCTGCGCCGGTACCGAACGAACCCCGGGTATCTTAGCCGCATTCCGTACATAGGGATCCGGCCGGCGCCCCCGTGCGGCCAGGTCCCCGCCCCCGCACGAGTCGGATGGACGCCGTCCAGTGAACGTTGATCTCGTGGTGGCCGGTGCCGGGTTCTTCGGTCTCACGGTCGCCGAACGATGCGCGGCCGGGCTCGGCCTGCGCGTGCTCGTGCTCGACCGCCGCGACCACATCGGCGGCAACGCCTACAGCGAGGCGGAGCCGGAGACGGGCATCGAGGTGCACCGCTACGGCGCGCACCTTTTCCACACCTCCAACGAGCGGGTGTGGGAGTACGCGAACCGGTTCACCGCCTTCACCGGCTACCGGCACCGCGTGTTCTCCACCTACAAGGGCCGGGTCTACTCGATGCCGATCAACCTCGGCACGATCTGTGAGTACTTCGGCCGGGTCTTCACCCCCGACGAGGCGCGCGCGCTGATCGCCGAGCAGGCCGCCGAGATCCGCCGCCCGGCCAACCTGGAGGAGCAGGCGATCTCGCTGATCGGACGCCCGCTGTACGAGGCGTTCATCCGCGGCTACACCGCCAAGCAGTGGCGGACCGACCCCCGCGACCTGCCCGCGGAGATCATCACCCGGCTTCCGGTGCGCTACACCTTCGACAACCGGTACTTCGACGACACGCGCGAAGGGCTCCCGGTCGACGGCTACACCGCCTGGCTGGAGCGGATGGCCGACCACCCGGGCATCGAGGTCCGGCTGAACACCGACTTCTTCGACCTGCGGGACGACCTCGTCGGCAACGTGCCCGTCGTCTACACCGGCCCGCTGGACCGCTACTTCGACTACGCCGAGGGCGACCTCGGCTGGCGGACGCTGGACTTCGAGACGGAGGTCGTGCCGACCGGCGACTTCCAGGGCACCCCGGTGATGAACTACGCCGACGAGGACGTCCCCTACACCCGGATCCACGAGTTCCGGCACTTCCACCCCGAGCGTGCGGGCTACCCGTCCGACCGGACGGTCATCATGCGGGAGTACTCGCGGGCCGCCGCACGCGGCGACGAGCCGTACTATCCCGTCAACACCGCCGCCGACCGGGCCAGGCTGCTCGCCTACCGCGAGCTGGCCAGGCGCGAGGACGGCGTGCTCTTCGGCGGGCGGCTCGGCACCTACAAGTACCTCGACATGCACATGGCCATCGCCAGCGCGCTCACCATGGTCGACAACCGACTGCGTCCCCATTTCGGCGAGGGCTCGCGTCTCACTAGCGGAGGTATGGACGAGTGACCGAACACGCCGGGGCGTCCGAGCAGTCCGGCGCCGCCGGGCTGCGGGTCCTGCAGCGCGTCGTGATGCCGGTCGACCGCGACCTGGACGTCCTCAAGCTGTACGTCGAGGGCGAGATCGCCCGCGGAGCCGAGGCCCTCGCCGCCGAGAGGGCCGCCGAGGCCGGGACCCCGGCGGACGGGGCCGAGGGCGCCGGCAGGCGCAGCGTCGTCGTGCCGGTCGGGCGCCGGGTCTCGTTCGCGACCTACTTCAACGCCTTCCCGGCCAGCTACTGGCGTCGCTGGACGTCGGTGGAGGAGGTCGTGCTCCGGGTCCGGGTGAGCGGCCAGGCCACGGTCATCGTCTACCGGTCCAGTGCGAAGGGCCACGTCCAGCGCGTCGACTCCGTTCGCGTCGACTCCGAGACCTCCCGCGAGGAGACGTTCCGGTTGACGCTGGACCCGTTCATCGACGGCGGCTGGTACTGGATGGACGTGCTCGCCGGGGAGGGCAACGCCGTCCTGGAGCGGGCCGACTGGTGCGCCGAGACGAGCGCCACCGGGCCCGTCCGGCAGGGGCGGGTCAGCCTGGGCATCACCACGTTCAACCGCCCCGGCTTCTGCGTCGACCAGCTCGTCGCGCTCGGCGGCGCACCCGAGGCGCTGGAGGTGGTGGACGCCGTCTACGTCGTCGACCAGGGGACGCAGCGCGTCCGCGACGACGAGGGCTTCGAACGCGCCGCGACCCTGCTCGGACCGAAGCTGCACGTCGTCGAGCAGGGCAACCTCGGCGGCTCCGGCGGCTTCTCCCGCGCGATGGACGAGACCCTCAAGGCCGGGACCAGCGACTACGTCCTGCTCCTGGACGACGACGTCGTCACCGAGACCGAGGGCGTCCTGCGCGCCGTCGCGTTCGCGGACTTCGCCCGGACCCCGACGATCGTCGGCGGCCACATGTTCAACCTGTTCGTCCGCTCGCAGTTGCACGCCTACGGCGAGACCATCGGACGGTACCGCTGGTGGTGGGAGGAGGCCCCGCACACCAAGCGCGAGCACGACTTCGCCAAGCCCCCGGACCCGAGCCCCCGCGCGCGGACCAGCTCCGGCAGCCTGCTGAAGACGAAGTGGCTGCACCGCCGCGTGGACGTCGACTACAACGGCTGGTGGATGTGCCTCATCCCCACCGACGTCGTCCGCAAGGTCGGGCTGTCCATGCCGATGTTCATCAAGTGGGACGACGCCGAGTACTGCGTCCGCGCCGGCGAGGCGGGCTTCCCGACCGTGACGCTGCCGGGCATGGCCGCCTGGCACGTCCCCTGGCAGGACAAGGACGACGGCATCGACTGGCAGGCGTACTTCCACGAGCGCAACCGCCTGGTCACCGCCCTCATGCACTCGCCGTACGAGCGCGGCGGCAACCTGCTCAAGGAGAGCTTCATCATCTCGGTGAAGCACGCGCTGGCCATGCAGTACTCCACCGCCGAGCTGATGCTGTCGGCGATCGAGGACGTGCTGAGCGGGCCCGAGCACATGCACGCGGGCATCGGTTCGAAGCTGCCCGAGATCCTCGCGTTCCGCGCCGACTTCCCCGACGCCCGCAACCGCGCCAGCCACGAGGAGTTCCCGCAGGTCCGGCGCGCCAAGCCGCCGAAGCGCGGGCGCGGGTTCAAGCCGCCGCGCGGCACGGTGAACGTGCTCGCGAGCGCGATGCTCGGCACCGTCAGGCAGCTCCGTCCGGTCGAACCCGGATCGCGCGGCAACCCGCAGGCCGTCATCCCGCACATCGACCGGCACTGGAGCCTGCTGTCGCAGGTCGACAGCGCGCTCGTCTCCTCCGCCGACGGCACCAGGGTGGCCTGGTACCAGCGCGATCCGGAGCGTTTCCGGACGCTGCTGCGGCGCACGTCGCTGCTGCACGCCCGGCTCGGCCGCGAGTGGCCGGAGCTCAGCCGCCGCTACCGGGCCGCGATGACCGAGATCGCCTCCGCCGAGGCCTGGCGGGCGACGTTCGACGCCGCGGGCGGCGGGGACGCCGGCGGCCCCGCCGCGGGCGGGCCCGGATGACCCTCGCGCCGGTCCGCGCCGACGAGGGGCTGCGGGCGCCGGGAGGCGACGGCGGCCTGCGGCGGACCTTCCGGGAGAAGTACCTGCTGCGGCTGCTGGTGCGCCGCGAGCTCAGGGCCCGCTACAAGGGCTCGCTGCTCGGCCTCGGCTGGTCCTATGTGCGGCCGGCCGTGCACTTCGCCGTCTACTTCTACGTCATCGGCGTCTTCCTCGGCATGGACGACCGGGTCGAGGACTTCCCGGTCTACCTGTTCGCGGGCATGGTCCTGATCAACCTGTTCACCGAGACGCTGCACTCGGCGACCCGCTCGGTGACGGGCAACGCCGCGCTCGTCCGCAAGGTGTTCCTGCCGCGCGAGCTGTTCCCGACCGCGTCGGTACTGGTCTCGCTCGTCCACTTCCTGCCCGGGATGATGATCCTGCTGGGCGGGGCCGTCGCCTCGGGATGGCGGCCGTCCCCCGTGGAGCTCGGCGCGGCCGTGTACGGGTTCGCGATCATCATCGTCCTCGGCTTCGGGCTCGGGCTGCTCTGCGCGGCCGTGAACGTGTTCTTCCGCGACCTGGAGCAGGTGGTGGACATCTCCATGATCGTCATCACCTGGTCGGTGCCGATGATCTATCCCTGGACCCACGTCCGGACGCACGCGCCCGCGTGGGTGCTGGACCTCTACCTCGCCAACCCGCTCGTCAGCGCCGTCTCCCTGTTCCAGCGGGCCTTCTGGCTCCCCGGGACCCGCGGCGACTTCGCGTTCCCGCCCCACCTCTACGCCCACGCCGGCATCTCCCTGGCCGTCAGCGTGCTGGTGTTCATCGCGGGGCACGCGGCGTTCTCCCGCATGCAGGCGCGCTTCGCGCAGGAGATGTAGCCGTTGAACACCGCGCACCCGGCCCCGTCGATCGTCATCGACCGCGTCACGAAGAACTTCACGCTGCGGCACGCCCGTTCGATCAAGGAGATGAGCGTCCGCGCGTTCCGCGGGCAGCGCCTGTCGGACCGGTTCCGGGCCCTGGACGAGGTCAGCCTCACCATCGGCCAGGGCGAGACCGTCGCGCTCATGGGGCTGAACGGGTCCGGCAAGAGCACCCTGCTCAAGCTGATCTCCGGGGTGATGCGCCCCGACACCGGGTCGGTCCTCGTCCGGGGCCGCGTCGCCGGGCTGATCGACGTGGGCGCCGGCCTGCATCCCGAGCTGACGGGCCGCGAGAACGTCTTCCTCAACGGCGCGATCCTCGGCATGCCGCAGGCCGAGATCGCGCGCAAGTTCGACGCGATCGTCGAGTTCTCCGGCGTCGAGCGCTTCCTGGACGACCAGGTGAAGTTCTACTCCTCCGGCATGTTCATGCGGCTCGCCTTCTCGATCGCGGCGCACACCGAGCCGGACGTCTTCCTCATCGACGAGGTGCTGGCCGTCGGCGACCCGCCGTTCCGGGAGAAATGCCTGGACCGCATCCGCGAGCTGCGCGGCGAGGGCCGGACCATGGTCGTCGTCGCGCACGACATCAGGATGCTCGTCGGGCTCTGCGACCGCGGCGTCACCATGCGGCAGGGCCGGGTGATCTTCGACGGGCCGACGGAGGAGGCCGGCCGGCTGGTCCGCGAGGACCGCGCCGCCCGCCGCGCCGCCTCGCAGGCCGGGAGGGCGGCCGGCGCGACCGCCGCACCGGGAGTTTCCGGGGGAAACGGAGATCTCGGTGGATAGGGTGTCCCGAGCCGCGGCCGGGGGCCGCGCACGCCGGTGCAGGACGAGGGGAGAGGTGCGGCGTTGACCAAGCAGGAGTCCGGCAGCCCGGTGCTCGACGACGTCCACCGCGTCATAGCCGACCGGGCGTGCGCCGTCCTGTCCCTGGACATCTTCGACACGGTGCTGTGGCGCCGGGTGCCCCGTCCCACCGACGTGTTCGGGCTGCTCGCGTCCCGGATGCGGGACGCGGGCCTCTGCCCGCCCTGGGTGACGGACGCGACGCTGCGCCGTATGCGGATCGCCGCGGAGGACGCCGCCCGCCGCGGCCGCGACGCCCTCGGCACGGAGGTCTCGCTCTTCGACATCTGGCGCGCGATGCCGGACGGGATCTTCGGTGCCGCACCCCTGGAGGAGCTGGTCGAGGCCGAGATCCGGCTGGAGCGCGAGCTGACCGTCGTGGACCTGGACGTCGCGGAGGTCGTCAGGGCCGCGCGCGAGCAGGACCTCCAGGTCGTCCTGGTGTCCGACACCTACTTCACCGAGGACCAGCTCTCCCGGCTCCTCGACCGGCCGGAACTCGGGCCGCTGGACGGCGTGCGCGTCTTCCGCTCGAACCAGCACGGCACCGGCAAGGCGTCCGGCCTCTGGGAGATCGTGCTGCGCGATCTCGGCCGCGGCCCGGAGCAGATCGTGCACGTCGGCGACCACGAGATCGCCGACCACGAGGTGCCCCGCAAGCTCGGCATCCGCACCGTGCACTACCGCAGGCTCGACGACCCCTACCTCGACGTGCTGGGACGCGAGAAGGAACCCGTCCGGCCGTTCGGCGACCACGCCCCCGACCTGGACGACCGGCACGGCGACTTCGGCCTCACCAGCCTGCGCGCCAAGGCGGTGCACTCCGGCGTCCCGTTCACCACCTCCGCGCTGGACGTCGCGTGGCGCTACGGCGCGGGCGTCCTCGGCCCGGTGCTGACCGGCTTCGCCGAATGGGCGGCATGGCGGGCGCACGAGACCGGCACCCGCCGGCTGTGGTGCCCGATGCGCGAGGGCGAGCTGCTGTCCCGGCTGATCAACGAGGCGGCCGAGGCGCGCGGCTGGGACGTGCGCGCCGCCCCGGTGTGGCTGTCGCGGTTCACGACCTCGCTCGCCGGGCTCGACCCCCACGACACCGCCGCGGTGCACGCCTTCGTCCGCACCGGGTACCGGCTGACCGTCCGGCAGGCGCTGTCGGTCCTGGAGCTGCAGCCCGGCGACGTCCCGGGCCTCGCGACCGAGCTGGACACCGTCATCGACAACGGCGACATCGCCGAACGGGTCGCCCGCGCGCTGACCGAGACGCCGCACCTGTGCAACCGGCTCGCGGTGACCGTCACGGCCGCCCGCGAACGCATGATCAAGTCGCTGCGGGACGCGGGCGCCCTCGGCGACGACGCCCTCGCGGCGGGCGAACTGACGCTCGTCGACCTCGGCTGGGGCGGCACGATCCAGCGCCAGCTCGCCCGCGGCCTGGAGATCGCCCGCATCGACGTCAGGCCGGCCGGGCTGTACCTGGCCACCGACGGCAGGGCCGAGCGGGTCTTCATGGCCGGCCTGCGCGCCGAGGGCTACCTGGCGCAGACCGGGTACCCGGCGCACGTCGCCGCGACCGTCACCCGCAGCCCCGAGATCGTGGAGCAGTGCGTCAACGCGCTGTGCGGCTCCCTCATCGGCTACACCGAGGACGGCGCGCCGGTCCTCGGCCAGACGGCCGACTCGCCGTCCCAGAACGCCGAGCGCCGGACCGTGCAGGACGGCGTCCTGGCGTTCCAGCACATGTGGAACAGGTACGTCGCCGCCTCCGGCGGTGCCTGGCCGGACCTCGCCCGCCCGCCGGCGGCGCGGAACCGGCTCGCGCGCATCCTGGTGGCCGCGCTGGAGTCGCCCACCCCCGACGAGGCCGCCGTCTTCGGGAACTGGACCCACGAGGACAACTTCGGCTCGTCCCTGGTCACCACGCTGCTGCCCGCCGACCTCAAGGCGGCCGTCCCGTACCTGTCGCCGGGAGACCTCGGCGACCTGGACATGCGCGACTCGTTCTGGCCCGCGCTGATCGCCGCGTCCGACACCGGGCTCGGCGCCATGGCGAGGGCCGTCGCCGACGGCGCCATCGACGCGGAGGCGTTCGACCCGTCCGGCGAGAAGCACGAGACGCGGCTGCGGTTCCGGACGGCCGACGACCGGTGGCACGAGCCCATCCGGCGCCGCGTCCGGATCAACCACAACGGCCTGTCGTTCTCCCGGCTGTCGTTCGAGCACCACGACACGGTCGACATCTCGCTCGCGATCCCCGGCCGTCCCGCGATCGTGCGGGTCGACTGGATCGAGGCCAGGGTCATCGCGGGCGGGCGGCGCCGCGAGCAGGTGCTGCGCTGGGACAAGCCGGAGGACTTCGTCGGCCTGCACTACGCCGACTGCCGCTACCTCGGCGGCAACCTGATGGAGTTCGACACCTCCTACGCGGCCGTATGGCTCCCGCTGGCCCGCCGCGCCGGGGTGCCGGCGGTGTCGTCCGGGCAGATCACGATCGCTTTCGCGATGCTGCCCCAGTCGTCGACCGGCATGGCGCCGCGCATGCCGGTGGACCGGAGGGCCGAGCGGGCCGCCCGCGCCGCGCGGCTCACCGAACGCTTCCGCGCGGAGTACCGGACCGCCGGCGTCCGGGGCATCGCCGCCGGAGCCGGACGAGTGGCCAGGAGGAAGCTCGGTGACACGTGACTTCGGGGCGGCCGTGACCGGGTCCCCGGACGATCCGCACGAGCAGGCCCGCGCCGCCCGCGAGCAGCCTTTGCTGCTGCACTCGATGGCGGTGTTCCGCGAGCTGTTCGAGACGGTCTTCCGCTGCCGCGACGTCGGTGTCGTCGTCGAGGTCGGCGTGGAGTCGGGGCAGGTCAGCGCGTTGTACGCCGACCTCGGCGCGACTGTCCACTGCGTCGAGCCGGCGCCCGCCGAGGAGTTGCGCGCCGTCCTGGACGGCGACCCCCGCCTGAACCTCGTGGAGGGGCTGTCCCCCGCCGTCCTGCCCGACCTGCCGGTGGCGGACCTCTACATCCTGGACGGCGACCACAACCACGCGGTCGTCCGCGACGAGCTCGCCTGGATCATGGCGAACGCCCCGGACGCCGTGGTCGTCCTGCACGACGTGCTGTGGCCCTGCGGGCGCCGCGACTTCTACTACCAGCCGTCGCCGCTCGCGCCGCAGGACGCGCACCCGGCCACGACCGACGGCCCGACGGTGTGGCACGACGAGCTCACCCCGGCCGGGTTCGTCGGCGACGGCGCCTACACCGTGGCCGAGCGTGCGGGCGGACCGCGCAACGGCGTCCTCACGGCCGTCGAGGACGCGCTGGACGCGACCCCCGGCTGGCGCTTCGAGATCGTCCCCGCCGTCTTCGGCTTCGGCGTCCTCGCCAGGACGTCCGCCCCCGGCACGGACACCCTCTTCGAGGCCCTGCGCCCCTACACGTCCTCGCACCTGCTCGCCGCCCTGGAGAACAACCGCATTGCCCTCTACACCCGCGTCCTGCAACTCCAGTACGAGGCGACGGCCCGCACCGAGGACGCCACCCGGCTGACCGAGACCGTCAACGCCCAGCAGCAGGAGATCGCCCGCCTGACCTCCGAACTCGACCGCTCCAGAACGGAGCTGGCGGCACGGCGCCGGGAGGCGCAGGCGCACATAGAGGACCCCGGCCGGGCCGTGACCCGCGCGGCATCGGACCCCGAACTGGGCGAGGCGATGTCGCATCTCGGGCGAGCGCTCTCCGCCCGCCTGCGCAGGACGCCCCCGGGCCGGGCGCGATGACCGCGGCACGGTGCCGGCCGGGCTGACCGCGCTCGATGTGGTGACCTGCAGGCCATGGGGCCGCGCACCCGAAGTGGACGTCTCCAGACGTGCGACATATTCAGGCGAAGGAGCTGACGATGACGGACTACGTCGCGAGCGTGGCGATGCACGAGGGGACGTGGGGGACGTTCCTCGAACCTGACCCCGCCCTGGAGGACGCCGAGAACCTGCACGAGATGCTCGGCATCCCCATTCTGAGCGGGCACCACGCCGATCTCACGCTGTTCCAGGGGCGCAACTCGGTCTTCGACCGCATCGCGTCCCGGTCCAAGGAGGTCGACCTCGCCTACGAGGACCAGTGCAGTGCCCAGCACTACTACGACGTGTTCAGCTGCGTCGAGCGCGAGCACGGCACGCTGACCCGGCTCGTCGACGTCGGCGTGTTCATGGGCGGGTCCTCCTCCGTGCTCGCCGGCTGCGTCGAGCCGATGGGGCTGGAGCTCGATCTCGTCGACGCCAACTCGGTGTTCCTCCAGTTCGCCCGGGAGCGCGTGCGCCGCACCTTCCCGCGCGCCACGATGCGCGTCCGCATGTTCCATGGGGACCTGCCCACCTACGTCGCGAAGGTACTGCGCGCGGAGTCGGGTACCCGTGCGCTGATCCACCACGACGGGGCGCACGACTTCAACCAGGTCGTCAAGGACCTGAGCTCCCTGTACTTCGCCCGCGACCGGATCCACGGCGTCGCGCTCCAGGACACCCACCTGCGCGGCGAGATCGGTTACTTCAACTTCGTGGACGCGGCCGTCTACGCCATGTTCGGCGTCGACGTGAAGTACGAGGCGCTGGGCTCCCGGTACCCCCAGGGCTCGCCGGTGACCCAGCCCAACCAGTGGAACGGGAACTACTTCCTGGCCGACACGCCGGAGGGCATGTACGTCCCGTTCGACGGTGTGGAGTGGAAGTACCCGCATTCCATGATGGAGCTGGAGGCGTTCCTGCCGGTGAAGGCGCCCCCCGCCGGCTGACCGTGGCCGGATGCGGCCATCCGTGCGCGGCGGCGTGTCCGATCTTTCCCACGGGCTGACCTGGTGACCGATTTGACGAGCGAGACGGGTCGTCTCCGGGGCTGTTCCATTGAACGTGGCGCGGGAACGCGGGAAGCTCTTTACCCTGTGCTGTGTAGGAAACCGACCGTAAGCAACCGAACCGGCCACCCCCAGGCGTTCCCCACATTCCCGCGACTCCCAGGGGTCTCTCGACGTGACGGACATGGCGAGCGGGTCCGCGATGGCGCGGCTCACACAGGCCGACCGCGTCTACGTGGGCTGGCGCTACGCGCAGGTGCACCCCGACCCGGGGCCGCCCCCCGACCGGCCTGAGGAGCCTGCGCGGCCGCCGCTGCCGCCGCCCGCGCGGCGGCCCGGCGAGGACATGGCAGGAAGGCCGCTGCGCATCGCCTTCGCCGGCACGCTGGTGTTCGTCGGGCTGTTCCTCCTGTGCGGCGCCGCCGGGGTGATCCCGTGGGCGTTCGCCGCGGTGGCATTGCTGGCGTGCGTTGTCGTCCTCGCCATCACCGGCGGCGCGCTGTGGCGGGACGAGCGGGGCGTCCGCGAGCGGATCGCCCACGAGCGGGACGCGGAGGCGCGCGAGCGGGCCGCACGCGAGCGGGCCCGCAGGAAGGCCGACGAGGCCTACGCCAGGGAGCGGGCGGAGTGGGAGCGCCGCCAGTCGGCGTACGAGAGCCAGCGCGAGTGGTACCCGGTGGCCGTCCCGCCCGGAGTCGACCGGATGGACGTCGTGGGCGGGACGCTCGCCGGGTGGTCCGCGGCCGTCACGACGATGGGCGCGGCCAGGCTGGCGGTGGGCGCGCGGCTGACGGTCATCGACCTGTCCGAAGGGGCGGTCGCGCACGACCTCCTCCGGCTAGCGGCGAACCGCGGCGACGACCCGCTCGTCTGGGTCCTGCCCGCCGACCTGCCGCGCCTGGACGCCACCCGCGGCCTGACCCCCGAGGCGCTCGCCGACGTGCTGTCCCTGGTCGTCAGCGCGGGCGAGGAGGAGGGCGGCACTCGCGACCTGTCCTTCGACAACTCGATCCTGGAACGCCTCATCGAGGTCCTCGGCCCGGACACCACGATCCCCAGGATCACCGCCGCCCTGCGCGTCCTCGCCCAGGTCGGCGACCCCCGCGACGACCTGCGCAAGGGCCTGCTCACCGACGAGCAGCACGAGCGCATCGCGACGCTCTTCGGCCGCGACGCCACCGACCGCATCGTCGTCCGCCGCGCGTGGGCGCTGGAGGCGCAGCTCCGCAAGCTGGAGAAGCTCGCCACCGAGCCCGTCCGGCTGCCGCCCTCGCGCCTCCACGTGGTGTCGATGGACCGGCGCGCCGGGGTCCTCACCAACCGCATCCTCGGCACCTACGTGACGACCGCCCTCACGCACCGGATCCGGGAGGCCCCGCCCGGCGGCCGCTGGGACCACACGCTCTTCCTGTGCGGGGCCGAGAAGCTGCGCGGGGACGTCCTGGACCGCCTCATCGACGCCTGCGAGGCCACCGGGACCGGCCTCGTCCTCATGTACCGGTCGATCCCCGGCCACGTCCGCGAGCGCCTCGGCCGCCGCGGCCACGCCGCCGTCGGGTTCATGCGCCTCGGCAACCCCGAGGACGCCCGCGTCGCCGCCGAGCACATCGGCGCCGGGCAGCCGCTGCTCGTCGCCGAGATCACCGACTCGGCGGCCGAGACGCTGTTCGACGTCGCCGGCGAGACCTACGCCAGCACGGTCGCCTACGCCCGCCCGCGCGGCGACGGCCTCACGGATCCGGTCTGGTCGCCGCTGCCCGCCCCCGCCGCCGACGACTCCGTTCTCGTGGAGGGCATCAGCTCCGCGACCGCCTGGGGCCGTACGGTCGCCCGGCTGCGCCCCGACAAGCAGCGCTTCCGCGAACTCCTCGTCGAGCCCCCGCAACTCCAGGAGCTCCCGCCGACCGCCATGGTCTTCACCCACTCGGGCGCGACGGGCCGCCGCACCCTCCTGGTGGACGCGAATCCGGGCATCATCACGCTGCCGACCGCCCACTCGATGGAGTTCGAGGAGTACCTCCGCGAACAGCAGCAGACTCCAGAACAGCCCGAGGCCGATCCACCCGAGCCCCCAAAGCCCCCCGAACCCCCTGCTGCAGCGCGCCTCCCCAAGGCCCGCCACGCCCTCCCCAGAGGCACCACCCCCCGCCAACCCCGCAAGGTCCCACCCCTGAAACCCAACGGCCGCCACAAAGCCAACCCCCCGCCCACCCCCTGACGGAAGTCGGGGTGGGTCAGCGGGTTGTGGGGGTGGAGTTCACTGCGGTGCGCAGGGCCGTGCGGGTCAGCAGGAGGACGGGACCGTCCGGGTCCTTGCTGTCCCGCACCGCCACCCCGTCGGCCGCGCCCGCCAGCTCGACGCAGTTGCCGCCGTTGGAAGCGCTGTAGCTGCTCTTGCGCCACTTGATGTCCGTCAGGTCCATTTTTCCTGAGCCACCTTCCTGATTAGCTCGCGGGACATGTCTTCGGTGAGCGTGCGCGAGCGAAGCGCGACAAGCGTTCGTGCTAGCGCGGAAAGGTCTGTGGGGTCGTCGGTGGTGATGGCACGTATGGCTGTCTCGACATACGCGACCTCGCTTCGATCGTCCATCGTCGCGACCACGAATGCGCCTGTGTTGCCATCATGCTCGCCGCTTGTCAACACTACTTGAATCGTGACGTTGGGCAACATGCTGATCTCTATGAGGTGCTCAAGCTGTTCTCGCATCGTCTCAGCCGTGCCGACCGGTCGATAGAGGGCTTGTTCATCGATTAGGAGTACAAGGGTGGGAGCGGGGGTCTCTCCCTCCCTGGTGATGATCGCCTGGCGGCTGATGCGGGCCTCGGCGGCGTCCTTGTTGTCGTGCAGTATCGCCAACGCGTAGGTCTGGGTCTGTGCCAAGCCCGGAATCAAGGAGTGCTCCCAGCAGACGAGCATGGCCGCTTCGGACTCGACTTCGGGCCAGTCGAACCAGATCGGTACGGGGTGGCCGTTTCTGTTGAGGTCCAGCCAGAGTTTGATCAGCGCGCCGTCAGCCTTGAGGAGACGATCAACTGCGTCAACGAAGTCCCGAGTGGCTCGCCTGGTGCCGTTCTCGATGCGGCTCACCTGCGCCTTGCTGATGTTCATGTGATCAGCAATGGACTGTTGCGTGATCTCCTTTGCCTCACGCATCCGGCGTAGCTGGCCACCGAACGCGATCAGCGCGGGGGACTCCTTGGGGCGTTGACGTCGTGGAGGCATGAGCCGAAGTTTCCTTTCCCTGGTACCTCACCAGGACGGCCTTCCCGTTTCCAGTCGTCACCAAGATGATTTGGCAACAACACCATACCGAGAAACCTTGCTAATTGTGTGGTGTTCGCCACACAGAGTGAGGAGAAGGTCATGAGCGAGGCGGCGCGGCACAAGAACGAGATTGTGGTGAAGAACGACCTCGCGGTCGTCGCCGAGGTGCGGCGGTTCGTTCGGCTGGTCACCGGTCAGTGGGAAATGGACGATTTTGTGCCGTGCCTGGTGGCGAGCGAACTGGTCACCAACGCTCTCCGCCACGCGTCCGCGTCCGACGACGACGTGACGTTCCGGATCGGACGCACCGACGACGGCGCGCTGTGGATGGAAATCCAGGACGCGACCTGCGATCTGCCGCGCATCCAGCGCGCGGACGCCACCAGCGAGACAGGCCGGGGACTGTTCATCGTCGACCAGTTCGCACGCTGCTGGGGCGTCCGCCCCCTGGCCGGCAACGCCGGCAAGGTCGTCTTCGCAGTCCTCAACACCTCATGAAGACCGGCGAAGGGGCGGCCTATCCCCGTCCGCCCCTTCGCTTGCCATCCGGGAAGTGGGGGCGGTCGGGGGCGGGAAGCCATTGGGTGTGGGGGCGGTAGCGGTGTTCTACGTGGGCGATGAAGTGGGGGAGGTGCGGGTGGCGGTTCGCGTCGTGCCACATGAGGGACCAGGGGTAGGCCGGGGTGGGGGCGGTCACGGCGATCTGGATGACGTCCGGGTGGCCGGGGAACTGGGTCTTGTTGCCGAAGGTGATGAGGTCGGGGGAGGCGCCGACCTTTTCCATGATGTGGTCGCGGCCGAAGACCGGGCCCGAGGTGTCGATCTGGATGCCGAACTCTGCGCTGAGGTGGCGGTAGTAGTCCGCCCACTCGCTTTCGGGCGTGTTGCCGGGCATCCAGGCCGTCAGGCCTGAGAGTTCGTTCATCGGCACGTTGCGGTGTCTCGCTAGGCGGTGCCGGTGGCCGACCAGGATGGGGATGGGTTCCAAAGCGGCTGGGACGCGTTTGATCCCTGGTGGGAGAGGGGTGGTGACCCGGCCGAAGGCGGCGTCGATCGAGCCGTCGGTGAGGGCCGTCCAGCGTGAGCCGGTGCCGCGCGAGACGACGATGTCGACCTCGGCGTCGCCCATCTCGTAGAAGGAGCGGACCAGGTCGATGGGGGCCGAGTTGTGGCCGAGCACGTCGATGCGCAGGGCGCGGCGGCGGGCGCGCAGCATCGCGGTGGCCTGGTCGGCGAGGCTGATCAACGCTCGGGCCTGCGGGAGGAAGGCCGCGCCGTCCTCGGTCGGCCTGGCGCCGGCGCGGGAGCGGTGCAGGAGCGGGACGCCGAGGGCCGCTTCGAGCTTGGCGATCCGCTTGGAGACCGCCTGCTGGGTCATGTCCAAGCGGTCGGCGGCCTCGGTGAAGCGCCCGTCGTCGACGACGGCGAGGAAGGCTCGGACGGCACCGAGGTCCAGCTCCATCAACAACTCCTGGTTGTCGTGCGTTCGCGTGTCGGTTGTTGGCCGTTGCGGGTCTGTTTCGGGTCTGATGACGGTACCGAGTGGCGATGCGACAACCAGGAGGAGTTTAGGTGGCCCCGTCCAGCGAACCGCGCCCGTTCCCCCACACCGGCCGTGTCGAAGAGGAGGAGATTCCGTTGAGCGGGGGGCGGATCACCGAGGGGGTCGTCCGGGTCGGTGAGACGGTGCGGCGGCCGGTGGGGGCGCACTCGCCGTTCGTGCATCGGCTGCTGCGGCATTTCGAGGCGGTGGGGTGCGACGCCGCGCCGAGACTGCTCGGGACCGATGGTCAGGGGCGGGAGGTCCTCAGCTTCCAGGAGGGTGAGACCCGGACGGAGTTCCGCGCTCGGGACTGGGCGCCTGCCCAGATCAGTGCCGCGGCGCGGCTGCTGCGCCGGTTGCACGACGCGAGTGCGGGCGCGGCGATCGCGGGCGGTCGGGAGACCGTGTGCCACAACGACTTCTCCCCGCTGAACGTCACCTTCGTCGATGGTCTGCCCGCCTCCGCCTTCGACTTCGACCAGGCCGCGCCCGGGCCCCGTACGCGTGACCTCGCCTACGCCGCCTGGTTGTGGTTGTTCGGCGCCGATGCCGCCGGGCCTTTCGAGCAGCAGGTGGTCCTTTTGCGTACCTTTCTCGACGTGTACGGGCTTGAGGACGAGCGTCGGCGGGGCTTTGGCGCGCTCATCGTCGCCCGGGTCGAGGACGAGCTCGGCATGCACCAGCGTGCCGGACGGATCACCGCCCCCGGCTCCTGGCTGCACCACGAGATCGCCTGGCTGAAGGGACACGCCGGTGCCATTGATCACGGCCTGCGAAGCAGCCGGTGACGTGAGGGGCGAAAAGGGGAGGGCGGGTTCTTCCTGGAGGGGCATTGGCGCGGGGGGCGGGGGCGGGAAAGGATGCGGGGATGACTACGCCCCCTGGTTCGTCTGGTGCTGGCAGGCCGCCCCTCGGGTGGGGAGCCGGTGGGCCGCCGGCCGCCGTGCAGGGGACGTCCTTCGTGCTGCCGGGGCCCTGGTACCGGATCCAGGCGATTCCGGTGCCGCAGCGGGAGTCGTCCGCTGAGTGGGACTTCGTGAGCGTGCTCCCCGCGGCGTTGTCGGCGGCGCGGCTGGGGAGGCCGTTCGTCGTCGGGTGGCTGTCGGCGGGCGGCGGGGCGCCGCTGGAGTTGATCACGAACGCGGGGCCGATCGGGACGCCCGAGAGCGGGGCGGAGACGCATGGCCTGCTGTTTCCCAGCGGTGCGCGGGGCGTGCCGATCGGGGACGGTTGGCAGCGGCAGGCCGAGCGGATGGCGTGGACGCGGTGTCCGGGACGGCTCGCGCCGCAGGGGTCCGGGGCCGTCGGCGGGCCCGGGCTGTTCGAGGCGACGCTCGTCACGTTGATGGAGCGGCCGTTCGGGTGGTTCGTGGTGGCCGATCCGTGCGACGAGCGGCTGATCGACGTCGAGATGCGCGAGCTGCACCACGAGTTGCGGATGTTGCGGCGGGGCGAGGACGAGCATGCGCGGCTCGCGGTCGCGCGGGCCGATCGGCGGCTCGCCGAGCTGGACGCGTTCCGCGAGGCCGGACTCTGGCAGGTCCGGGTGGTCGCCGGCGCCGCGTCGCAGGCGGAGCTGGGGCAGATCGCGCCCGTGCTGGTCGGGTCCATGGAGCTGGGCCACCATCCGTACCGGTTGAGGTCGGGGCAGGGGAGCGGGTCTTTCGCCGAGATGCTGGGCCCGGGGACGGCGCCCGCGCCGGCGCGGCCGATGGGCGAGGCGGAGCAGCGGTTCCCGTTCACGGCGACGGCCGGGGCGCTGGCGGCGCTGGCGGGGCTGCCGCGGCGGGAGGTCCCCGGGCTGCGGGTGCTGGACGCCGGGTACTTCGACGTGACGTCCGAGACCGCCCCGGCGAGCGGCGAGGCGCAGATCGAGCTGGGCGCCATCCTGGACGGCCAGGACCGCGAGGTCGGGCGGTTCACCGTGCCCCGCTCGACGATCAACCGGCACGTGTTCGTCACGGGCGCGACCGGGGCGGGGAAGTCGCAGACCGTCCGGCATCTGCTGGAGCAGCTCACCCGGGCGGGCGTGCCGTGGCTGGCGATCGAGCCGGCGAAGTCGGAGTACGCGGCGATGGCGGGCCGCATCCAGGACCTCGGCGGGCCGGTCACGGTCGTCAACCCCTCGGACCCGGACGCGGTGCCGCTGTCGGTGAACCCGCTCGCGCCGGAGCCGGGCTACCCCGTCCAGGCGCACATCGACATGGTGCGGGCGCTGTTCCAGGCCGCGTTCGACGCCGAGGAGCCGTTCCCGCAGATCATGGCGCAGGCGCTGCAGCGCGTCTACGAGAACAACGGGTGGGACGTGGTGACGGGCGGGGGCGTGCCCGGGTCGCTCATCGAGCCCGCGGTGCCGACGCTGGAGCAGTTGCAGAACGCGGCGCTCCAGGTCATCCAGGACGTGGGCTACGGGCGCGAGCTGATGGCCGACGTGCAGGGGTTCGTGGACGTGCGCCTGCGGTCCCTGCGCATCGGCTCGGCCGGACGGTTCTTCGAGGGCGGCCACCCGGCCGACATCGGCGGGATGCTCCGCGACAACATCGTGCTCGCCATCGAGGACGTCGCGAACGACGAGGACAAGGCGTTCCTCATGGGGACGCTCATCATCCGCATCGTCGAGCACCTGCGGATGCGGGAGCGCAGGCGCGACCGCGCCACGGGATCGGTGCTGCGGCACGTCATCGTGATCGAGGAGGCGCACCGGCTGCTGCGCAACCGCGGGCCGGAGCGCGGCAGCTCCCACGCCGTCGAGCTGTTCGCCGGGATGCTCGCCGAGATCCGCGCGTACGGCGAGGGCATCATCGTCGCCGAGCAGATCCCGACGAAGCTCGTCCCGGACGTCATCAAGAACACCGCGCTGAAGGTGGTGCACCGGCTGCCCGCGTTCGACGACCGGCACCAGGTCGGCGCGGCGATGAACTTGGACGTCGACCAGTCCCGCGAGGTGGTGTCGCTGCGTCCGGGCGTCGCCGCCGTGTTCGCGGACGGCATGGACCGTCCGCTGCGCGTGCGGGTGCCGCTGGGCGAGGGCCGCGAGGCGGAGCTGCCCGGCCCGCCCCCGCCCGTGGACGGACGGCGCTCGGCGGCGTGCGGATGCGAGTGCCGGTCGGGGCGCGCCTGCACCCTGTACGAGCTGCGCGAGGCGGACCTGATCGCCGGCCATGCCGACTGGGCGTGGCTGCGCCTGTGGGCCGACACGCTCGTCCTGGCGCATGTGGCGAACCGCCCGATCCCGTCGGTCCCGCCCGAACTCGGGCGTGCCTGGTCGCGGCTCGCGGCCCGGCTCCGCGAGTGCGCGCTGGCGACCGTCCTCGAACGGGCGGTGTCCCGGCGGTCGCGGGGGGTGCGCACCGCCTACCCGCCGGCCGACCTCACCGCCGCCGTCGCCGAGGTCGCGCAGCGGCTGCTCGGCGGCGGCCCGCCGGCGTCGTCCCCCGGGCCGCAGTGGGTGGTTCCCCAGGTCAGGTGGCTGCACGAGCTCGACAGGCTCTTTCCCTACGGCGGCGACGCGCCCGACAAGCACGCTCTCGCGCCGCCCCTGGACTACCCGTTGCCCGGCCTCAAGCAGCCGCCGGACGCGAAGCTCGGCCACCGGCTCCGCGCCCTGCGCCGCCACCCGCTGTCCATGGAGCTGGAACGCAACCGTCCCATCGCCGCGACCGCCCTCTACGGCGACGACGACCAGTCGGGCTTCTTCCGGGACCTGGCCGTCGTCGCGATCGGATTCGACGAGGACGACCAGATCGAGCACGTCGCCGGGACGATGCGCGTCACCGGATGGCTGGAGCCCGTCCTGAGCTGGTACGACCGCTTCGTCACGCCGTTCGAGGACCCGTCCAAGGGCCTCGCGTTCCTCAACCCGCAGGCCGAATGACTCAGATGTCGCTCTCGGTGCGGGAGGGGAGGCCCGCCTGCTGGGCGACGGGGTTCCAGTAGCCGATGAACTCGCTCTTGGCGGAGCTGGCGCGCTGGTTGACGTCGGCGACCTCGCCCTCGGACGGGCAGCCGGGCGCTCCGTCCAGGTAGCGCTGGTTCGATTCCGTCGACGCCTCCAGGGCGCGGACGAGCGCGGCCTTCATCTCCGAGCCGTTGTCGAGCGCGCTCACGTCCAGGCCCCGCGCCGTCTCCAACTGGCCGCGGCGCGCGTCGAGGACGCGCCGCACGCCGTCGACCGGGCAGCCCTGGGTGACGACGGTGCCGAGGTCGGAACGGGTCCCGCCCATCTCCTCCAGCAGATCGTTCACGGCTCCGGCCTGGGCGTCGAGGTCGCCGCCGGCGGCGGGGCTGTCGGACGCGGACGCGACGCTCGGGCTCTGCCCCGTGGACGGCCCGGAGGCCGCGGGCGGCGACGAGCCCGACCCGCTCGGCCAGAACACGATGCCCAGCGCCACCCCGATCAGGAGGACGACCCCGGCCGCGCCCAGGAAGTAGGGCAGCGTGCTGCGCTTCGGCGGCGCCGGAGGCTGCCAGATCGCGGGCTCGGACCACGGGTCGGCCGCCCACGGCTCGGGGGAGAGGTGCGTCGTGCGCTCCTCGGAGGGCGGCATGTTCAGCGTGTGGTCGGGCCGCGCCTCCCACTGGACGGGGCTCTGGTCGGCCCACGGCGGCGGCGCCGGTTCCCACGGCACCGGCACCCCGCCCGGCCCGCCGCTCCCACCTGGCGGCCCGCTCCCGTAAGGCGCACTCCCGTACGGCGCGCGGTACGTGTCGCTCTGAATGGTCGGATCATCCGTGTCAGGCGAGCCTCCGCCCGGGGGGTCGCTGTAAAGGTCGCGGTAGGGGTCGTCCTGGGTGGCCGCGTCACCGGTGTCGGACGGATTTCCGCCTCGTGGCGTGCTGCCCATCGGTGTGCCGCCGTAGGGGTCGCGAGTCGTTTCGTCGTGGGTGGTCGCGTCGCCTGCCCTGGCCGTGTCGTCCAGGGCGGTCGCGTCGTCCGCGCTCGGCGGAGCGAGGAGCGCGTCGCAGCGCGCGCACCTGGGAGACGAAGAAGCGGAGTCGGTTCCGCAGTTCGGACACCGCATGACGGCCCCCTGCCCGGTGAGTTCGAACGGTCAGAGAATACTGCGTGACCGACCGTTACACCCGTTTCCAGCTTCGCTGCGGCTGATCGGTCTTCTTCGCGACCGGGTTCCACAGGACGACGAACTGCTTCTTCGCCGCCGTCGCGCGGCGTTCGGCGTCGGCGCGTCCGGGGACCTGCGCGGCGCTCGGCCGCGGCTTGCCCTTGCACTTGCGCTGGTTGGCCTGAGCCCATCGCAGCAGTACCTGGTCGACCTGAAGCGACGCCCCCAGCGCCTGGTTCAGCGAGCCGCGCAGCCGCTCCCCGTTCGCCAGCTTGTCGACCTTGAGGCCCTGCGTGCGGCGCATCTGGTTCGTGCGGCGCTGCGCGACCGTCTGGAACCCCTGGATCGCCTGCGGCAGCGTCTTGCACTTGCCGGCCCGGCCGAGCGCCCCGGCGAGGACCCGGCGGGTGTCGACGCTGTCGTTCAGGATCCCGTTCAGGGTCGCGGCCTGCTGCTTCGTCTCGGGCGGGATCGCGTTCTTCTGCGCGACCTGCTTCTGGGACGCCGCCGGGGAGGGGTCGCCGCCCGTCGGCGCGTCGTCCCCGGAGGGCCACACGACGAACGCGACGGCGCCGACCGCGACCGTGACGAGCGCGGCGACGCCGGCGATCAGCGGCTTGCTCGTCCCGCCCTTGTGCTGACCCGGCTGACCCGGAAGGCCCGGTCCGCCCGGCGGGAACTGGCCCGGCGGGTAGCCGCCGTACGCGGGATCGCCCGGCCCCATCGCGCCCATGGGCTGCATCCCGGGGCCCATCGGGCCCTGGTGCATGGGGCCTTGCTGCATGGGGCCTTGCTGCATGGGGCCTTGCTGCATGGGGCCTTGCTGCATGGGGCCTTGCTGCATGGGGCCTTGCTGCATCGTCTGCATCGGGCCGGGGCCCATGTTCCCCATACCGCCGCCCATGGGCCCCATACCGCCCATCGGGGCGGGAGCGCCCATGGGAGGGCCGGGGTCCATCCGCGTCTGGTCGAGGTCGTCGCCGAAGCCCTGGGCGCCGGGCATGGCCAGGCCCGTCCCCGCGCCGGGGGCGATCTGCGTCGCCTCCGCGTCCGGGAGGGCGGGGAACTGCGGGCCGCCGGGCGGCTGCTGCCCCCACGCCTGCGTGGCGTCGGTCTCCGGGGCCTCGGGCTTGCGCGGCTGCGCGAACCACGAGTCCGGGACGATCGACTCCGTCCGGGGGGCCTGGTCCTGGAGCCCGAACGAGTTCGACGGCGAGGGCGGGGCGGGCCTCTCCACGGCCTGCGTCACCTGCTGCCCGCTCGTCCACGAGGACGGTGCGGGCGGGGTGGTGAAGGCGCCGGAGTCGTCGTCGGCGTCGGGGTCGAACGCCCAGGCCGCGGTGTCGTCGGGGTCGTGGGACGGCAGCGGGGACGCGACGGCGGGCGTCGGCGCGGAGGCGGTCGCGGGCGGCTCCGCGGGCAGCCGGATCGGCGGCTCGGCCGACAGCCGGATCGGCGGCTGCGCCGGAGGCTCGGGCGTGCCCTGCGGGCCCGAGGCCCAGGACGGCGGCGCTGTCATCGTCCGGTCGCCGAACGTGTCGGCGCCGCCCGGCATGCCCGCCGGGGAGGCCTCCGCGACCGGCGACGCCAGCGGTACGGCGGGCCCGACCGAGTACACGTCGATCGGCGCCTCGCAGTGCGAACACTTGCCGAGCGTCCCAGGCGTGTCATTCCCGCACGTCGGACACTGCATCGCTCAGACCTCGCCTTATAGCCGCTTGCCCACGCTTGCGATCCAGGCCCGCCGTCCGGGGCGGGCACCGCTCCCCGCGATCATCAGCGGGGCTCCCGACAAAAGTAGTGGGTGACGCCGTTCTTGGACGCGTGGTTGGTAATCCGGCGCACCGCAGTCGGAGGTCGCACGCAATCACGACATGTCGGTACTGGTCAAGATTGGCGCCGGTGGTTTACCGGGATCGTTGTGATGCTGCTCACATTGTGCACCCGTGGTGTGACGGACGTCCCCCGAACCGCCCGGCACGCCGCGAGCGTCGCACGCAGCGGCTAGGCTCGGAGCGGTTTCCCGGCGCATCCAGAGAAGACGGAGTCCATGAGCGATCTTCCGCTGCGTTCGCAGCTGGCCGTCGCGCTCGGTCGTACGGCCGCCAAGATGTCCCGAATGGCGGGCCGCGGGGACGGTTCGGTGATCGGCGGCCGCGTCGGCCTCCGGCTCGACCCGGAGCTGCTGACCAAGCTCGCCAAGGACCGCAAGCTCGTCCTCGTCAGCGCCACCAACGGCAAGACGACGACGACCCGGCTGATCACCTCGGCCATGACCCCCCTCGGCGAGGTCGCCACCAACGCGTTCGGCGCGAACATGCCGACCGGGCACGTGTCCGCGCTGGCCTCCGCCCCGTCCGCCCGCTACGGCGTGCTGGAGTGCGACGAGAAGTACGTCCCGATGGTCCTGAAGGAGACCGGGGCGAACATCGTCGCGCTGATGAACCTCAGCCGCGACCAGATGGACCGCGCCGCCGAGATCTGGCTGCTGGCCGGCAAGTGGCGGCGCGCGCTGGAGGGGTCCCCGACCAGCCACGTCATCGCCAACTGCGACGACCCGCTGGTCACCTGGGGCGCGTCCACCGCCAAGAGCGTCACGTGGGTCGCCGCGGGCCAGCACTGGCGCGAGGACTCCTGGTGCTGCCCCGAGTGCGGCGGTCCCCTCGACCGGCAGGACACCGACGAGGACAGCGACTGGCGCTGCCGGCAGTGCCACTTCGCCCGCCCCCGTCCCGACTGGGCGCTGAGGGGCGACACGATCACCGCGCCGGACGGCCGTGCGTACTCGCTCACGGGCCTGTCCCTGCCCGGCCGCGCGAACCGCTCGAACGCCCTGATCGCCCTCGCGGTCGTCGCGCAGTTCGGAGTGCCGCCCGAGCAGGCCCTCCCGCTGCTGTCGCAGGTCACCTCGGTCGCCGGCCGGTACACGACGGTCGAGCACCAGGGCCGCTCGATCCGGCTGCTGCTGTCGAAGAACCCCGCCGGATGGCTGGAGGCGTTCGACGTCCTGCAGCCCGCGCCCGGCCCCGTCGCCCTGTCGGTCAACGCGCAGGGCCCCGACGGCCGCGACACGTCCTGGCTGTGGGACGTCGACTACCGCATCCTGCGGGGCCGTCCCGTGTGGGTGACCGGCGAGCGGCGCATCGACCTCGCCGCCCGGCTGGAGGCCGCCGAGGTGTCCTTCACGATGGTGGACGACATCGACCAGGCGGTCATGGCCGTCCCGCCCGGCCACCTGGACGTGATCGCCAACTACACCGCCTTCCAGACCATCCGAACGAGGTATGGCCGTGTCGTCTGACCGCATCAAAATCGTCTGGATCTACCCGGACCTGCTCAGCACCTACGGCGACCAGGGCAACACGATCGTCCTGGAGCGGCGCGCGGCGCTGCGCGGCATCCCCACCGAGACCGTCAGCCTCCGGTCGGACGAGCACGTCCCCGCCGACGGCGACATCTACCTGCTCGGCGGCGGCGAGGACCGGCCGCAGATCCTCGCGGCGCAGCGGCTGCGGGGCGACGGCGGCCTCGCGCGGGCCGTCCAGTCCGGCGCGGTCGTGTTCGCGGTCTGCGCCGGCTACCAGCTGCTGGGGCACGAGTTCGGCGGCGAGGAGGGCCAGCCCGTGCCGGGCCTCGGCCTGCTCGACATCCGCTCCGGCCGTGGCGAGCAGCGCGCCGTCGGCGAGATCGTCGGGGACGTCGCGGGGGAGCTGAACGTCCCGCGCATCACCGGCTTCGAGAACCACCAGGGCGTCACGCAGATCGGCCCGAACGCGCGCCCGTTCGCGAAGGTGCTGCACGGCGTCGGCAACGGCGACGGGAACGGCTTCGAGGGCGCCTACAGCGGCCGCGTCCTCGGCACCTACATGCACGGTCCGGCGCTCGTCCGCAACCCCGGCCTGGCCGACCTGCTGCTCCGCTGGGCCGTCGGCAGGGACATCCCCCCGCTGGACGACTCCTGGGCCGGCCGCCTCCGCGAGGAGCGCCTGCAAGCCGTGATGACCTGACCTGCCCCTGATGAGCTGACTCCGTCGTGAGCTGACGGAACCCGGCCGTTTCGGATGTCTCGCCGCCCGGCGGCCGGGTTCATCGGCCGTTGCCCGTTTGGGCCTGGTGCGGTGGGCTTCCTGCTGCCACCGTAGCGATCGTGATCTGCTGCCGGCCCTCCCGCCGGGCGCTCCTGCGCTGGAGTGCCGTCGTCGCGGGCGCCTCGCTCCTGCCCGCCGTCGAGTCCTCGTCCGCGCGCGCTTCGGACGACGTCCTGCCGGTGAACCTCGAACTGGTCACCGTCACCGAGGCCACGGCCGTCCTCACCTGGTACACGGGCGTCCCCGGGACGGACGACGGCCTGGGGCGGATGCGGCCCGCGCCGTCCGACGCCGAGGTCCTCTACGGGACGCACCCGTCCCGCCTCACCAGCGTCGCCCATGGCGCGTCCGGTACCCCGTACCACTACGTGGAACTGACCGGCCTGGAGCCTGGGCGCACCTACTACTACAGGGCCCGCTCAAGAGGACGGGACGCCGCGCCCACATGGCTGGCCGCAGGCCAAGCGGCAGGCACTCCCTATGGGGACGTCTTCGCCTTCACGACCCCGCAGCCCCCTCCGGGTCGCCACCTTTTCTCCGTCGCCCTTTGCAACGACCTCCACCTGGGCGAGACCGTGGCCGGGCTGGTCGGTCAGCTTCCCTGGATCAAAGGCATCGAGCAGGCGCCCGGCCACCCGCCCTATCCCGAGGTGATGGCGAAGGCTCTGATCGCCGACGCGCGGGCCAGAGGCGCGCACCACCTCCTCGCCGCCGGAGACGTGTCGAGTGAGGCGGCCCCCGCCGATCTCGCGAGCGCCAAGAGCATCCTCGACACCTTCGGGACCCTGGGGGACGACTACCTGATAGCCCGCGGCAACCACGACCGGGCGCACTCCGGGGCGCCGTACGGCGGGTGCGGTCCGGGGGAGCACCAGGGGAACGACTGCTTCAAGGACGCCTTCTCAACGTCCGGCCAGACGTACTTCTCCCACGACCTGCGCGGCCTGCGCGTCATCGGGCTCGACACCTACGACAAGCCCGGTGACGGCGGAGACTCCGGCGGGCTCTCGGCGGAGCAGCATGCCTGGTTCGAAGCGGAGTTGAACAAGGACCCGGAGCGTCCCACCCTCGTCTTCGGCCACCACCCGCTCTTCACCGAGAACGACCCGCTCGCCATTACCGGGGCCCATTCCCTCGACGCGGGCCAGTCCCTGCGAATCCTCACGGCCTATCACCGGACGCCCGGCGTGTTCCTCCACCACGCGGGCCACACGCACCGCAACCAGCGCTCCGTTTTCCCGCTCGCGCCCCGGGTCGTCCAGCAGGAGGTCGGGGCGGTCAAGGAGTACCCGGGCGGGTTCACCCTCCTGCGCGTCCACACCGGCGGGTACGCGCTCAACTTCTACAAGACCCGAAGTGACGAAGCCCGCGCCTGGAGCGAGCGGAGCCGCCAGGAACTCTCCGGGCAGTGGCCCCAGCTCTCCCTCGGCAACCGCCCCACCGACCGCAACACGGTCGTGAGCCGCGACCTTTCGGGCCTCAGCTGACCGTTCTGGCGCCCCGGCGGAACGCTTCGGCGAAGGCCCGCCCGCCCAGGACGGCGCCGGCGGCGGACGTGACGCGGTCGACGTCGCCGCGTTCGGCGGGCGGGAGCGGGGCGTCCACGCTCCGGCGGGCCGCGTCCGCCGCGCCGAGCAGTTCGGCGGCGCGCACGGCGTCCCCGGCGAGCGCCGCCGCGCCCGCAAGCCCCTCCAGGGACAGGGCCAGCGCGCGCGGCTCGCCGATCGACCGGGCGATCTCCAGGCCGCGGGTGTGGTGCGCGAGGGACTCCGCGGCGTCCCCGCGCAGTTCGGCGGTGAAGCCGAGCTCCGCGTGCAGCAGATGCTCCCCGATCTCGGAGGAGTCGTACTCGTCCCGGATGCGGTGCAGGATCTCCCGCGCCGCGCCGAGATCGCCCGAGCGGCGCGCCCCGAGCGCGAGGCCCATCAGCGCGTGCGTCTCGCTGAACCGGTAGCCCTGCTCGACGGCCATCACCCGCGCCCGTTCGTGCAGGTCGCGGCCCCGGTCCCAGTCGCGCGCGAGCAGCGCCAGGCGGCCGAGGCCCGACAGCCGCGCGGACACCTCCGCGCGCAGATCCAGCTCCTCGGCGATCCGCAGCCCCTCGCGCTGGAGCCGCTCCGCCGCCGCGTAGTCGCCGTTGATCTCGGCGAGCATCGCGAGCGGCGACACGGTCTGCAGGCGTCCCCAGCGGTCGCCCAGCCCGGTGAACAGGGCGGCGGCGCGCTCTCCCGCGTCCGCGATCACGTCGAGGCGGCCCCGGACGAGCGCCAGCGTCGCGCGCAGGCCGAGGGCGGCGGCGGTGCCCCAGCGGTCCCCGGACTCCTGGAACAGGCGTAGCGCCTGCTCGTTGGCCCGCTCGCTCGCGTCCGGATCCCCGGCGTGGTACAGCCCGTGCGCGTAGAGCCAGCGGGCGCGGCCGCGACGCACGGGGTCCGGAATGTCGTCCTCGCCCTCGGCGCCCAGGGCCGTCCGATCCCCGGTCAGCAGCGCGAACGCGGCCCGCAACAGGCGCAACTCGGCCGCCTCCGGCGCCGAGTCCAGAACCGCCGACAGCGTGCGGTGGGCCTCGTGCAGGCGGCCCCGCAGCAGCCACCACCAGCACAGCACCGTGCCGAGACGAACCGCCTCCACCGCACCGGGACGACGCAGCGCCTCCTCCAGCGCGGCGCGCAGGTTCGCCGAGTCGGCGTCGAGGCGGTCGAGCCAGACCTGCTGCTCCGATCCGCGCAGGTGCGGTTCGGCGCGTTCGGACAGGTCGAGGTAGTGGCGCAGATGGCGGTCGCGGGCGGCGTCGAGGTCGCCCGCCTCGCGCAGGCGCTCCGTCGCGTACGCGGCCACGGACTCCAGGAGGCGGTAGCGGGGACCGCGCGGCCCGTCCACCACCACGACCAGGGACCGGTCGACCAGCCGGGTGAGCAGGTCGAGGACGTCCCCGCCGCGGACGTCGCCGCCCGCGCAGACGGCCTCCGCCGCGTCCAGGGCGCAGCCGTCCACGTGCACGGCGAGCCGGCGCAGCACGGCGCGCTCGGACGGCCCGAGCGGCTCCCAGCTCCAGTCGATCATCGCCCGCAGCGTCCGCTGCCGCGCCGGCGCGCCGCGCGGCCCGGTGGTGAGGACGCCGAACCGGTCGGTGAGGCGTTGCGCCAGTTCCCGCACGCCGAGGGCCCGGACCCGGGTCGCCGCCAGTTCCAGGGCGAGCGGGATGCCGTCGAGGCGCCGGCAGATCTCCGCGACCGCCGCCCGGTCGGCGTCCAGGGAGAAGCCGGGGGCCGACGCGGCGGCGCGGTCGGCGAACAGCCGGACGGCGTCGTCCTCCTGGAGCGGCTCGACCAGGTACACCGTCTCGCCCGTCAGCCCGAGCGGCTCGCGGCCGGTGGCGAGGATCCGCAGGCCCGCCGCGCCGCGCAGCAGCAGTTCCGCCAGTTCGGCGGCCGGGTCGACCACCTGCTCGCAGTTGTCCAGGACGAGCAGCAGCCGCCTGCCGCGCAGCGCCGCCGCCAGCCGTTCCGCGCTCCCGCCGCCGCGGCCGGACGTCCCGGCCGCGGGGACGCCGGGCGGGACGTCGTCGCGGAGCCCGAGCACGGCCGAGATCTCCTGCGCCAGTCCGGCGGCGTCCCCGCGCTGGCCCGCCAGCTCGACGAGCCAGACGCCGTCCGGGAAGGCGTCCCCGGCGAGCCGCGCGGCCGCCTCGAGCGCGAGCCGCGTCTTGCCGACGCCGCCCGGGCCGGTCAGCGTCACCAGGCGCGCCGCGCCGACGAGCCGCCCGACGTCGTCCAGGCAGCGGTCCCGGCCGATCAGTTCGGTGAGGGGGACGGGCAGGTGGGGACGCGACTCCGGTTCCGGCGGGGCGGCGAGCGACGCGTCCTGCCGCAGGATCGCCTCGTGCAGCGCGGCCAGTTCGGGGCTCGGGTCGAGGCCGAGCTCGTCCGCGAGCAACTTCCGCACCTCGGTGTAGACGGCGAGCGCCTCGCCCTGCCGCCCCGCCCGGTACAGCGCACGCATCTGCACGGCCCGCAACCGCTCCCGCAGCGGGTGGCGGGCCACCAGACCGGCGAGCTCCCCGGCGAGCAGGAGGTGCCCGCCCGCGTCGAGCCGGGCCTCGGCCTGCTCCTCCAGCACGGCCAGGCGCTCGTCGGCCAAGCGGGCCGCCGCCGCGCGCGCGAAGTCCTCGTCGGTGAAGTCGGCGAACGCCGCGCCGCGCCACAAGTCCAGCGCCTCGGTCAGCAGTTCGGCGCGCTCCTGCGGATCGTCCAGCGTGCGGGCCCGTGCCGCCAGCGTGCGGAACCGGTCGGCATCCACCTCGTCGCCGGGCCCGTCGAGGCGGAGCCGGTACCCGTTCGCCTCGCGGACCACGCGGTCGCGGCCGAGCGCGCGGCGCAGCTGGGAGACCTTGGCCTGGAGCGCGTTCGCCGGGTTGCCGGGCAGGTCGTCGCCCCACAGGTCGTGGACGAGACGGTCGGCCGAGACGGGCCGGCCCTCGTGGACCAGCAGATCGGCGAGCAGCGCCCGGACCTTCGCCTCCGGAATCCGGACGGGCGCCCCCTCGCCATCCCGCACCATGAGCGGACCGAGCACGCCAAACCGCATGCCAGCACGGTACTCGGCGGCGGCCCGCCGGCCGTCAGCGGACCATCAGCGCACCCGAAGCGCCGCCGGGCACAGTCGCAGCATGCGAACCGCCGAGAGAACGACCGCGCCGGACGAGAGGTCCGACGGGGGGCTGCCCCTGCCGGCGCTGCTGGCGCTGGCGACGGCGGTCTTCATCACGAGCCTGACCGAGACGCTGCCCGCCGGGCTGCTGCCCGCGATGAGCGCGAGCCTGCACGCGAGCGAGTCCGCGACCGGGCAGACCGTGACGATCTACGCGATCGGAACGGCGCTGACCGCCGTCCCGCTGACCGCGGCCACCGCCGCATGGCGGCGCCGCCGCCTCCTGCTGACGACCGTCGCGGGGTTCGCCGTCGCCAACACCGTCACGGCGCTGTCGACCCACTACGCGCTGACCATGGTGGCCCGGTTCGCGGCCGGGGTCGCGGCCGGCCTCGCCTGGGCGCTGCTGGCCGGATACGCCCGCCGCCTGGTGCCCGCCCACCTGGAGGGACGTGCCATCGCCGTCGCCATGGCCGGGATCCCGGTCGCGCTCTCCCTGGGCGTCCCCGCCGGGACGTTCCTCGGCGCGGCGCTGGGCTGGCAGGCGGCGTTCCTGACCATGACCGGCCTGACCGTCGTCCTGCTCGGCTGGATCACGGTGTCCGTCCCGGACTTCCCCGGCCGCCCGGCGGGGGAGCGGACGGGCGGCCAGAGCGTCCTGCGCGTCCCCGGCGTGGCGGCCGTGCTGTTCGTGACGCTCGTCTTCGTCCTCGCCCACACGATCCTCTACACCTACATCTCCGCCATCCTCGACGGGCTCGGCATGGGCTCGTCCACCGACCTCGTCCTGCTGGCCTTCGGGGCCGCGTCCCTGGCCGGCATCTGGGTGGTCGGCGCGCACATCCACCGCCGCCTGCGCGCCCTCATGATCGCCGGGACGCTGCTGGTCGCCGCCGCCGCCGCCGTCCTGGCGTTCTGGTCGGACGCCCCCGCCCTCGTCTACGCCGCCGTGGTGCTGTGGGGCCTCGGCTGGGGCGGTGCGCCCACCCTGCTCCAGACCGCCGCCGGGGACGCGGGCGGCGACGCGGCCGACGCGGCGCAGGCCATGCTCGTCACCCTCTGGAACGTCGCCATGGCCGGCGGCGGGATCGCCGGAGGCGTCCTGCTGCACCTGTCCGGCTCCGCCTCGCTCGCCTGGAGCACCCTCGCGCTCCTCGCCCCGGTCCTCGCGGTCGTCCTCGCCGCCCGGACCCACGGATTTCCCGCACACCGCTGAAAGGACGAAGACCATGGAGACCGCACTTCTCGAACCGGCCCGCCTCGGCGGAGTCGTCCTCCCGAACCGCCTGGTCATGGCACCGATGACCCGCAACCGCGCGGACGCCTCGGGCGTCGCGACCGACCTGATGGCGACCTACTACGCCCAGCGCGCCACCGCCGGTCTGATCATCGCCGAGGCCGCCACCCCCAACGCGGTCGGCCAGACGTACCCGAACATCCCCGCGATCCACGCCCCCGCCCACGTCGCCGGATGGCGGCGCGTCACCGGCGCCGTCCACGACGCGGGCGGCCGGATGTTCCTCCAGCTCCAGCACGGCGGACGGGTCGGGCACCCCGACAACAGCGGCCTGCACCCGGTGGCGCCGTCCCCGGTCCCGCTCCCGGACACGGTCCACACCCCGTCCGGAGCGCGGCCCGCCGTCGTCCCCCGGGAGATGACCGCCGACGACGTCCGCTCCACCGTCGCCGACTTCGCGGCCGCCGCCCGCAACGCCGTCGACGCGGGCTTCGCCGGGGTGGAGGTGCACTCGGCGAACGGCTACCTGCTGCACCAGTTCCTGTCCCGCGCCACCAACCGCCGCACCGACGCCTACGGCGGCCCTGCCGAGGCGCGCATCCGGTTCACGGCCGAGGTGACCCGCGCCGTCGCCGACGCCATCGGCCCGGACCGCGTCGGCGTGCGGATCTCGCCCGGAGTCACCGCCAACGCCATGCACGAGGACGACATGGACGAGGTCTACCCGGCCCTCGTCCGGGCCCTGGCGGAGATCTCCCCGGCCTACCTGCACGTGGTCTACGCCGACCCGGACAGCGCCCTCTTCCACACCGTCCGCCGCATCTGGCCCGGAACGCTGATCGCCAACCCGATGCTGCCCGACGTCACCACCGAGCACGTCACCCGGGAGTCCGGCCGCCTCGTCGCCGCGGGCGCCGACCTCATCGCCCTCGGACGCCCCTTCCTGGCGAACCCCGACCTCGTCGAACGCCTCCGTCTCGGCGCGCCCCTCAACCCCGTCCAGGACCAGCACCTCATGTACACGGGCACCGCGACGGGCTACACCGACTATCCGACGATGAATCTCGTCATGGAGCGATGAGTTCTCCGGCCGTCCCCGGTCATCCCCTCCGAACGCTATGAAGGAGATGACCATGGACCTGCCCCAGGGCGACGTGCGCCTGCTCGAAACCGACGTCGCGAAGCGCCTGCTCCACTCCACGATCCCGGCCCGCCTCGCCTACACGGCCGTCGACGGGACGCCCCGCGTCATGTCGTCCTGGTTCACCTGGACCGGCGAGGAGCTGGTGATGGCGACCTACGTCCACTGCCCGCCGATGGGCATCCTGCGCCCCGCCGCCCGCATCCGCGCTCTCCGGGAACGTCCCGACGTCGCCGTCACCATCGACACCGACGCGCAGCCCCCGGAGGTCCTGCTCCTGCGCGGCCGCGTCTCGATCACCGAGGTGGACGGCATGGTGCCCGAGCAGGCCCTGTCGGCCCGCCGCTTCCTGGGCGAGGAAGGCGGCGCGGGCTACGTCGCCGGCGCCGACCACCCCGAGACCCGCATGGCCCGCATCGCCCTGCGCCCTGCCTGGGTCGGCGTCATCGACTTCCAGACCCGCCTCCCCGGCGTCATGACGCACTGAGACCAGGGTCAGGTGGGGTTCTCGGGGGCATGAGAGTCCAGGTAGGGGGCCAGTTCCCGGGCCACGGTGCGCAGGGGGCGGACGTTCTGTTCGGCTCTGGCGAGGAGGATGGCGCCTTCCAGGGAGCTGACCATCAGGGTCGCCAGGGCGGTCGCCTTGCGGGGCGGGACGCCCATGGCGGTCAGCTCGCGGGTGATGGGCTGCCGCCAGGCGGCGAACGCGGCCGCCGCGGCGGTCCGGGTGGACGCCACGGAGTCCGCGCAGTCGACGGTGGCGGCGGCGACGGGGCAGCCGCGGTCGAACCCCGTCGCCTCGAACTCCTCGGTCCACTGGCGGACCATCGCCGCGAAGAGCCGGCCCGGCGTGGGGTGCGCCATGGCGGCCGTGAAACGGGTGATGCGGTCGCTCGCATAGCGTCCGGCCCACTCGACCGCCTCGTTGACCAACTGCTCCTTGCCGCCGGGGAAGTAGTGCTGGAGCGAGCCGCGCGGTGCCCCGGCGTGGTCGGCGACCTCGCGCAGGCCGGTCGCGGTGACGCCGTCGCGGCGGATGAGCTGCGCCGCGCTGAAGACCATCCGCTCCCGCGGGCCCCGTTCACCGGTCGCCAAGATCGCCTCCTTCGAGGAAAATTTCGCTGGCTATTGCCGTATCTAGCTGGGTCATTATCATGACCACTGTCATAACTCGCAAGGTGCGGAGGCGATGGTGGACAGCGACGTCGGTTTCCTCGGCCTCGGTGTCATGGGGCGGCCCATGGCGCTCAACCTCGTCCGGGCGGGGACCAGCCTCGTCGTCTGGAACCGGACCGCCGCCAAGGGCGAGCCGCTGCGCGCGGCGGGCGCGACGGTGGCGGCCGACCCCGCCGACGTCTTCCGCCGCACGCGCGTGGTGTTCCTCATGCTGGCCGACGGTCCCGCCATCGATTCCACCCTGGGACGCGGCACGCCCGGCTTCGCGGCGAACGTGCGAGGACGGATCGTCGTCCACATGGGGACGACGTCACCTGAGTACTCGCGCGGTCTCGAAGCCGACATCCAGGCCGCCGGCGGACGGTACGTCGAGGCGCCCGTGTCCGGTTCGCGGGGCCCGGCGGAGTCGGGTGAGCTCATAGCGATGCTGGCCGGGGAGCCCGCGGCCGTGGACGCCGTCCGCTCCCTGATCGCCCCCCTGTGCGGCGAGGTGTTCGTCTGCGGGCCGGTGCCGCAGGCCCTCCAGACGAAGCTGGCCGTCAACCTGTACCTGATCACCATGGTCACCGGGCTGGCGGAGGCGTTCCACTTCGCCGAGCGGCACGGCCTGGACGGACGGCGGTTGCTGGAGGTGCTCGACGCCGGGCCGATGGCCAGCACCGTGTCGCGCGCCAAGGCCCGCAAACTGCTCGACCGCGACTTCGCCGTGCAGGCGTCCATCGTCAACGTCCTGGACAACAACCGCCTCATCGCGGAGGCCGCCCGCGCCGCGCGGCTCGCCTCGCCCCTGCTGGACGTGTGTCACGCCCTCTACGGCGAGACCGTCGCGCTCGGGCACGGCGAGGCCGACATGGCCGCGGTCGTGCGCGCCCTGGAGGCCCGGACGGCCGCCCCGGCGACCGCCGTCTAGAGCGGCCGAATTCGCTTGTCCGCCGTTCCGGGGCGGCAGTACCGTGCCGAAAGTGGATCACTTCTCACGCTCGTGGACGGCCCTGCTCGCGGCGGTCGCCGGCCTCCCGGACGAGGACTTCGCGCGCCCGTCCGGCTGCGCCGGCTGGCTCGTGCGGGACCTGGTGTGCCACCTGGTCATCGACGCCCAGGACGTCCTGATCACCCTGGTCACCCCCGCCGACGGCGAACCGACCGTGGACGCGGCCACCTACTGGAAGCTCGTCGAGCCCCCGACCGGCGACGACCCCCTCGACGCGCTCATCCCGCGGCTGGCCGCCGCCTACGAGGAGCCGCGGCTGCTCACCTTCCACCTCGACGACGTCGGCTCGGCCGCGGGACGCGCCGCGCGGCTCGCCGACCCCGCCGCCCGCGTCGGCACCCAGGACGAGATCCTCACGGTCGGCGACTACCTGGCCGCGTACGTGATCGAGTGGACGCTGCACCACCTCGACCTGATCGCGCACCTGCCGGAGGGGCCGGAGCCGCCCGCCGAGTCCCTCGCGGCCGCCCGCGCGCTGCTGGAGAGGATCGCGGGGAGCCCCTTCCCCGCCTCGTTCTCCGACCGGGACGCGCTGCTGGTCGGCACCGGACGCCGGGCGCCGACCGGCGCGGAGCTGGCCGAACTGGGCGATCTCGCCGCGAGGGTCCCCTTCGTCCTCGGCTGAGCACGGCTCCCGGTGCGGGGAGACGCGGTGGTGTCGCTCCGCGCTACTACAACGCGGCGAGGCCCTTCTGCAGGTCCTCCCGGTTCATCACCGGGGTGATCTCGATCTTCGCGCCCAGTTCCTGGAAGAGCGGCTCGGCGATGGTGGGAATCGTCGCGGTGTCGTCCAGATCGAAGACGAGGACGCAGCAACGCTCGCCGTCGCCGGGACCGAAGTACGCCGCCTCGGGATCGAGCCGGTCCACCAGTGACTTCACGATCTCCGACAGCCTGCCGGTCTTGATCGCGCCGTTCGAGACCTGGGTGTCCATCACCGCTCTCAGCATGACTCTCATCGCGCTGCTCCCCCCTGGGCGCCCGGTCCGGCGCGAGCCCGCCCGCGCCTGCGTGAACCCGGTGCCGTCCCGCCCAATCTCCCACCGGCGTCCGGCGGAAACACCCTCGAACACGTCTCCTGCGGACATCGTTCTGGGAGATCGTCCAGACCGGTCAAGGCAGGTCAAAGTGCGTTTTCCGTGAGCCGGTCACCGCGAGAGCGGCCCAGAAGGGGCAGCCGTCGATGAGGTGGCCGGAAGAAGCTCTCCGGATCGGCCGATCGAGGCCAGGATCTGACCGCCTTGGTTCCTACTGTGGTCAGCAGGTGAACGACACGATCGAAGGCGGGAACCATGAACGTTGACACTGCGCAGAACGTCACCGGGGAGCGGGCGGATCTGCTGGCGGAGCTCGCCAAGGCGCGGCACTTCCTGCGGTTCACCACGCGGGACCTCACCGACGAGCAGGCCGGGCGGCGGACCACGGCGAGCGAGCTGTGCCTCGGGGGTCTCGTCAAGCACGTCACGTCCTGCGAGCGGGGCTGGGTGGACTTCATCCTCGAAGGCGCGGCCGCGATGGGCGACTTCTCCCAGATGACCGAGGAGGACTGGAAGCGCCGCGCGGACGAGTTCACCATGCTCCCCGGCGAGACGCTGGCCGGAGTTCTGGACGCCTACGCCGAAGTGGCCCGGCGGACCGACGAACTGGTCCCGACCCTGCCCGACCTGGACGTCCGGCACGAGCTGCCCAAAGCCCCGTGGAACACCGAGACGCACTGGTCGATCCGCCGGGTGCTCCTGCACATCACGGCCGAAA
Source organism: Actinomadura sp. NPDC023710 (assembly GCF_040639875.1). Taxonomy (NCBI): domain Bacteria; kingdom Bacillati; phylum Actinomycetota; class Actinomycetes; order Streptosporangiales; family Thermomonosporaceae; genus Actinomadura; species Actinomadura sp. NPDC023710. The sequence continues at coordinate 241,693 of NZ_JBFAGB010000001.1, forward strand.
CGGCCCAGCACGCGGGCCACGCCGACATCATCCGGGAGTCGCTGGACGGGGCCAAGAGCATGGGCTGAACCTCGGTCAGCGGGCGGCCGGTTCCTCCTCGCGAGGCTTCTTCTCGCGGCGCTTGCGCAGGGAACCGGGCTTGGCCTTCTCCTCCGGGTGGTGGTGGACGCGGACCAGGCTGGCGCCCGTCGTGAACAGCAGGATCACCAGGATCACGCCGAGGGAGAGGGGCGTCGGGATCTCGGGGACGGACGTGGAGACGTCCTGGTGCAGGAACTCCAGGATCAGCTTGAAGCCGATGAACGCGAGGATCACCGACAGGCCGATCGACAGGTAGACGAGGCGTTCGAGCAGGCCCTCGATCAAGAAGTAGAGGGCGCGCAGCCCCAGCAGGGCGAACGCGTTGGCGGTGAAGACGATGAACGGGTCGTCGGTCACGCCGAACACGGCCGGGATGGAGTCCAGCGCGAACAGCACGTCCGTACTGCCGATGGCGACGAAGACCAGGAGCAGCGGCGTCATCACGCGCTGGCCGTCCTCGTGGGCCAGCATCCGCCCGCCGTGGAAGTCCTGGCTCACCGGCAGGATCTTGCGGGCCCGGCGGACGAGGAACGTGTCCTCCACGTCGGGTTCCTCGTTGCGGTGCCGGATGAGCTGGACCGCCGTCCAGATCAGGATCAGCCCGAAGATCAGGAACGTGAAGGAGAACAGGTTGATCGCGGCGGCGCCGATCGCGATCAGGACGGCCCGCAGGATCAGCGCGGCGCCGATGCCGAACAGCAGCGTCTTCTGCTGGTACTCGGCGGGCACCGAGAACCTGGCCATGATGATCACGAAGACGAAGAGGTTGTCGACCGACAGGCTCTTCTCGACGATCCAGCCGGAGAAGTACTCGGTGCCCGCCGTCGACCCGGCGAGGATCCACACCGCGCCGCCGAACAGGACCGCGACGGCGATGTAGAAGACCGACCAGAACGTCGCCTCCCGGATGTGCACCGCGTGCGGCCGCCGGACAGCGACCAGCAGGTCGAACACGAAGAGCGCGATGATCAGTGCGATCGTCGCGCCCCACGCCCATGCGGGTACGGCGTCCATCCGGCGGCTCCAGTCTCGCGGGCACGTCGGCAGTCCCTATTTCCGTTCTCCGGCCGTTCTACCGCCACGGCCGCCTGCACCGCCGCGAGACCCGGCTCCCGGAGCGGGGCGAAAGCACTCAGGCGGGCCTGAGTACCCGCGCCGATGCCGCCGGATCGGGTGGGCGGCCATGCTTCGGTCATGGACACCTCCCGCTGGCGCCCGCCCGCCCTCGCGGCCAAGGCCGCCCTCGCCGCGCTGCTGGCGCTCGCCGTCGCCTTCCCCGATTGGGACCGGTTCGCGGACAAGGCGATGGGCGTGCGGGTGGCCGCCTACCCCGCCGCCATCATGATCATCACGCTCGTCTGGGCGCTGCGCGGCCGGGGACGGCCCTTCCCCTGGGACGTCGACCTCCTCGTCACCGCCCCCTTCGTGGTGGACGTCGCCGGGAACGCCGCCGACCTCTACGACACGATCGGCGGATTCGACGACGCCTGCCACTTCGGGAACTGGGCCCTGCTGAGCGCCGCCGCCGGCGTCGCCCTGCGCCGCTGGGCGGGCCTCAGGTCCTGGACGCTGGCCCTGACGTGCACCGGCCTGGGCGCCGCCGCGGCCATCCTGTGGGAGTTCTTCGAGTACGGCGTCTTCATCCTCGACACCCCCGAGACCGTCACGATCTACCGCGACACCATCGGCGACCTCATGCTCGGCCTCGCCGGCTCCGCGGTCGCGGGGTTCGCGCTGGGCGTTCGGAGCGCACGGTCGTCCCGCCCCCGGGCGGGCGGTCCGGGGCGACCGAGCCCGGACGTCCTCCTCGTGTCAGTACACGAGGGCCTGGACGTCCGGGAGGGTGATCTCTTCGACGAAGGTCGGGGCGCCGGCGATGCGGATGCCCGGCAGGACGTCGTCCGGGCCGATCCCGCGGCGGGCGGCGCACTGGGTGCAGAGCGTGACGCGGCCCGCGGCGAGGATGACGCCCAGAAGGTCGTCCAGGGAAGTGGCGTGGGGCAGTGAGAACTCGGCGGCCCGTCCCGGCAGCGCGAACCATGCGGACTCCCCGGTCAGCCACAGGGAGACCCCGACCCCGCTCGCCGCGGCGGCCGCCGCGACCGTGAACGCCTGGTTGCAGCGCTCGGGGGCGTCCGCGCCGGCCGTCACCTTGATGACCAGTGGTCTTGCCATGTAGCCACTCTAGTCCGGCGTTCCGCGTAGCATCCTGCGTTGTGGTCGGGTTGGTGAACGCGGGGATCCTTGTCGTCGTGCTGGGGCTGATGGCGGTCGCCGCCGTCCTCCTCGTGATCAAGTTGAGCCGGCTCAGGTAGGCCGGGCGCGTCAGTCGAAGTAGAAGTGGTCGACGGCGACGGCGACGATGACGACGGCGGCGCACGGGGACGCGGACGACCGCGGACGCCGCTACGCTCGGTGCCCATGGACGTTGAGCTGCACCCGGACCTTGAGCCGCTGAAGTTCCTGCTCGGCACCTGGGAAGGCGCCGGCGTGGGCGGCTATCCCACGATCGAGTCGTTCAACTTCGGCCAGGAGATCTCGTTCACGCACGTCGGGAAGCCCTTCCTGATCTACGCGAGCCGGACCTGGAAGATCGAGGAGGACGGCGCGCTCGGGCGTCCGCTGGGCATGGAGACCGGGTACTGGCGGCCGCGGCCCGACCACCAGGTGGAGGTGACGCTGGCCCACCCGACGGGGATCATCGAGATCTACGTGGGAGACGTGGCCTTCAACCGGGTGGAGCTGCACACGGACGTCGTCGCGCGGACGGAGTCGGCCAAGGAGGTCACCGGCGGCCACCGCCTCTACGGGCTGATCGGCGAGGACCTCGGCTGGGCGTACGACATGGCGGCGATGGGGCACGAGCTCCAGTCGCACCTGTCGGCCCAGCTGAAGAAGGTGTCCTGAGCGCCGGGGGCGGCGAGCCCCGGAGGTGACCGCCCCCGGACATGAACGATCCCCGGACCTTCCCGCCGGGTGGCGGGGCGACGGACAGGACGGGTCCATCGGTCCGGGGACCGGGTAACTGCCTGGTATTCGCCGGTCACCGTCGCGACCGGCTACCCCGCCCAGAGGGCGGAGGCTCCGAGGCGGTACGGCGACTAGCGGACAGTCACCTCGCGAGTCCTACAAGAAACCATTGGTTAGGACCACCTCCTTTCGCGCGTATCCAGAACGTATGCGACGCCCGCGCGGCGGGGCAAGCGAGTTTTCCGAGGGCTGAAACCGGACGCCGGGACCGGAGCCGCCGTCCGGGATCTAGACTCGGTGCATGGTCGAGTCGTGGCAGGAGGAGCTGCGGGCGAAGGGGTACCGGGTGACCCCGCAACGCCAGTTGGTGCTCGAAGCCGTCACCAACCTGGAGCACGCGACCCCCGAGGAGATCTGCACCGAGGTGCAGCGCACCGCCCGCGGCGTGAACATCTCCACCGTGTACCGGACGCTCGAACTCCTGGAGGAGCTCGGGCTCGTCAAGCACGCCCACCTCGGGCACGGCCCGCCGAACTACCACCTCGCCGCCGAGGCGGAGCACATCCACCTCGTCTGCCGGGGCTGCCACACCGTGGAGGACGTCGACCCGCGCGCGGCGGCCGGCCTCGCCGACGTCCTGGCGCGCGACTTCGGCTTCGAGACCGACGTCCACCACCTGACCGTCTACGGGCGCTGCAAGGACTGCGGCGGGGCACAGCCGGGCGGCATGGTCCGCGGGTCCGCGACATAGTCTGGACGGCATGGAGAGCCCTCTGCTGCAGTCGCCCGGAGCCGTCGCCGCCGACGCGCCCGACCAGGAGGTCGCCGCGCACTACGGGGACCCCGCACGGGAGCAACGCGCCCTGGAGGAGGGGACGGCGTTCGTCGACCGGAGTAACCGGGGCGTCGTCCGCGTCTCCGGGCCGGACCGGCTCAGCTGGCTGCACAGCCTGCTGAGCCAGCACCTGGACGGGCTGAAGCCGTCCGAGCCGACCGAGGCGCTGCTGCTCAGCCCGAACGGGCACATCGAGCACCACCTGTTCCTCGTCGACGACGGGGAGGCCGTCTGGGCCCACGTCGAGCCGGGGACGGCCCCGGCGCTGGTGGAGTTCCTCGACCGGATGCGGTTCATGCTGCGCGTCGAGGTCGCCGACGTGTCGGAGGAGTTCATGGTGGTCACGGGGCCGGGCGGTCCCGCCGACGGCCGTCCCGCCTGGCCGGACGCCGCGGGGACGACGACGCGGATCGTCCCGCGCGGCGAGTTCCCGGCCGACCTGAAGCCGGCGGGGACCTGGGCGTACGAGGCGCTGCGCATCGCCGAGCACCGCCCCCGGTTCGGCCTCGACACCGACCACCGGACGATCCCGCACGAGGCCGGGTACGTGGAGACGGCCGTCCACCTGAACAAGGGCTGCTACCGGGGGCAGGAGACCGTCGCGCGCGTCCACAACCTGGGGCGGCCTCCGCGCCGCCTGGTGTTCCTCCACCTGGACGGCAGCGTCGACCGCCTGCCCGCGCCCGGCGATCCGGTGGAGATCCCCGGGGGCCGGACGGTCGGGTTCGTCGGGTCGGCGGCCCGGCACCACGAGCTGGGGCCGATCGCGCTGGCGATGGTGAAGCGGAACGTCCCGGTGGACGCCGAGCTGCTCGCGGGCGGCGTCGCGGCGGCGCAGGAGGTCGTCGTGTCGCCGGAGACGGGCGCGAACGCGCAGATCGCTCTGCGCCGCCGGCCCGCGAAACACGGGTAGCAGCCCGCCCCCGGGACGAATATCGTCTGATAAGACGATTTCTGACCGATCGCCGCCCGGGGAAGGTGGATTCCTACCGATGGTCCCGAACCTGGGGAAAGGGGAGCCGGCCGCGGCGCGGAGGGGAGGGACCCGGCGCCGCCCGCGCCGGGAGTCCGCGCTGACGTGGTGGGCCCTGTTCGCGGCGATCGCCGGGATCGCGTGGTGGCAGCACTCGTGGCGCGTCGCGCTGCTCGGCCTGCTGGGCTGGTGCCTGTACGAGTTCGCGCTCGTCCCCACCCTGTGCCGGGTGCTGACGCCGAAGGGCGCCGCGTGCACCGAGCGCACCCGGGGGCGGCTCTTCGCCTGCGGCCCGGCCCACCAGCGGCTCCGCAACGACGCGCTGTGGCGGCTCGCCGGGCTCCGCAACCCGTTCGAGCGGGGCCCCGTCGGCGACGAGGGCGACACCGGAACGGTGGTGGTGTCCTCGGACGTGCGCGGCCGCCTCGTCCCGCAGGACCGCGCCCTCATCCTCCTCGCCGCCGCCGGGACCGTCACCGCGCTCGTCGGCATGGTCTACGGGTTCCGCTGACCCGCGCGTTCGGCCGACCAGGCGGTCAGACGTCCAGGACCAGCGTGATCGGGCCGTCGTTGACGAGCGCGACCTTCATGTCCGCCCCGAACTCTCCGGTCTCGACCTTCGCGCCCAGCTCGCGCAGCTCCCGGACCACCGCGTCCACCAGGGGCTCGGCGACGGGTCCGGGCGCGGCGGCCGTCCAGCTCGGGCGGCGGCCCTTCCGCGCGTCCCCGTAGAGAGTGAATTGGCTCACGACGAGCAGCGGCGCGTTCACGTCGGAACACGACTTCTCGCCCTCCAGGATGCGCAGCCCCCACAGCTTGGACGCCAGCCTGCGGGCCTTTTCCGCGTCGTCGTCGTGCGTCACGCCGACGAGGACCAGCAGCCCCGGCCCCCCGATCGCGCCGACGACGCGCCCGTCCACGGACACGCTGGCCTGGCTCACCCTCTGGACTACAGCACGCATGACCATGCATTCTGCCGCCATGGGAGCAACGACGCTCATCACGGTGGCGCCCACGGGTGCGGAGTCCGCCAAGGCGGACGTCCCGGCCCTGCCCGTCACCCTGGATGAACTGGTCCAGACGGCCAAGGAGTGCGAGGCGGCCGGCGCGGCCGTGATCCACGTGCACATCCGCGACGACGACGCGCGGCCCACGCTCGACCCGTCCCGGTTGCGGGACACGGTGACGGCGCTGCGGGAGAGCACGGGACTGATCGTCCAGCTGTCCACGGGCGGTGCGGTCACCGATCCGTACGAGGACCGGCTCCGCGTCCTGGACGCCGAGCCCGACATGTGCTCGCTCACCTGCGGGACGGTCAACTTCGGCGACGACGTGTTCATGAACCCGTGGTCGTTCATGGTGGACCTGTACGAGCGCACCCGGGAGCTCGGGATCGTCCCCGAGTTCGAGCTGTTCGACCTCGGCCACATCACCTCGCTGCGCCGCCTCCTGGACAAGCACGGGCTCCCCTACGGCGGCCACGTCCACTGCGACCTGGTCATGGGCGTCCCGGGCGGCATGCCGGGCGACGCCCGCACCCTGGTCGCCGCCGTCGAGGCCCTCCCGGAGGGCGCCACGTGGTCGGCCACCGGCATCGGCCGGACGTCCCTGCCCGTCCTGTTCGCCGCCCTGTCGGCGGGCGGGCACCTCCGGGTCGGCATGGAGGACACGGTCACCTTCGCCAAGGGCCGCCCGGTCACGGCGAACGTCCAGCTGGTGGAGCGCGCGGCCCAGGCGGCCCACCTGGCCCAACGCCCCCCCATGCCCCCCACCGAGGCCCGCGCCCTCCTGGCCACCAAACCTCGCTGAGCCCCGGAGGGCGGCCGCGCACCTTTGCGGGCAAGTCAAGCCGGGATGGGGCAATCTGGCCGTTTTCGTGGAGCGGGGTGCCGCTTTCCTGGGATACGCCGGGTACGTGACCTTCGGGGTCGCCGTTCGGGGCGGCGAGATCGCCGGGGGTTCCGGGCGCCGGTGTCGTGGTGATGGAGGAGTGCGGTGGACGTCAATCCTGTGCTGGTCGAGGTGGAGCGTTCCGGGTTCGTGGAGTCCCGGCATCGGGGGGCGGCGCTCGGGCTGGCCGCCGACGGGGGCGTCGCCTTCCGGGCGGGGGATACCGGTGCGCCGATCTTCCCCCGGTCGGCGAACAAGCCGATGCAGGCGGTCGCGATGCTGCGCAGCGGGCTCGAACTCGGCGGCGAGCTGCTCGCGCTCGCGGCCGGCAGCCACTCCGGTGAGGACTTCCACGTCGAGGGTGTGGAGAAGGTCCTCGCGGGGGCCGGGCTGGGGGCCGGCGACCTGCGCTGCCCCGAGAGCTGGCCGATCGACCCCGTGGCGCAGCAGGAGGTCGCCCGGACGGGCGGCGGCGTCTCCAGGCTGCGGATGAACTGCTCCGGGAAGCACGCCGCGATGCTCGCCACATGTGTCACGGCGGGATGGCCCACCGACTCCTATCTCGACCCCGGCCACCCGTTGCAACGGGCCGTCCGGGAGGTCGTCGAAGAGCTGGCCGGTGAGGACGCCACGGCGGTCGGCGTCGACGGGTGCGGGGCGCCGCTGTTCGCCGTGTCCATCGTGGGCGTCGCGCGGGCGTTCCGGGCGCTCGTCCTCGCCGAACCGGGTACGCACGGGCGGCGCGTCGCCGACGCCATGCGGACGCACCCGCAGTGGACGTCCGGGACCCGGCGCGAGGAGCGGCAGCTGATGGACGCCGTCCCCGGCCTGCTCGTCAAGTGCGGCGCCGAGGGCGTGGACGCCTTCGCGTTCGCCGACGGGCGCGCGGGGGTCGTCAAGATCGACGACGGGGCGATGCGGGCGCGGACGCCCGTGACCGTCGCGCTGCTGCGCGCCCTCGGCGTCCACGACGGCGCCGACGGGGGCGCCCTGGACGAGCTGGCGATCGTCGAGGTGCGCGGCGGGGACGGCGTCGTCGGCGCCATCCGCCCGGCACCGGGCGTCTTCGACCGGGCGGCCTAGCCTGTGTTTCAAAGTCCCGGCCCACTTCGCTCGCCTGGCGGCTCGCTACGTGACCGGACCTGGGCGAACGCGGCATCGCTTCGCGATCAGCCCGGTTTCGCTCGCCTCCGGCTTCGCTGCACCGGGCAGGTCACGCGTTCGCGCGCGTGCCCGAGGCCACTTCGAGACAGGCCCTAGCCCGGAGCCCTTCCACGCACGCCATCATCGGCGTCCGGCTCACGGCGCGGGAGACCGACAACCCCTACGCCGAGCGCTCCGTGCTCATGGGCACCGCCGTCGTCCTGGGCGGCCGAGCGGGTCATTCGCCGAGCGCGGTGGCGAGGTCGTCCAGATGGCGGGAGACCGGGCCCAGGGTGAGCAGCCCGCTCTGCGCGCCGGCCGACTCGCCCGCGGCCGGAAGGAGCTCGTCGCGCGCGCGTCGCATCGCCGTCCGGTCGCCCACGGCAACGGCAGCCTGGGCGGTGAGGCCCCACAGAGCTTCGAACAGCAGGTCGCGGGGCGGGTCGGGGACGTCCCGCAACGCTGCGGCGGCCTCGTCGGGACGCCCGCGCGCCAACAGCACCAAGGGACGGGCCCAGGGCAGGTACGGCCCCCAATCGGCGGGCTCGGTCTGTGCGGGCAGCCGGTGCAGGACGCGCAGGCAGAGGAGGGCGAGCGGCAGCAAGCCGACCTCCAAACCGGGCATACCGCACCCCTTCATGTGCGCGGCGGCGCCGCGGTAGGCCTCCTCCGCCTCCTCGAACGAGGGCTCGCCGGACGCGGCGAGCCGCAGAGCCCGGTACCAGGTCGTGAACACGCCGACCAGAGGACGCTCGTGCCGCTCGGCCAGGCGGTCGGCGGCGGCCGCGTGCCGGTCGGCCCCGCCGAAGTCGCCCAGCGCGCTGCGGGCCTGGAGCCGGATGAGGTGCCCGAGCACCTCGTAGCTCGACAGGTCGCCCCGCGCCGACAGGTCCACCAGTTCGGCGCCGATCTCGTCCCGCCGCGCCGCCAGCCCCGCCCGGTCGAACGCCTGCATGAACGCGCCGTTCAGCGCGAACGCCAGGAGCGCCGGATCGTCCAGCTCGCGGGCCGTCCGCACCGCCGCACGCGCCGCCTCACGCCCCCGGTCATCGCGGGCGCCGCGCGACTCCAGCGCGATCGTGGCCAGAAGACGGGCCCGCGCGGCCTCCTGCCCGTCCGGCGGCAGCGCGGCAAGGGCGCGCTCCGCCGCCGCCACCACTCCGGCCGCCTGGCGCGGATCGTCCGACCGGGTCCAGATCGCCGGGACGTCGAACGCGCCGATCACCCTGGCGGTCAGCTCCGCGTCGCCCAGCTCCTCGGCCGCCGTGATCGCCGCCAGGCGCTGCTCGCGGGCCGCCTCCAGGCCCTCGGCGCCGGTCACCGCGAGGCTCCGCAGGAGGCCGACCGTCGATTCCAGCCGAGCGCGCGCGCCGGACGCCACCGTTCGGTCGTACGCCTGGGCCGCCTGCGCCCACACGCGCGACGCCGCATCCCGTGAAGGTTCCAGGTGGTCGGCCTGGCGGAGGATGTCCTCCTCTAGGCGGCGCAAGGCCGGACCAGGGTCCAACCCCAGCTCCTCGACCAGAAGGCCGCGCGCCCTTTGGAGGACGGCCAGCGCGTCACCCTGGCGGCCGGTTCGGTACAGGGCGAGCGCCAGCAGACGCCAGGCGTCCTCGCGCCAGGGATGGTCGGCGACATGCGCGTCCAGGTCCGGTATCGCCTCGGCGGCTAGGCCCAGCGACAGCCGCGCCCCGGCCGTCCGTTCGACGGCGCGCAGCCGCAGTTCGGCCAGCCGGGAGTGCTCCGCCCGGGCCCACGGCTCGTCGGCGAACTCGGCGTAGGCGGGGCCGCGCCACCAGCTCAGCGCCTCGTCCAGCGCGCCGGCCAGCTCTGCGGCCGGACGCTCCGAGGCCACGACCCGCTCGAAACGCCAGGCGTCCACGGCCTCCGGCCCGGCGCGCAGCGCGTATCCCGGACCCTCGGTGACCAGCAGCCGGGGCGGCGTCCTCGGCGGACGATCCGGTTCGAGGACGCGCCGCAGGGCGGCCACGAAGGTGCGGACGGCGCCGACCGCGTCCGACGGCGGTTCGAGCCACAGATCGTCCACGATCCGGGAGACCGGCACCACGCGCCCGCGCGCGACGATCAGGCGGGCCAGGACGGCGCGGTGCCGCGGCCCCTTCAGGGCGATCGCGTTCCCGGACCCGTCCCAGGCGGTCACCGGCCCCAGCACCCCGAACAGGACCTCCACGCCACCACGGTATAGCGCGCTCATCGGATGCTCATCCGCGCCCGGCAGCCTGGACGCATGCCAACGATCAGCGATTTCGACTACCAGCGCGTCCCCGTCGCCGAGGGCGTGTCCCTCAACGCGGCGGTCGGCGGATCGGGCTCCCCGATCGTCCTGCTGCACGGCTTCCCGCAGACCCACCTGATGTGGCGGCACGTCGCCCGCGACCTCGCCGCCGACCACACGGTCCTCGTCCCCGACCTGCGCGGGTACGGCGAGAGCGACAAACCGTCCGACGGCTACTCCAAGCGGACCATGGCCGCCGACACCGTCGCCCTCGCCCGCGCCCTCGGGCACGACCGCTTCGCCCTCGCCGGCCACGACCGCGGCGCGCTCGTCGCGTTCCGCGCAGGCCTCGACCACCCCGGCACGATCACCCACCTGGCCTGCCTGGACGTCCTGCCGACCCTGGACATGTGGGACGTCCTGCACGGCGCGTCGGCCGCCGTCGGCTTCCACCTGTACCTGATGGCGCAGCCGCCCGGCCTCCCCGAGCAACTGATCGCCGGGGCCTCCGACGCCTTCTTCGGCCACTTCCTCGACGTGTGGACGAACGACCCGTCCGCGATCCCGCCCGACGTCGGCGCCGCCTACCTGGACGCCTGCCGCGCCGCCGTCCCCTCGATCGTCGCGGACTACCGCGCGTCCGCCGGCGTCGACGTCGAGCACGACAAGGCCGACCGCGACGCGGGCAACCGCCTGCGGATGCCCGTCACCGTCCTGCAGCAGGACTGGGGCGCCGCCCTGGGCTACGACGCCGTCGCGCTGTGGGACGCCTGGGCGGCCGACCTCCGGCACGAGACCGTCACGTGCGGCCACTTCATGGCCGAGGAGGCGCCTGCGGAGGTGGCGAAGTCCCTCAGGACGCTCCTGGACCGTTAGGGCGGGACGTGCGGGCGGGCCCTGCACCTACCAGAAGGGCGGGCCGCCCTGCGTCGCCGCCCACACCCACACGTAGATGAGGAAGCCGGTCGCGGCCAGTCCCACCAGGAGTTCCCAGTTGGGCGGCGACGCGCTCCGTCCGTTCCTATGGTTCATGGCGATCGTCCGTTCGTCCGGTGTGCCTCGTTGTGACTGGCCTAGCCGGAGGCGTCCCGGACAATCCCAGCGGCGGGCAAACTCAGCGGAGGTAGTCCTCGAAGCCGTTCGCCAGGGACTCGGCCATGAGCTGCCTGAACGCGGCGCTCGACATCTTGGCCGCGTCCCCCGCGTTCTTCATGTTCCCGCATTCGATGAACACGGCCGGCACGGTGGACAGGTTCAGCCCGCCGAGATCATCCCGCCGGTCGAGGCCGTCCTTCCCGAGGTAGTCGGCGTAGGGCATGTTCGTCCCCGACCGGTAGGCGTCGCGGATCGCCGTCCCCAGACGGGCGGACGGGGCGACGATCCTCGTGTTCCCGCCCACGGGCAGCGGCAGGATGACGTGGAACCCGTGCTTGGCCGCCGCCGCCCCGTCGCCGTGGATGGACAGCGTCGCGTCGGCGTGCGCCCGGTTCCCGATCGCCGCCCGCTCCGTGACGCAAGGCCCCACACCCCTGTCGCCGGCGCGCGTCAACGTCACCAAGGCGCCCCTGGCCCGCAGCGCCTTCGCCAGCCGGTTGGAGACGTCCCAGGTGAAGGCGTGCTCGGCGTAGCCGTCCGCGGTGGCGGTACCGGTCGTGTTGCAGGGCTTGTAGCCGTTCCCGACCCACACCGGCTTGCTGATCACCTCCGGATGGGCCGCGTTCCCGCCGTTGTGGCCGGGATCGATCACGATCACTTTCCCGCCGAGCCGTCCCGGCGCGGCGGACCCGCTGCCCTCCGCGGCCGGCGGCGGCTCGTTCCTCGTGGCGGGCGAACCATGACAGGCGACCATTCCCAGGCAGACCAGACCTGCCGCCACGGGCCATCCCGCACGATTTTCCATGGGCCGGCCTCCCCCTCGACTCCCTCCACCCTGATCTTGCGCCGGCCCCGGTGGCGCCAAACGGAACGGGCGGGAGGTCGTCCCTCCCGCCCGCTTCGTCCAGCGCCGGACTCAGCTCTTCGTGAACTGGGCGATCGCGCCGAGGACCACCGTGTCGGTGAGGTAGCCGATGTGGGTCTGGCAGGCCACGTAGTGGTTGTTCGCGCCGTTCAGACTGGTGCTGGTGTAGGGGATGATGATGCCGTCGCACGGCGAGTACCAGGTGGCGTACTGCGTGCTGCCGGGCGTCTCGTCCCCCGCGGTGATCTGCTGGACGAACGTCGACCCTGGGAGCATCTGCCGGCACGTCTCGTAGATCGTGCAGGCGCTGGCGTACGTCGTCCCGTGGTTGGCGCCCGCGATGGACGCCAGGTGCGCGACGTTCGGGTTGCCGTTCAGCACCTTCAGGTAGTACTGGCTGACCAGGCCGCCCATGGAGTGGTTGACGATGTCGACCTGGGAGGCGCCGGTCCGCGACTTCACCTGGTTCACGTACGAGGCGAGCCCCGCCGCGTTCTGCTTGTTGTCGCCGTAGGAGTTGTACTCGTAGGCGTACAGCTGGTCGCTGCTGTAGCCCGCGGCACGGAACACCGACATGGCGGTGACCCAGTTGGACGCGTTGCCGGTGTACCCGTGCACGAACACCACGGGCCGCGGCCCCGCAGCCTGCGCCGGCGTGAGGCCGACTCCGAAGGCCCCCAGCGCCGCGAGCAACGCGACGAGGGAACCGAGGACCTTTCTCATGGAACCTCCAGGGGTGGGACAGCCAACGCCCGGAGTCTGACCCCCGCCGTTCCGGCGGGCATCGGCGAAATCACCGGCCTTCGCCCGCGCGCCTATGGGCGGAGACCTGGAGGCCCGGTCAAGGAGCGCATCGGGCCATGGCCCAGGCGGTGCGGGAGCCCCGGTTCGCCGGGCGGCCGTCAGCGCTCGCCGGTGGCGCCGCTCCGCTGGAGCTGCTTCCGCGAGGTGATGCCGAGCTTGGCGAACGTCTTGCGCAGATGCCACTCGACGGTGCGAGGGCTGATGAACAGCCGGGCCCCGATCTCCGGATTGGTCAGGCCCTCCCGGACGAGCCGGACGATCTGCGCTTCCTGCGGCGTGAGGGCTTGCGAGCGCGCGTGGACGCCCAGCGCCCATCCCGTCCCGGCCGGGACCGTCACCTCGGTGAGCCGCCGGAGAGCCGCGGCGGCCCGTCCGGGCGCACCGCTCCGGACGGCCGCCTCGATGTACTCGACCAGCGCCCACGGCGCGGCGCCCACGTCCGCCGGACGATCCTCCCCGGCGTCGGGGACGGCGGCCAGCGCCTCTTCGTACCGGCCGAGGCTGTTGGCCAGCAGGGCCATCGCCCACGTGCCGACCGTCAGGACCTTGCCCTCACCGCGGCTCGCCGCCTCCGCGGCGACGGCCCGCCGCAGCGCCGCGCCCTCGGCCTCGCGGCCCCGCCACGCGGTGACCAGCAGTGCGCCGTAGAGCGGCGGCGGGCTCCCGATCGCCTCCGACACCGTCGTGATCTCCTCGACCAGCGCCTCGGCGTCCGCCAGTTCGCCCGCGAACACGTCCACGGCGACCCGCTGTGTCAGGGCGAGCGGCACCGCCGTGGCCTGCCCGGACTCCCGGGCGAGCCGGACATGCCGGGCGGCGAGCACGTCCCACGTCTCGTGATCCCACAGCGCGGCGGCCATCACACCGGCCGGCCAGAGCCAGCGCAGCCCGTCCTCGTCCGGCAGGTCAGGACCACGGAAGACGCGCATCGCCTCCTCCAGAGCCGGCACGCTCGCGGCGAGACCCTCGGTGATCCGCAGGGTCATGCCGTCCAGGAGGAGATCGGCCGACCGCGGCTCGCCCTCCGGCGGCGGCGCCGACCGCGCGGCCTCGGCCGCCTCGACCTCCGGTGCCCTCCGCCGGCGGCCCGGCGAACAGCGCCGCGTTGATCGCCGTAGCACCTGGTACCCATTCGATCGGTTCCGCCCCTCCCCGTCATACCTGGTCGGGCGGCGTGAGGGGAGTACGAAGATCTCCCGCTTCAAAGGGTCGTCGCTTTGCCGTCCCCGGGGAAGGCCAGGGAGAAGGCCAGGGTCACACCCTGGTCCCCCTCCAGACCTCGTCCAGTGAAATGGATGTGAAGTCGACAGGAGGAAGCGCCCATGAGCAGGCACATTCTGGAGCCGGCGGCGCAGGAGTTCGCCGATGCGGCCGCCAAGCCGCCGCCGCTGTACGAGCGGGGCGTGGAGGGCGCACGCAGGCTGCTGGACGACGTCCAGGCCGCCCCAGTGGAGATGCCCGACGTGGACGAGAAGTGGATCACCGCCCCGACCGCCGCGGGCGACGTGCGGGTCCGCCTGGTCAGACCGCCCGACACACCCGGGGCCCTGCCGGTCGTCCTCTACGTCCACGGCGGCGGATGGATTCTGGGCAATGCCGGCACCCACGACCGCCTCGTCCGCGAACTGTCGGTCGGGGCCCGCGCCGCGATCGCGTTCGTGGAGTACGACCGCTCACCCGAGGCCCGCTACCCGGTCGCGATCGAGCAGGCCTACGCCGCCGCGCAGTGGATCACCGGCAACGGCGCGGCCGAGGGGCTGGAGGCGTCCCGGATGGCGGTCGCGGGGGACTCGGTGGGCGGCAACATGGCCGCCGCCCTGGCGATCCTGGCCAAACGACGCGGCGATGTGTCCTTCGTGCACCAGTCGCTGTACTACCCGGTCACCGAGGCCGCGCAGAACACCGCCAGCTACCGCGAGTTCGCCGACGGCCCGCACCTGACCGCCAAGGCCATGGCCTGGTTCTGGGACGCCTACACCGCCGACCCGGAGGAACGCGCCGAGATCACCGCCTCACCCCTGCGCTCCACCCTGGACGACCTGGCCGGCCTGCCGCCCGCCCTGGTCATCGTGGACGAGCACGACGTCCTGCGCGACGAGGGCGAGGCCTACGCCCGCCGCCTCACCGAAGCGGGCGTCCCCACCACCAGCGTCCGCTACAACGGCACCCTCCACGACTTCATGATGCTCGACCCCGTCCGCGACACCCACGCCACCCGAGCCGCCACCGCCCAGGCCATCACAGCCCTCACCACCGCCCTGCACACCCGTCCGGCCGCCTGAACGCGCGGCCGCATTCCACGAAAGGCTGTCCCATGAAGATCGTCGTCATCGGCGGCACCGGCCTGATCGGGTCGAAAGTGATCGCGAACCTCACCGCGCAAGGCCACGAGGCCGTCCCCGCCTCCCCGAACACCGGCGTCAACACCCTCACCGGCGAGGGCCTCGCGGAGGTCCTCCCCGGCGCCTCGGTCGTGATCGACGTGTCGAACTCGCCGTCCTTCGAGGACGAGGCCGTCCTGAACTTCTTCGAGACCTCGACCGGCAACCTGCTCGCCGCCGAGGAGGAGGCGGGCGTCGGCCACCACGTCGCCCTGTCGATCGTGGGCGTCGAGCGTCCCCCGGAGCGCGGCTACTTCCGCGCGAAGGTCGCCCAGGAGAGCCTGATCGAGAAGTCGCCGATCCCCTACTCGATCGTCCACGCGACGCAGTTCTTCGAGTTCACGAAGGCCATCGCCGACGAGGCCACCACCGACGGCAAGGTCGGCATGCCCCCGGTCTTCTACCAGCCCATCGCGGCCGACGACGTCGCGGAGCAGGTCGCTCGGGTCGCGACGGCGCCCCCGCTGAACGGCCGAGTCGAGATCGCGGGCCCGGACCGCTACCGCATGGACGACTTCTTCCGCGAGGCCCTGGCCATCCGGAACGACTCGCGCGAGGTCATCACCGACCCGGACTCCCACTACTTCGGCGCTCCCGTGGAAGAGTTCAGCCTCGTCCCCCTCGGCGACGCCACCCTCGGCAAGGTGCACTACGACACCTGGCCCGGCCGCCTCCAAGCCCCGAAGTAACCACCACTCCGGCCCACGGTCGCCTCTCCTTCGTCTTCGAGCCGACCGGGGGAGCCTGACGTCAGACACGAGCCCACGACGAAGGGCGGGTGGACAGGCGCGCCGCCCGCCTCATGTCATGAGGCGGGCGGCGAAGGATGTCGCGGCTGGTGGGGGTCGGGATCAGAAGGGGGAGCGGCTGCGAGCGCGCCGTCCGGCCTCCCCGCTGCGGCCGACGGCACGCGACGAGCTGCGGAACGGCTTGCTCAGCAGCCGCCCGAGCCCGCCAGGGGCCGAAGAACCCGCACGTGAGCCCACACCCAGCACTCGCTGGGTACCTCGCTGCGGATGCCGCGAAAGCCTCGGCAGCAGGAACGCCAGAACCAACAGAACCGCACAGACGCCCACGATGGCGACAATAATCATGAAACCCGCCCTTTCTGCCGCTTACGGTCAAAGGCGCTCTACCCTCACTTGACCGAGCCATGCGGCCCATCCCCTCGGACGCCCAGCGGGCGATCACAGTCGGGGAGCCGGCCGTCCACCGTCGCCTCGGGCGGCGAGATCGAGGCCCGACGTGAATCTGACCTCGGCCATGGCGGCGGTAGACGGCCTCCTGGCGGATCTCATGCCGCCCGGGCCGGGGAGCGGAAGACCTCGCGGGCGTGCCAGGCGATGTGCTCGCCGTCCACGGCGGGGAAGGCCGTCTGGGGCGAGCAGACAGGGCGTCCGGCCAAGGCGTGGACCTGTTCGCGGGCGGCCGGACCGCGTCCGACGAAGCGCGCCGACACGGTGACCTGCCGGTCGTCGGTGATGCCGAGTGCGCCCTTGTCGAAGAGCTTGTGATGCAGCGCGCACAGGCAGATGCCGTTGGTGACGTCGTCGGGCCCGTCGAAGGCCCACCACCGGACGTGCGCGGCGTCCAACCCCACCGCGGTCCCGTTCAGCCAGCCGTCATAGCCGCAGAACGCGCACCGGTACTCGTAGGCGACCATGATCTGCTCGCGGAAGGCGCGGTCGCGCCGCCGCGGCGCCACCGCGCCCGCGGCCTCGACCGACTCCAGGTCGATCCCGGCGGCCGCGCAGATGTCGTCGTGCAGCGAAGGTTCGAAGTTGACGTCCAGAATGGCGCGGCACAGCTGCGGCAACAGACGCGGTTCGCGGCGCAACGCGGCCGTCAGCTCACCGCTCAACCGACCGCGGGCGGCCTGAGCCCGCAGGACGCCGACCTGGGGCCCGGGACTGCCCCCTCCATCGACGGTCCGCACCTCCCACAACCCATCGCTGGTCAGGTAGTGAAAGGGGTAGGCGGGACTGGTCTTCCGCGGCGGCCCGAATTCCCGCAGCAGTCCGGCGAGATGCTCCTCGACCTCGCTATAGAACATCGGAGCATCGCCGCACCGCTGGAAGTGCCCGAGGGCGTACAGCAAGAGCAGCGGCTTGTGCGGCGCCCGCTCCCCACCCCGCGACCACCGGCGGACTCCCGTAACCCGCTCGACCCAGTCCACCCCGGCACCCTACGGGACCGGCAATGGCGAGATCATGCCGGTTGATCCGGTGATTCGGCTTCGCTCCTCGAAGGCCGCTAATGATCAGAGGGCCTCCGCGGACGGGCGACGGCCGCTGCCGGACAAACTTCCCTTGTTCTCCGGGAGCGGAGGAGCCGAATCGTAGAATCGCTCTGTCGGCATCGGGCGGCCCGCCTCCTGGAGACGAGATGGAACTCCGGCATTTCCGGTACTTTCTGGAGGTTGTCGAGCAGGGCTCGTTCACCCGGGCCGCTCAGGCCCTCCACATATCGCAACCGACGCTCAGCCAGCAGATCCGCGTCCTGGAACGCGAGGTGGGCGCGACGCTCCTCGTCCGGGAGCCGGGCGGGGTCTCGCCAACGGCGGCCGGAGCGGTCTTCCACGAACACGTCGCCGCCATCCTCGCCGCCACCGCGGACGCGGTCTCGGCGGCGCGCCTTCGAGCCGGCGGCCCGCGAACCCTGCGCATCGGCATCGCCGGGCCCTTACCGGGTGACATCCAGATGCCGGTGATCAGCGCGTTCAAAGAGGCATTTCCGGATGTGCGGACCGCCTGGCGGGCCCTGGAACTCAACGAACTGGACCGACCGCTCCTCGACGGAGACGTGGACGTCGCCTTGATCCGCCTCCCCCTCGACCCCGAGCGGCTCGACTGGGAAGTCCTCGTCGACGACGAACCCCGTGCGGTCCTGGTGCCGATCGGACACCCGCTGGGGGAAGCCGAAACGATCACGCTCGACGATGTCATCGACGCGTCCTTCGTCGCGATCGCCGACAGCGTCCCCCTGGCCGCGCAGCGCTGGTGGACCTTCTACGACGAGCGCAACCGCGAGGACGCGCGGTTCGTCGGCGAGCCGGTGGACACCGTCGCCGCCGCCGCGCTCTCCATCCGACTGAACCGCGTCCCCTGCCCCGGGCCGTTCGCGCTGCGCGACACCCTGGCGCTATCAGGAATCACGACCTTGCCGATGACCGGGCTCTCCCCGACGGTCACGGTCGCAGCCCGACGACGCTCCGACGAGGGGCTCCCGGAGGTCTTCTGCGAACTCGCCGCACGAACCGTCCGGGAACTACGCGCAGCGGGCGCGGTATAGGCAAGCCCTATAGCCGCATAGAAAAAGAGTCTTGGCCCCCGAAAACCGATGCTCAGTAAATTTCGCCTGAGCACGGACGGGGGATCCTATGGGAGAAATAAGAATCTCGGAGATAGGCGGGGACCTTAGCGGGACGGTGGTGAACGGCGACCACGCCCTGGTCGTCAGCGGCCACGGCTCCACGGTCAACTACGTGGGCACACCGCCCGACCCCGCCCCGCGGAACCGGCCTCACGGACGGCCCCTGCCGCGTGGTGAACAACCACTCGGGCGCGAGCGCGAACTCCGCGTCCTGGAAGAAGGCCTTACGGACCGAGGCCGCGTTCAGGTCTACGGAGAGCGCGGAGCCGGCAAGACGACACTGCTCTGCGAACTCGCCGCCAGACAAGTCAAAGCGGGCCGGAGCGTGGTGTACCTGCCGGTCGCCGACGTTCCGGCGGAAGACGTCATCCAGGAAGTGTTCAAGGCGTGCTACGCCATTTCCGGCTACCGGCCCACCGAGGACGTCCTGGTCCGGCTGATGTCGTCGATCGAAGCGCTCCTCGTCCTGGACGACTTTGCGGGGACGAGTTCCGACCTGGCCCAACTGCTTGCCGCCGTCCCGTCCTGCGACATCGCTGTGGCAGGACCGGAACGCCTGATGTTCGGCGAGGGCGTCGCACTCGAACTGAGCGGCCTTGACGCGGACGCCGCGCGGAACCTGCTCGTCCGGAAACTCGGCCGGGACCTCCAGGACGACGAACTGGCCCCCGCCGACGACCTGTGGCGTGCCACAGGAGGCCGTCCACTCGCCCTGGTCCGCGCCGCGACGGCACTGCGGGCGGACGGCTTACCCTCCGCCCTCGACCCCGGCGCCCTGACCGAAGCTCTAGCCACAGCCCTCGACGCCCCGGCCCGAGCCGTCCTGGGCCTGCTGTGCGCTGTAGAGGGGATCCCGATTCCGGCCCCCTTGCTCACGGCCCTCCTAGGAGTCCCACCCGACGAGCACCAGGCTCGCAGTGACAGTACCGACACAGCATCCAGCTCCAGCGATCCCCAAGCTCACGCCGACACCGCCGCGAATGCGGAGCGGACAACGCGAAACGGCGAAGAGGTGGCCGAAGCGCTGACGATGCTGGAACACGCCCGATTGGTAAGCGACGGACCCATCGGCTACACCACGACCGACAAAACGGCAGCCGAAGTGGCCGCGCTGGCGGGAAGCGAATTCGACGCCGCCACATGCGCGACGCGGCTGGCCGACTGGGTCCGGCGCGCATCCGTCGCCGAAATCAGTGACGTGCCCTCCCTGATCGTCCGGGTGCTGCGGGCCGCTCTGGAAGCCGAGGCCCACGCACCTGCGCGCGACCTCGCCCGAGCCGCCGCGCCAAGGCTGGCGCTCTCCCTCCACTGGGGATCGTGGACCGAGGTGCTCTCCCTCGGCTTGCGCGCCGCACGGGCACTCGGGTCGACCGAAGACGAGTCGTACTTCAAGAACGAGCAAGCAGCGCGATTGAAGGCGGCCGGCAAAGGCGCGGCGCTCGGCCTGGCCGCCGCGGCAGGGGCACATCCTGCACTAACGGCCCACGCGGCCCGCACCATCCCGAAACAGAAGAGCCCGCTGCAGAAGTTGATCGCCAAACCCGCGGTCAGCGGCATCGCCGCCGCGACGGGGGTCGCCGCGGTGGTCGGCGGAGTCTCCTTCATGGGCACGCGAACGCCGACGTCCTTGTCCGGAAGAGAAGCGGCCCAGCCCCAGGCGGTCGAGTCCTCGCCCCCCTCACCGCGAGGCCGCCACTCGACGTTCCGACCATCAGAACAGGACGGCGGAGAAGCCCCGCCCCGTAACGAGGACGACCCGACACATAAACTCGGACCCGAGCAGGACTCCGACCCGAAGAGCCCATCCACACCGTCGTGCGATTCGATGCCGCACACCTTCTACCTCGGTGACATCTTCAGTTTCAAAGTGCCGGAAAGATCCGGGTGGAAGCACTTCGAACGGGCCATCACGTGGGAGCCCTACCAGGGTTGGGAGAGGTGCTGGGGCGACGGTGATCTGGCAAGTCACACGGTGGTCGGGCCGGGCCGGCAGTCCTTCACCGTGAAGCCGCAAGGCTGCCCGGCCCAGCTCCGGCCAGGCCAGACCTGCCGCTTCTCCATCGACATCCGCATGACCGACTACATGCCGCGCTTCGCCTACATTCGCATTCCCGTCCCGGGGCGACCGTGGGGCATGAAATGGGAGCTCGCCGCAGAGGCGATGCCGCCAGACAGCCCTACCACCCAGCCGAGCCCGGACCCGTCCACGACCTGAGGGAGACACCATGGGGGAAGGAAACAACCTCCGGATCGGCAGCATCAGCGGCGACCTCAGCGGCAACGTCCTGAACGGCCAGAACATCGAACTGCACCAAGAGACGCCGCAGCCCCTCCCAGAGGAACTCGCCGCCTTGGCAACCTACGCCCAGGCGGTCATCCAGGCACTTCCCGTCCTGGCCCTAGCAGCCGACCAGCAGCAGTCTCTCCAGAACCACGCCGTCCAAATCCTCAATGAAATCCAAGCCCCTCAACCCGAACGCGCTCGCCTGACACGCCTCCGAGCCTCCCTTCAAGCAATCCTAGAAAACGCAGCAAGCAGCGCCCTGGCAACGGTCCTACTAACCATGACCGCGCAATAGGTCGGCCACTCCAGACCGGCAGGCCCTTCAAGCCGACGAAACTGCCAGCGCGATGGTGCCATTAACCCGACCACTCCGGGCTGGCTCGCCCTGCAAGCGCAGAATGAGAACGCTCGCACACCGGGGCGATAGGCCAGCGACCACTCGACCACATGGCTGCCTGCGTAGAGATGACGTGAGGCTGGCCCGCACCCAGCCACGCCTCAGGGGGCGTCGACCCAGCCGCCAGGATGGGGATCGAGTCAGCCGGGACGGAGCGGTGGCGGAGCGATCCCCCTCGCTAGGCGCCGTGCAGGGTCCACCTGGGTGGATCCCAACGCCGAACCCGACGACCAGACCGATCATTTCGTGACTATCCCGATGCGGACATCGCACGGGAAGGACCGACGACCCAGTCGCGAGTCGTCAGTGTCCATCTGGATACAAGAAGTCGCCCTGAGC
This sequence comes from Actinomadura sp. NPDC023710, assembly GCF_040639875.1. Taxonomy (NCBI): domain Bacteria; kingdom Bacillati; phylum Actinomycetota; class Actinomycetes; order Streptosporangiales; family Thermomonosporaceae; genus Actinomadura; species Actinomadura sp. NPDC023710. Next base: position 263,358 of record NZ_JBFAGB010000001.1, read on the forward strand.
TTCGTTTGCGTTCGGTGAGCCTGAGGGCACACTCGTCACGCAAAGTACTCACGCAAACACAGCACTCCAGGATCCGAGGGAGCCCCCCATGGCCCGTTACGAGATCACGGTGGAGACCGGCAATGTCGAGAACGCCGGGACCGACGCCAACGTCCACATCACCCTCTACGGTTCGCTCGCCTCCGCGGGCCCGGTCAACCTGGACGACAGCAGGGACAACTTCGAGCAAGGCGCCATCGACCACTTCACCCTGGATCTGACCGAGGCCGGACGGCTGGAGACCATCGTCATCGGCCATGACAACTCAGGGAACAAATCCGGATGGTTCCTGAACCGGGTCACCGTCACCAAGGGCGGCGACACCGCGGAGTTCAGCGCCTACCGATGGCTCGCCACCGACGAGAACGACGGCAGAATCGAGGTGCGCTTGACGCGCCAGCAGTGACGAAAAGGAACCGTCCACGCTCCCGGTCGCCCACCGAGCGCGCCCCTCCCTCCCAGACGCCGAGAAGATGAGCTTGTCGCTCAGGTAAAACTCAGGGCCCTAACTCGAAAGGAGAGTTAGGGCCCTGAACCATTCGGGTTGGCGGTATTTGAACCCACGACCTCTTCGTCCCGAACCGATGATCGCGCACATACTTGGACGCGTGATCAAGGTCGTTTCACGGTAAAGTCTCAGGTGGAGGCCCTATTTCGTTGTCAGCGAGTGATGGCTTGAATCACGCCGTCACTCATAGTCCGGGGTCAAATGAGGGTCAGATGATCAAGCCTGGGAGGTGAGAAGCCCCATGGGGCAGACACGCAAAAGAGTGGGCAAGGACGGCAAGCCTCGCTACACGGCCTACTACGACGACATTCGGGGACAGCGGAGATCGGCTGGAACCTACGCGAGCAAGAGGGAAGCAGAAAAAGCATGGCAACGTGCTGAAGTGAAGGTATCCGAAGGTAGGACCGGAGAACCCGCACGCGGAAGGCAGCGCTTCAAGGACTACGTCGAGAACACCTGGCTACCGAATCATGAGATGGAGGCCAGCACCCGAGAGGGGTACACATACACCATCTACAAGCACATCATGCCGGAGTTCGGTCGCATGCGGATGGTCGACATCCTTCCCGAGCACGTCCGAGCCTGGATCGCCAAGCTCAAGAAGCAGGGCATGACGCCCGTGACCATCCGCTGCACCAAAATCATCCTCAGTGCCATCTTCACCACGGCACTGAGGACCAGATCACCTTCCTCCACCCTTGTCGCGGAGTGAAGGCCCCGCCCGTCGTTCGCAAGCCGCTCAAGATCGTCACGCCGGAGCAGTTCGACGACATCTACAACGCTCTCCCGGAGGGGACCTTCCGAATCCTCACCGAAACCGAGATTGAGAGCGGCCTCCGCTGGGGCGAGCTCAGCGAGCTGCGACCCAAGGACCTCAACCTCAGAACCCGCATCCTCACGGTCAGCCGGACGGTCGTGGAGCTCAACCCGAAGTTCCATCCGGACGGGGGTCACTTCCTCGTCAAGGACTACCCGAAGGACAAGGAGTACCGCCGCTTCAAGCTCAGTGCCCAGATGGCCGAGAAGCTCGAAGACCACATCACGACGGCGCGCCTCACCCGAGACGACCTCCTCTTCCACATGCCGCCCCAGGACAAGCCCCGCGCCCGCATCACCGAGATCCCCGACCCAGCCACCCTCGGCCGAACCGAACCCAACGAGAAGGGACGCACCTACAACCACGGAACCCTCAGCGCCTACACCGCCGGCAGATGCCGCTGCGACTACTGCCGAGGCGCCTTCTCCCTCTACCGAGCGGCCCGCCGCGCCAACGGCAAAGACAACCCGCGCCCCCTCCGCACGCGCATGACGGACGGCCACATCCCCAACGACTGGTTCCGCCGCAACATCTGGTACCCGGCCATCGCCGCCGCCGACCTGGACTTCAGACCGACCATGCGCGACCTACGCCACGCCCACGCCTCTTGGCTCCTCAACGGCGGCGCCGACCTCCAGATAGTCAAAGAACGCCTCGGCCATGCCTCCATCGCCACAACCGAGCGCTACCTACACACCCTCCCCGACGCCGACGAAACCGCCCTCGAAGCCCTCGCCAGGACCCGCAGCCGTTCAACGACCAGTTAGTCGAGAGCGGCCCACGAGAAGGGCCGACCAACCGGCCCTTCTCACTTATGCGCACTTTGGCTGCACGGGTCCGAGTCCGGCTGTGGCGAGCGGCGCACATGGTTGAGAACCTGCGCTTGAGCGCGGTCATGCCACCACACCGCCTTGAGATCACCCTCACTCGCTCCCCAGGAGGGCTAACCTGCCATCGTGACCACCGCATCGGGGCTCGACATCCAGCAATTGCATGCTGACGCCGACCGCGACGGCATCACCAAACTCGTAGTCGGCGCCATCGTCCATGCCGATGGCCAGGTGCTCATCCTGCGCCGCTCTGCTGAGGACAGGTTCATGGCCGGCATTCAGGAACTTCCTTCAGGCGGCGTCGAACCAGGTGAGAACCTGCTCACCGCACTGGAGCGCGAACTCGGCGAGGAAATCGGCTGGACGGGACCGCTCACGCTTGATCCCGGTTTCGCTGCTCACTTCGACTACATCTCCGGATCGGGCCGAAGAGCCCGTCAGTACACGTTCGGCGTAGCTCATCAAGGTCAGACCATCGTCCTGAGCCCCGAGCACACGGCCTATCAATGGCTCCACCTTGCCGGTCTTACCGACTCCGACGTCACTACTGAGACCGCTCGAGTAATCCGAGACTGGATCTCGTCTTGATCCGGTAGAAAGGTGCCGCAGACGCGGTCTGGACTAGGAGAGCCGTGTGATCGTTGCGGCACTCCCGCCGACAACGGTCACTGGAAACAAGCGTGTGGGCTCATCTGCGGCGTATGTCAGTGGCATCGGAGATGCTGGCGGCTCATGTCACCAAGGCAGGGAGCCTTCACTTGTCGATCCGAGTTGCCAGCCGGCGTCGCGGGACGGCGTCGCTGACCGCCGCGTTCCCCGGTGCGGAGATCATCGATGTGACCTCCAAGGCGCCGGAACCGTGGGTGCGGCTCAGTCCGTTCTACCCGCACGGTGGCATTCCGGTTCCCTACTGCGACGGCGTTACCAGCGAGTCGGTGGAAGGGATCTGGCAGGCCCTCAAGGTCTTTCAGGACTCGGATGTCGACCCTGCGAAGCTCAGAATCACCACGATGAAGGGGCTGAAGCGGACGGTGCGTCGATACGGCCCCGTCCAAGGCCACCGCACCGGCCTGCACGGCGGCCGCCTCCTGCCCTACGAGACGGCCCGGCGCCGGATCTACCTGCCGGCCTACCGATGGGTCCTCGAACACCGCGTCGCTGACCTGGTCGAGCGGCTTCGCGACAAGGAGGATGTCGTCCTACTGGACTTCACCACCAACGGAGACGTCACCGATCCCGCCAGCCCCCTCTCCCACGCCGCGCTAATCCAACTGCACATAGATGGCCACTGGCCCCAAGAAGGCGACACAGATGCTTCCAGGACGGCCAGTGATCGAATGTGAGGGTGACGCCCTGCCATGACGCCGTCGTGATCAGCAGCGCGGTAGCGGCGTGGATCGGGCCTGCCTTCGGGCTCGAACCGACCTCAACTTGGGCTCCGCCACGCTGTGGTAACTAGCGGGTCGGTCTTCCCTGCTCAGATGCGTTCGCCGTGTTCGAGATAGCGGGTGCCGCCGTCCCGGCGGGCAGCGTGCGCATGGAGAAGCCGGCGAGCGAGACGCGGGATGGTCAGGTCGTGGATCTGGGTGATGTCGTGGAAGTGCCAGCCGACCAGTTCGCTGGGTTCAAGGCGGATGGCATTGAGTTGATCGGCGGTGAGGGAGCCGCCGTCGAAGAGGAAGAGGATCTTGTCACCTTCGGTCTTGTTAGGAGCCCAGTCGGCAACCAGTAGCCGCCCGATTTTCGGGCGGATACCGAGTTCTTCGGCGATTTCACGTTCCGCGGCTTGGCGGGGAGTTTCGCCGTGCTCGACGTAGCCGCCGGGGATGTCGCGGTAGTCCTTGTAAGAGGGGTCGACCAGCATGGTGTGGTCGTGTTCGTTGAAGAACAAGGCACCTGCCGCTGCGAGAGCGTGCGTGAAGGTTGTTGACGGGTCATCGGTCACGAGTGTCGAGCGTAGGAGGTCGGGCTAGACGATGCTCACCCGGCGGGCGAGGTGGGCCAGGAGAAGGCTCTCCTGCCAGTGGTTCGGGAACTGCTCTCCTGGTACCAGGTAGAGGACACTACGTATCCTTTGGTACGCGAGAGAGCGAACATAGAAGTGCCGGACAGACCTGGCTCTTCTGGCATGCCAGTTCACTCACCGCTGAGCGGTGAAATCGAGCTCGTCCCTCTTCGCCCTGGCGACAAGGCCGGCAAAGTTGTCGATGGAAAGCGAGAGGTGCCCGCTGCTCGGGGCCTTGCTGTCTCGTAGGCCGATGGCGTCGTCGAGCTGGGCGACCTCCACGCACTGGCCGCTGGTCCCATCGCTGGATCGGCTGCTCTTGCGCCACTGGGGGGAAGTCACGTCAAGGCCTCCATCAGATGCTTGATCAGGCTCCGACTGGAGTCTACGGGGAGGGCGACCGCCCCAATGCGGTCGAACCTGTCGAGCAGTCCGTCGACCTCGGCGGCCTCTGGGACGAGCCTTCCACCGGTGGGGGCCTCGACGTAGCCGACCTGGCCCTCCCGGACCTTGATGACCTTGAACGGCCCGTCGAGCCCGGCATTCGCGCCCGCCGTGTTCGGGACGATCCGCAGCATCACGTTCGGCAGCTCAGAGACCTCAAGCAGCTTGGCGAGTTGCTCCTGCATGACCGCTCTACCGCCCACCAGGCAGGCCATGGCTGTCTCCGCCAGGAGAACCCACAGATCGGCCGGGCTTTCCTTGGTCAGGATCTGCTGTCGTGCCATCCGCGCTTCCACCATCGCGTCTATCCCTGGCTCGCGCCCCTCCACCAGCAGGGCGCGTGCGTAGGCAGGTGTCTGCAGCAGAGCAGGAATCAGCTGGCCGCTGTAGATCCGCAGCACGGCCGCGCGACCCTCAGACTCCGTGAAGGTTTTGAACCAGTTGGGGTCGTGTCCGAGCCGCGCGTACCAGAGCATGATCGCGAACGTCCCGCCGGTGTTCCACCGCTCGTCGAGGACGGTCGCCTGAGCGTCGGTCAGCTTCGCCTCGCAGTTCTCCAGTCTGGAAATCGAGGAACGCGCGCAGTTGAGGAGCTCAGCAAGGGCGTGTCCTGACATGCCGTGCTGCATGCGCTGGAAGCGCAGGTGGTGGGCCATCCACGCCCACATCGATGATCGCGGGTCGGGGGACTCGTTGATGTGCATCGTGTCTCCGTCCGTCGGACGAATTTCCAGGTGATCCTAGGAATGGCGACACGGTAACTCTCGCGGAGCAGGCTTGTCCCAGAAATTGCAGGTCAGAGCAGCACGACGGGAAATTAGATTATGTCGGACAATCTGGAACAAGAACTGCATCCAAGGCAGCGCTGCCATCTTCTGACATGGCTGGCGGGCCAGTTGCCGCATCGCCATGTATGCCCCGAGGTCCTCGGCGCCGGCGAGAGCGCCGTCCTTCGTGTCACGAGCCGTCGGACCAACAAGGTCCGCTTCATCGCTTGTGTCCCAGCCCCTCAGGCAGGGACGTGGGCCTGGGTGTGGTCTAGCGACTGGGCGCTGGTCACTGACCCTCGCGCCGTCCCCGCCATCGCGAAGGCGATGAGCTCATGACGACGCGGATCATCCTCGGTCGCGTGACCCTCCCGGCCACCCCCAAGAGCGTCGGTGAGGCCCGCCGGTTCGCCGCCGCGGTACTGAACGGCAGCGACCGCACCGCCACGGCACAACTGCTGATCTCCGAGGCCTGCACCAACAGCGTCAGGCACTCCGACTCCCGTCATGGCGGTTCGTTCACCCTCACGCTGTATGACTGCGGGAACTCCCTGCGCTGCGAGGTCATCGATGCGGGCGCCGCGACCATCCCGACCCGCCACCAGGGCTCCGAACCCCGCGACCACGGCCACGGCATCGTCCTCATCGAATCCCTTGCCGCCCGCTTCGGCTACGACACCGACACTGCCGGTCGCCTGCGCACCTGGTTCGAACTGACCTGACGGCCCGCTCGCGTCGAGGCTGCGGCCACCCTCCCCCGTTGGTTCAGAGTGGCGGGGTTGGGTTGCTGGGGACAAGCGGCGAGCCACGGCTGTGGTGCACACACCTTGACCAGCACGTTGGGAGCCTCATCGCGGAGTATCCCAGCGAGCCCGCGGCCACGATTGGCTGGCGAGACCGCGCCTCGATCCCCAGCTTCCTCCCGAGCCTCCTCCAGCGGTGAAGCGCACGCAGCGTAGGCGCGACTTGTCCCAGCCGTGCGTGCTGGCCCCGAGCGCCCTACCAACGGCCCGCCGCGTCCGTCCGCCGGTGTGGACGGCTCCGTCCGCGTGGACGGCGGCTGCGAAGCAGCGGCGGACGGCTCGTCCGTCGCGCGGCGGACGAGTGGACGAGCGCGGACGGCGTAGGGCCACATGGAGGCTTCCGGCTCGAGACTGACAGCGAAGCCGGCATCAGCGGCTGCCGGAAGTGAACAGCTGCCGTTCCGAAAGTTGCCGCGACTCTGCACTGCTTGCCGGTCGGCTATGGGTGCTTGCGCGGGGACTCCCGCGAAAAATTACGGGAGTCAAGTGTCGAGGAGCCCACTCATCCTCGAGGGCAGATAGCGTATCCCCTGTTCTCTGGAAACCAGAATTTCATGGCACTGAACGACATCCTTCGGCACGGCTTCGACTCTACCGACTGAGAATATCCTCAGTCGGTAGAGTCGAAGGGACGACCTAATAGAGGGCTGCAAGGTAGTACCGTGTCGCGACACGGTATGGACCCAGGATGATCCATACCGCGTCCCTTTGCTGAGTCGACCGGGCGCGGTCCGACGAGTACGGCAGGAGGTGGAACACGGACGAGGAGCAGGTCAGCAGGCAGAGCAAGCTGCAACGACGTTCGCAGCTCACCGGAGGGCGTCGACGAGATCGGGAGATGAGGTTCCGAGTAAGCGACGAGGAGTACAAGGAGATCCGTGAGGCAGCCCACCGAGCGGGCGCCGCCTACGGAACATTTATCGTCCACACCGTACAGGCAGCCACTCGCCAGCACAGGCTCGGACAGCAGCCGACCCTTGCGCTCTGTGAGGAACTGCGCAGCATTGCACGACAGTTGAACCGCATTGGTGTGAACATCAACCAACTGGCCCGAACGGCGAACGCAACCGGACAGGCGCCTGCAGAACTTTTCGATTCGTTGGCGTACCTGGAGAAAATTCTACGCAGAGTGGACGCCTCGTCTGTTGAGATAGGTCGGCTCCTGCGTTGATCGGGAAGGTGACACGCGGCCAAAGCCTCGCCCGACTGCTGTCGTACCTCTACGGACCAGGGAAACGTAACGAGCACGTCGACCCCCACCTTGTTGCAGGGTTCCGCCTGCCCATAGCTCTGGAGCCCAGCACGGACGCCAGAGGCGACCGCGACTACCGGCATCTAGTCGGAGTCCTGACCTCCCCGCTCGACACCCTTCGCCACACGCTGCTTGCGTTGCCGATCTGGCAATGCTCGATCCGGGCAGCGCCGGCGGACCGACGCCTGTCGGACGACGAATGGGCCGACATTGCTGAGGAGGTCATGCACCAGACCGGGTTGGCGCCGCGAGGTGATGACAGGGCATGCCGCTGGATCGCGGTCCGCCATGCCGAGGACCACATCCATCTCGTTGCCGTCCTGGCCCGCGAGGATGGACGCAACCCGAACCTACGTCGCGACTACTTCAAGGTCGCCCATGCCTGTCACATCGTCGAAGACCGCTACGGCCTAACCCCAACCGCACCCGCCGACCGCACAGCAGCGCCCCGACCAACCCGAGCCGAGACGGAATTCGCTCACCGTAAGAACTGGTCGGAACCGTCCCGCAGTACCCTCCGCCGGAACGTTGCCACCGCAGCTGCTGGAGCTGAGACCGAGGAGGATTTCTTCGTCGCTCTTGAGCAGGCCGGAGTGCTGGTCAAGGGCCGCGAGAGCGTCCGCACTCCTGGGGAGATCACGGGCTACGCGGTCGCGCTTCCCGGCCACACCAACCGAGAGGGTCAGCCGGTCTGGTTTTCCGGCGGCAAGCTTGCCGCCAACCTCACCCTTCCAAAACTCCGCTGCCGCTGGTCGGCTCCCGATGAAGGTAGGCACGTCGGCCAGCGCTCTTTCAGCCAAGCGAAGCTGACTCACCAGGAGCGAGATGCCGCCTACCAACAGGCCGCAAGAGCCGCCGCGACAGCTACTTGGCAGATGCGCCACATCCATGACCCCGCCGTTCGCGCCGACCTAGCAGCCGCGGCCTCCGACGTCTTACACGTAACCGCGGCCATCACCGGCAACCGGGAACTCGCCCGCGCGGCCGACTTCTATGACCGAGCAGCTCGCGAACCCTACGGGCGCCAGTCCCCCGCCACGCCCTATGGCACGAACCTCCGTACGGGTGCGCGGGTTCTGGCTCTGTCCCAGATCGGAGGGTCGCACAGTCATCGCCCGAGCCTCGCCGGCGTCCTCTCCCACCTGATCGTGCAGCTCGCTTCCCTTATCGAAGCGATCGCGGACCACCGGCAATCGCAGCAGCGCTTCGCCCAAGCAGCTGCAGCCCGTAAGGCTGCTGCCCAGCTCATCCGACTCCGCCAACCGACCCCACGGCCGACAAACCCGACGTTGTTCCGGGCGCCGGCCAACGACACACCCGAGCACAATGCGGCGCGGCTCGCTGCCGCCGGCTTCCCTCTGCCCTTCCCCAACCTGGAGGCAGACCGGCCCCACCGATCTACCAGGTCTGCGCCCGCACCGTCGGCGCGTACCACCCCTCGCCGCCCATGGCAGTAGCGACCAGTGAAGTTGGCGCCACACCGGTACCGGTCGTGGCGCAACGATCGAGGCCACTGCATACTAACGGAGCGTAAACAAGCGTAACGATACGCAGATGTGCGCCAGTGCGGCGTTCGAGACGACGAGCCTGCGCACTCTCATCCCACCACACAAGGAAGGCAAAGCCATGACCGATTACAGCCCCCGCACGTGCCCCAACGCCACAAGGAGTGACCCACGTGACCGACGAAACGAAGGCTCCCCCTACCGCGCGTAACGACGAAGAGACGACGCGCCTCGCGACCAACTTGTACGAACACGTCCGCCAGCTCAACTACGCCACAGCCGGCCCACCGAGCCTCACTCTCCCCGGCACTGCGTACACCATCCTCGGCAACCTCAGCGCAGCCACTTACGGCCTCGATCAGGTCCTCGACCAGATCAATCGCTTCTTCCCCCGGGAGTTGCAAGCCGCCCGTCTCGGCCACGACCAGGCCGAAGACCTCGCGGACGTCCTGAGCCGCCACGGCCAAGCTCTAGCCGAATCCAGGCAGCATGCCCGAGCTCTCTGCGCGGCTCTTAGCGAAGCCCAATCGGCCATCCACGCCGTCCACTCCCGCGTCACCCGCGGACGCGAGGCACCCCCAACCGTCGAGGGGAAAGCACACGGGGGCGATGCCGGCGTAGCGGCGGCAGCTAACGACTTCTCCAGACCGATTACCGGTCCGACGCTACTCGCGCCGCCTCCTGCCAGCGAACAAAACCGCGTCGTTCGCATTCGTCGCCCGAACACCCCGGAGGCCTGAGCATGGAGCCCATGACCCACGAGGAGCTCGCCGCCCTCCCGACCACAATCACTATCGGGACGGCCGCCCGAGCCCTCGGCCTCGGCCGAACCCGCGCCTACCAACTCGCCCGAGAGAACCGCTTCCCCTGCAAGGTCATCCGCATAGGCACCACCTACCGAGTAGTCACCGCCGACCTCCAACGTCACCTGAGCGTCAGCGAGTAGAAGAAATGATCGCGACTCGCTGATCCACGAGCCTTTCAATAATGACGGTTCCGTTGCGGCGGTATGCGGAGTATTGGGAGTTCCGGCCCAGCCGCGCCGACTGGGCCGGAAAGCCTTCATCCTTGATCATCTAGAAGTGACTCATCACCACACGCACTTCTCAACACGGACTTAAGTGTCGCTGGCGAGGGCGTGCATGCGGTCGTCCTCGGGCGCGCGTGCGTAGAGAATCTCGAAGTACTCCTGCCATTGCTTCTTAGCCCCGGCGAGCAGCCCCGGCCAGTCGACTGCTCTCATGTTCTGCTGAGTCAGAGATTCGAGCTTCGCAAGCATTCCGCTCGCGCGCTCCAGCCTGTCAGCGACTAGGAGACCTGTTACCGTCTTGAAACCCAGCTCCGTCCTCGCGGAGATGGCGTCTCTGAGGGTGAGGACGTAGCGTTCGAACCTGTTGATGTGGTCCCAATCCGCAGTCACCCCGGGACGCATGAACTCAATGACGAGGAGTTCGGCCCCCGCCGAAAGAACCAGGTCGACGCGGGCGTCCCAAGCCTCGTCGTCGAGGGTTCTGTTGCCAACCTCGGCAACGAGGTTGGTCACGCTCCTTTCGATGCGGAAGGTGTCCCACCTGGGGGCGATTAGCCACGGGTTCCCTGCGATGTAGTCACGAACGGCGTTCTCCAACTCTCGACCCGTGATCCGCTTCTCAAGACCGTCGATCACGTTGAGCTTGGTCTTCACCTGCTCGGCGGTGTGTAGGGCGAGCATGACGCGTGACTCCACCAGGATTCGGACCAGTTCGTCCGCGTCCATATCGGAGGAGTTCGCGAGCTTATTGATCAGCCCGCGAAGTCGGCCGCCCTCCCACGCATGCAGAACGGAGTTTGCAAGGTCGGCGAACTCGTCGTCGGAGATAACGGGGATCTTGGCGATGGACTCCAGGGCTCGGCGCACGATCCGACGCTCGTGCTCCTCCAATTTGCTGAGCCGAGCGCCCAGCGGCGACATGCGCTCGTTCAGCTTGTCGACCTTGGCGCTCGCGCGGTGCTCCTGCCAAATTCTCGCCAGTGATTTGACGCGGCTCTGTCCCCATTCCAACAGGGGCACCGCATCGTCGGACTCCCAGTTGATCCGCTGCCGCTCCGTGGAGATCAGGTCCCGCTTCTGGTCGTCGATGTAATCGGCGCGCACTCGGCCGGAGAGGTAATGAAGCGCCTGCTGGGCACCGATGCCGCCGCTGAGGTTGAAGGTGAACGGTCGCTGGGCGAGCTTGTGGTGACTGAAGATCGAGACGCCAGCGAGGTCCTCGTCCTTGATGGGGCTCTTGTAGAAGACGAAACGCCACCGGATACGGTGTCCGTTCGGTAGATGCTCGACACCCCAGCCGTCCTCGACCGTGACCCCGTTAGGTAGCTCGCCGGTGCGGTAGTCGCTGGGGAAATCGAACTCAATCTTTTCTACGCCCGTCTCCTCAGCGATGGGTACGTCGTCTACCAGGACCTGGAACTCCTCGGCCCGTTCCAGGAGCAGGAAGCGGCGGGCCATGCTGTTCCGGAATCGGTCGGTGTTAGGCCGTTGCTTCATCGTCAAGTTGCGGAGGGTGATCTGGGTACCGTGCTGTTCTTTGCGCTTTTCGTCCGGCGGCAGGTACTTGATGACCTCCACATCCATGGGCTCGGTGTCGGCGTAGCCGGCGCCCTCGTCACCGCCGGTCAATCGCTCCACGTCCAGCCGGAAGACGGTGAGCTCGCCGGTCTCCGCGCTCACGGTCCGGAGGTCGAGCAAATCGGCGATACCGAATCCGGCGAATTTGCCGATGCCCTTGCGGCCCATCACCGGTCGGCCGCCGTTGGTCGTCTCCGAGGCTCGGTCTGTCCGGCGGTTGTAGCCAACCTTCAGGTAGCGGTCCTGGCATTGCTGAAACGTCATGCCTTCGCCGTTGTCAGTGATGACGAGCTGCGCCCCCGACTCAAGGGAGTCGGGCAGTAGGATCTCCACCCGCGTTGCGTCGGCGTCCCAGGCATTGGAGACGAGCTCCGCGATCGCAGCGACGGGGGACTGGTACATGTCGATGCCGAGATGCTCGATGACCCGGCCGTGGAACCGGATCTGCAGTCTCGCCTCGGGGGTGCTCATCGTTGACTCCGAAGCTTCAAGGAGGACCGCATGCCGTGCTGCGGTCGCTCGTTGGCGGGCAGGAAGGCACTGGGCATCCCGTGCCAGGACACGTGGAGGTCCTCGCGGGCACGGGTGCAGGCCACGAAAAGAAGGCAGCGCTCCCGCTGTAGATCCCGGTGATGGGTTAGCTCGTCGTCGGCCACCGGTGTCACCGCGTGCGCAGAGGGCAACTGAGCTGCGGCAACGCTCGCAACCGCCAGGCAGCGAAATTCCAGACCCTTCATCCGATGCATCGTCGCGACCTGGATGTGGCTGTCGGGAGCCGGCCCGCGCCCTAACGCTGTGGCCTTAATGCCCTCCTTCGTCAGGGCCCCCACGATCTCAGACACCGCGGAATGGGATCGGGTGGCAACACCAATTGCGCTCGGCTCCACTCCAACCTCAAGCCAGGCACGGATCTTGGCCGCGATAAGTTTCAGTTCCTCCTGGCGAGTGGCGGCGTCGGCCAGGATCGGTGGGCGACCGTGGACCTCCGAGCGGCAGCCAGACAGGGAGGAAAGCTGGCCGTCCATGTCCTTGACGACCTCGCCGGTCAACAGACCGAGACTCCAGGCAAGAATCTCGGCGGTGGTGCGGTAATTCACCGACAACCGGGAGGAGCGGCCCGTCACGTCGATGCCGACCGAGCGCAGCGAGACGTGGTTGTCATAGATCCGCTGGTGGGGGTCGGCGGCAAGGAAGACGTCATCCTCACCGACTGTCACCGCAGCCCGTAGCAGGCGCCAGCGAACTGGGTGCAGGTCCTGCGCCTCGTCCACCAGAACGTGCTCGTAGGGCTTGCTCGGTTGGTCAGATAGTAGACGGGTCGCTTCGACGCAGATCGTTTCATGCGTCCAGACCCTGCGGGTCGCGAGTTCTTCGGCGAACGCGGACAGGGCCTTCCAGATCTCTGCCCGTTGGGGCTGTTGCAGTCTCTTGCCGCGTCCGGCGCGATCGGCGTTGAGGTAGCCATCGAGGTCGGTGATGTTCTGGGCGAGGACGACCTGGCGCCACTCCTCGGACAGGAACGCTTCGGTTCGGGGCACCGAGGCACGGCGTGCGACCTGCCGCCAAAGCTGGCGTTCCTCGTCGCGGGACAGGACGTTCGGCCGACCGTGTGCGTTGATGACGACCCGATGGGCCACCTGGTCGACATGTCGTACCTCGATGCGGCCGAGGACGACATCGTCGGTGACGAGCAGGCGAAGCTGGTCGTACAGGGCGTTGGCCAGCGTGGTGGTGAAGGTAGTCAAGAGCACGCGCCCGCCGCGTTCGGCGAGGTCCCTGGCGCGGTGCAGCACGACGACGGTCTTGCCCGTGCCGGGACCGCCGGTGACCTGGGCGGCGCCCGCGAAGCGCGTGTGGGCGACGCGGTACTGCGCGGGATGTAGGTAGACCCTCCACAACGAAAACGGGTCCTCGAACATTCTCATGAGCTCCTGCGGGCCGTCTACGAGCTGGATGCGGACCCCGGGGCGCTCGACAGCGGCATCGATGTCAGACTCGTCAAAGGTGCGCTTGGGGGTGGGGGAGCCCAGCTCGATCCACACCTCCTCGGGTGTCATCCCGGCGGCCAGACCGCACAGGACGTCGTACTGGGACGGTGGCAGGTAGGAGCGATTATCCTCCAACTGCTCCTCGACACTGACGACCCTGGCGAACGCGATGATCTGATCGTCCAGGCCAAGCTTGCGTAGTTCACCGTCCGAGACGTGGGCGAACAATAGGGCGCCCGTCTTCTCGACTTTGCGGCGCAGCACAGGCACGGTCGCGTCAATCGCGACGACGTCTCTTAGCTCGATCTGGCCATCGGTGATGTTGACCGATGCCCGCCGTCGTTGAATCCAGGCGTAGGCGTCGTCGTGAGGGAGCACCTTGAGCAGCGTGTAGACGTCGCCCTTGTCCGGCGCGAGGACGACGCCGCGCCAGAACTTGTCAATCCGAATCGTCCGCATCCGCGGGTCCTGTGCGTTGTTCACCTTCTCCAAGTGGAGACCGGTGTGCGTGGCCTCGAAGAACTTGTCGAAGACTGCCTCCACCTTCGCCTGGACAGGGCGGGGCAGCCGGATGAGGTCGTGCACGAACGTGCTGTAGATCGAAAGCCTGGCCACACAACTACCCTTTCAAACCGCGTCGCTGCGGTGTCGTCGGATCGGGAAGAACGATTGTCGGACGCGCGGCGGGGTGGCCAGGTTCACCGCGCGGCCGCAGCCCGCGTCGCACGCTGCTCGGCCGACGCTTATGAGGTGCGCAGCCCGGTGAAGTACCCGGTCTCCGGTGACTCAAGGGTGCCGATCAGCATTGCACGGTCGAGAAAGGCATTGTTCGTTTCGCAACTGGTCTCTGGCAGCAACACGCAGGCGTAGCAGGCCGCCAGGTTCAGGCTGTCGGTGCCGCTGGCCTCTGACTCCATGCACGGCGGGTCCTGGGAACACCAGGAGACGCGGTCCATCGCCGATGTCAAGGACGCCTGCAGGCGCTTCGTGTCCCCCTGCGCGACAAGCCCGCCGAGGCTGCCGGCGGAGTCGCTAGCAGCCGTATAGATGAGGACACCCTTCATCGTGTCGGAGCTGTAGATCCGCTCCCTGAGGGAGGCGGCGGGGTAACCGCTGTCCAGGCTCCACTCATTGATCAATGCGTGGGCCAGCGTGTGTAGGAGAATGAAGCGGGCGTCGACCTCGGATGCCAGGTCCGCCTTCGTCGCCTTCACACCGGCCCTTGCCGCGCGCTCGCGTAGGAGCCCTTCGTGGTGGCCACGGATGCGATCCGCCCGATGGAGGGGGCCGGGTGACTGCTCCCATGTACGCACCAATGTGTTGTCCAGGCTGAGGAACACTCCCTCGCCGCTCACCTCGATTGCGGGCAACCAATCAAGCTTCTCCAGGGAGAGCTTGGCTGCGCGCTCGCGCAGGGTCAGCCGGTCAGGTGCCTCGACGCGGGTGAACGCCTTAAGGGCGCGGACCTCCCGCAGCCGCTTGACGAGCATGACTTTGTCCAGACCAGGAGGACGCGACGCCGACGCGTCCAGGGGCGCCGGTTCGCACTCGAACTCGTCCTCGAGGTGCTCCGCGGATACCCCGGACTCCAGCTCCTTGTACTCCTTCGTGCGAAGTCGGCTGGAGGCGTCGAGTTTGGCGTCGTCGTCCAGAGGTTCCTCGGCGAGCCTGTCCCTGTCCTCCAACGCGGACAGCACCTGCTCCACGGTGAAGTCGGTTCCGTCGATGAACGTCTCGATCACGATCCGCAGAGACGTGTCATCGTCCCGGTGCTTGTGGATCTGGTTCATGTGCTTGTTAAGGAGCTGCTGAAGGCGCTGGGACCACGGTGGTATGGACAGCGATGAGCGGTGGACCGGGAACCATGCCGCGGATGAACCTCGCTGCATCGTACGCGGTGCTTCATCGCAGCCTGTCTCGTCCGATCCGCGACCGAGCCACGGTCGCTGGCAACGGCATGTCACACCGATGCTGCGCAAGGCCTCTTTGCCGAATGATCCCGCCATGGAGGACTGCTCGCCGCAGGAGCACTTAATGACCACGGAGGCAAGGGAGGCGCTGGTTCCCGTGGTGTGGAGGCTTAGCCTGCAGGAGGACGTGCGCTTGGTGCCGGAAGAATCCTTCTTCCGGTGTACCCATTCCCAGTAAGGGAAATCGTCGAGATGGCCGTTCACGCAGGCGACAATGAAGCGGGAAGGGGTCAATGTGGTGCCGCAAGACGGGCAAATGTTCTTCTCATTTACTCCGAAATCCTTGAACGGTTTCAGATCCTTGCATTCGGAGCAGGAGTACCACCGGGGAAAACGACGAATTTTGACACCATCCCCGCTTGGGGGATTGTCGGCGGGGGGTAGCCGGAAGTGTGTGACCCCCAGCCAACGCTGGAGGTTGGGCTCGTAGATCACGGGCGCCCAGTTGACCCGCCAGGTGTCCAGCCCGCTTACCAGGAAAGATTGGTCGCCGAGTGCGACCAGCGACCCCACACCGTACGTGGTGATCATCTGAGTCCGTCGAACAGCACCCTTGGACTGGCGGGAAGGCTTTGTGGCCTTGGGATCCTTGCCCGGGATGCCGAAGGACCGTCTCTTGGAGTCGGAACGCAGGGCCATGTCAGTGCTCCAGGTAGAGGTCGGATTCGACGTCGACGTCGCGCATACTTTGTAGCGCCATGAACGCCAGCTCCAGGTCTTCGTCGGAGTAGCGCCGGATCAACGCTGCGTCCTCAGCGCGCTTCTCGCTCCGTTTGAACGAGCGCTGGGCGGAGTACAGCAGTGGTTCGTCTCCATCCTCAAGGTGATGACGGTCGGCGAGGTACCGCCAGTGCTCGATAGTGGCGGCTAGGTGCTCGGCTACATCCTTCGCCTCGTCCGGGGCTACGCTCGCCGCCCGAGTGACGATCCTCTCCGTCACCTCCTCGATCCGGTCCACGAAGTCCTCGACGTCTTGCGCCGCCCTGTTGGGGCGGGCCTCATCGACCATCAGCCGGGTGAGGCCGATCAGGACCGAGTGCAAAGCCCGGTCCCGGGCACGAGCGGAGAACGGGGTAACGCTCGTTGACTCGACCTGCCGATAGAGAGCTGAATGGTAGGAGGTGAAGGTCTCGTAGTGTGAGCGGTCGCGCGACCGCGCGGCATTGTAGAGAGTCACGACCAGGCCGGGGTGCTGTCGTCCGACGCGGCTAGTGGCCTGAATGTACTCGGCGGTGGTCTGCGGCTGGCCCATGACAGCCATGAGCCCGAGGCGGTCGACGTCGACGCCGACGGAGATCATGCTGGTGGCCAGGACGGTGTCGAAGGCCCCTGCCGGCAGCGCGATCTCTAGCTCCTTCAGGCGCGTGGGGATCTCGCTGGACTTCACCCGGCTCGTCAGCTCGGTGGGGCGCTCGACCTGACGCTCGACACCATCCCGCTTGGTCAACAGTGCAAGCCGGTCCTGGACGTCGTCATGGACCTGAAGCTCCGCTGCAGCTAGCAGCCGGAGGCTGTTGAAGTAGCCGACCAGCGTCCAGTAGGCGTCCCGGATGGCGTTGGGGCCCTCCCCCGCCGCCGCGCCATGCAGGAGCGCAGCGTAGGCGCGTACCAGCAGTGTGGCCTGGCTTGTGCTCGGCGTCATCAGGCCGACGTATAGGCGTGATGCCTTGTAAGCAGGGGGCGTCTCCACAGCGAACCACGAGTCGCGCGAGTCGAGCCCCGCTGGCGGGAACTGGCTCACGGTACGGTCGAACAGCGCCCGCCCCTGCTCGGTCGCGCGCCGGATCGTCGCGGTGGATGCGACGACCTTGGGCTGGCCAGCGGCGACATCCACAGCGACCTCGTAGAGACCTGCGAGTGTGCCGAGCGGCCCAGAAATTAGGTGCAGCTCATCCTGCACGATCAGCTCCGGGGGAGGGGTGCCCGGCCGATCGCGGTTGAACAGCGCGGCGACGTCATCCCGCCAGGTGAGCATGGCGAACTTGTCTACGGTGGCGATCACTAGGGTGGGGCGCACCCGGTAGATCTCCTCGTCGACGAGATGGATCGGCAGACCGTCGCGGAACTCGCAATCGGCGTCTGGGCAGGAGACGGTCATCGTCTCCCGGTCCAGGTCCACGTCGTAGTGTGCGGGGCCGAGAACGGCGCCTGACCATGGGCAGACACGGAGTTGAACGGGGTTGTTCTCGGTAAGATCTTTGTCCTTGCGCAGTGTCCGCAGGCTTTTGGCCGCCGTCTTCAGGTCGTTGGGGGTGGCTGCGCTGCCGACCCACATGCCAATGGAGATGCCCTCGTCGCCGAGGCGGGCAGGGTCGCGTCGACGGATCGACTCCATGGCGCAGATGAGCGCCGTCGCACGCTCGAACTGCTGGAGGGTGAGCAGCCGCAGCGTGTAGCGCATAAGCGCCGTGACCCCGCCGCTGGCGGCAGCACCATTGCGCAACCGCCGCAGAAAGACCGTGAAGGCGATCAGGCCGAGGTATGCCTCTGTCTTGCCACCGCCGGTCGGAAACCACAGAACGTCGGCAATGGCGCGTTCGGGGTGGTCGTGATCAACGATCCCCTGAAGGCAGAGGAGTATGAAAGCGATCTGAAACGGACGCCATTCCCCGTCCAGACTCAGGTCACGGGACCGGCCGTCCCTGATCCATGATGTGCGTCCCCGCTGCTCTGCCATGGCACGGTTGGCGAGCCGGAAGGCGGTCATCGCGTTCCTGTCGCTCTCAAGTACCTCGATTCCACGCTCAATGCGGCTGGCAACTTCGCCGCATTCCTTGATGCGCGTCCGTGCCGTCTTGGCGTATTCGGTGTCTGCAAGCTGCTCGGCTTCGGTGCCGCGCTCGGCTATCCAGGTGCGGTAGCCGGTAGCCAAGGCGGTCAACGAACCGATGATCTCCGCGTCCGACGCCTCGGAGAGCCGCAACATGCCCAGGGCTTTGGCGTCGATGTCCCGATTGGAGTCTGTCAGCAACAGCTCGTAGGAGGGAACAAAAGCCGACCAAACGGCGGGTACCGATGCCTTTCGCGCCTTCTGGAGAACGGCGCCGCGCATGGGCGGCGCTGTCCAGTTCCAGTCGGCCGCACAGCCGTGGCCGACTGCGAAGGTTGGGGCGTGCCGGTGCAGGAGCTTGTTGAGCTTGACCTCTTCCTCGTCCACACCCACCGGTACTGGGCGCTCAACCAGCGCGGCGGTTCCATCCGGGCCGGCAATGTGAAGGGTTGGCTGGAAGAAGCAGTGAGGGTCCTGCAGCTCGGACCGGCTGACTTTGCGGGCGTTGACGAGCGTGACGGTGACCGCAACGGCACCGTCCGAGGGCTTGCGGACGTTGTAGCGAAGCTCCAGGTCACGCGTGCCCAGGTCTTCCTTTTTCAAGGCGGGCTTCGTGATGTCGATGTCGATCGGGGGTGGCGACAAGGGGCGCCGACGCCAATGCTGGTCGTGCTGCTCGGTCGAGCGGGCTTCGGCCCGCCGCGCCGTGACGACGTCGCCCTCGGCGTTGATGGGCTCGTAAACCGCGGCCGAGACGGTGACGGTGACGCTTCGGGCCACCGTGGGGTCCACGGCGAAGGTGAGTCCCATGGAGGACGGCCTCTGCAAGTTGGCCAGGGAGACGCCGGTGTCCGGGACCGCATCCTCGTCGAGGACGTCGGAGACGGCCCTGCCGTCGGTTTCGTCGGCGAAATCCTTTGGCACGTCCCCATTGTCTTCCAGGGTGTCGTCCCGTCGGCCGCCCTCCTCGCCGGGGAAGAGGATGCCTGCGGCATAAGTGGTGATCGGTGCATCGGTGATGATTTCGTCATCGGCGCCGATCGGCCCTAGCAGATCCCGCTGTAGCCGTTCCACCAGCTCCGACCGGAACCGGTAGTGGTCACTGTGTCGAGACAAGGTCTCCCCCTGCGCTAGCGGTCTGGTCGTAGTCGAACCGGCTCAGCCCAACGAGCCGCGGTACCACCCACACACCGCGTTCACCTAGCCCCGCCTCGGCCGAGGCGGCTTGGCTACCCGTCGTCGTCTCTATCGCGTCCACATGGACGTTGACGATACGTCGGGCCCACCTTTCGGGTGAGTGTTTTCGCGACCGCTGCTGGTAAGCGTAAAGGTCTCGCGCGAACTGTTCCGAGGTGATCCCGACGGCGACCTGACCGTTGTGCATCACCAGGTAGCGCGGGGCCTGGTTCAGGTGAACCGACTGCTCTTCCGCCTGCACCAAGACGACCTCGTCGCCAGGCCGGACGACATCGAGGAGATAACGCTGGATCTCCGCCGCTGACCAGCCGAATGAGAGATTGGGGAGGATCAGGTGGTTGCCAGCAGGCTGTTCCCGGTTCACATCGCCAGCCAGGAGCTCCAGGCCGAGCCGCATGCCTCGGCTCTTGACGTGATAGCGCCCCCACCGCAGATTGTCATGCGTCCTCCGGAGAACCATCGGCATAGTCTCGGGGTTAGCGAGATACATGAGCTCGTGGCGTGGCCGAGTCAGTGCGACGTAAAGCATTCGCGACTCCTCGCCCGGGTCGTCCGAGTCCGGCCGCAACGGGCCGGGGTCGACGATCAGGACGCGGTCGAATTCCAGCCCCTTGGCCCGGTGAACCGACGACACGATCAGCTCCGACGCTGGCGGCGCGGTCAGCTCGTCAGGCACTCGATGTTCCGCCAGTGCCGTCCGCAGCCGACCGAGGTCGAGGCTGCCGGTCCGGCTGGGGACAGCGCGAAGCAGAACCCGCCACAGTTCCTCGGGAGCCCAGTCCGCCGAAAGGGGAAGCTCCTTCGCGATCTCGACGAACTCGCTTCGAGGCATGATCGACGAGGTTGCCGCGCTGAAGAGCCCGACCAGCCACGCCGGGACGACCCGATCGGTGGCCGAACGCTGTACCCGGTGCGGTACGCCGCCGGTGTGTAGTGCTTCCGACACTAGAAGTGCCTGGCCGTTAGTACGGCACAGGACAGCCGTTGTCCCCTTGTGGTCCCGCAAGCCTTGGAGAACGAACCGGTCGGACAGGTCTCCGATCGGGAGGGTGTTGAGTAGGGCGGTCCGCAGCTCCTCGTAGGGGACGCCGCCATCTTCGGCATGCTCCTTAACGCCTGCCTGAAGTCGCGGGCCGAAGGGCAGCCCGATCCTCGCCTTGTTAGTGGTTGCGCGAAAGTTCCGGGTGAGGTGCAGCTCGGTCAGATCCTCGCCGAACCGACTGCAGAGCCAGTCGAAGAAGCGACCGACCTCGCCCGCCCGCTCCGCGGAGTTCACCTGAAAGCCGTAGATGCCCTGTGCGGGGTCGCCTACGACGGTGAATCCGCAGTTGTAGGTGTCCAGCAGTGCCTCGACCAGTTCTCGCCGGTCGCCAACGAGATCCTGCACCTCGTCGATAATGACGTGACGTAGGTCCTCGTACAGGTCGTTCACCGCCGACGTCCCGATCAGCTCGGCGGCGGCCTTGATCCGCTCGTCGAAGCCGCGCCCCTCCCACTCCCCGCTGGCATCTACCTGAGTGAGCAACTCCAACGCCCAGGAGTCGAAGGTCTGCACCCGCACATGGCGGCCAGCGTCAGCATGTTGGTCGAGCCGGCGCCTAAGCTCACGGACTGCTGCCCGGGAGAAACTCAGCACCAGTGTCTCGCCAGCACTAAGCCCTTCGTGCTTGAGGAGTGCGTCGAGCCTGCGGACCAGGGTGTGGGTCTTGCCGGCCCCCGCTCCCGCGACCACCAGCGTCATCGCGTCGGCGGGCAGGTCCACCACTTTCTGCTGTTCGAGGGTGAGCGGAGGCGCTCCCTTGGATGGCGCGTCGCTCATCGAGCCCTCCACAGGTCCTCGAATTCGGTGAAGGCCAGCTGGCGGTCGTAGTTGACGATGTTGTCATGCACGTCGAGGATCGTGCAGACCTCCTTGCCGCCGTTCAGCGGGCCGCGCAGGCCACGGCCGATCATCTGGGTGTACATGTTCGGGCTGTAAGTGGGGCGGGCGACGACGACCGCGCGAGTGGCGGGGGCGTCGAAGCCCTGAGCAAGGACGTTGTAGTTCGTCAGCACCCTGATTCGCTTGGTGCGGAAGGCGTCGATGCCGGCGCGACGCTCGGGGGTCGGTGTGCCTGAGTCGATCGCAACAGAGGGGATGCCTTCCCTGGAGAGGATGGCGGACATCAGTCTCGCGTGGTTGACGGAGGTGGCGAAGAACAGCACCGGCCAGTCGTCGGGCATGGCCTTGATCTCAGCCAGGAGCATTTCGTTGCGTTCATCGTCCTGTTCTAGACGCCATTCCGCGCTGGCCGGAAGTCCACGGAAGTCGGCGTCCTTGAGTTCCTTCTCGGACAGCTCGAGCGTCGCACCCCTCAACTCCCGGTGCTCGACCCGAGCCAGTACGCCCAGCTCCTGCAACGGGGTGAAGGGGTCGCCCGGTGGGAAGACGCCGTCGTCCAGCCGGCGATGACCGAACCGCCGGGTGAGCCGCAGGGTCTCCTCCTCGTTGAATCCCCGGTAAGGGGTGGCGGACAGGCCGATGAGCGGACGCGCTGCGCGCGAGTGGGTGATTCCCAAGGACTTCAGGATTGGTGTCATGCGGGAGTAGGCGCTGTGTGCCTCATCGACAATGACGAGTGAGGCCTCTCGTAGCCAGGAATACTCCTCCTTGTCCAGCACACTCTCCAGCTTGGCGTCCGTGGCCACTACAAGCTGCGGACCGGAACCGACGGCCGCGGCCTCGTAGTTGTTCCACAGCCTGTTGATCGTCAAGGGTTCCTCAGGGCCGACCTTCTGCCATACGAACTTCCAGCTCTGAACAGCCTGCTCGCACAACTCCCAGGTCTGCGCGATCCACAGAACCGGGCCGTTGAGGCCGTGATCCTTAAACCGACGGATGACCGACTCGGCGGCGATGCGGGTCTTGCCAGCTCCGGTGGGCAGGCTAAGCATCGCCCGACCTGGGAGCCGTTCAGCAAGTAGGTCATACATGTTCGCCGCCAACCGCTCCTGGTAGTCGTGGAGTCGGGGGAAGGATGTCGGGCCATCCACCTTCTCCGAGGAAGGGGGCGTCTCGATTCTGGTTCCGGCGTAGAAATCGGGCAGTCCGAGTTCGTTGACGAACTGCAGGGCGGTGTTGCTGCCGTTGAACTGCGAAGGTGCGCCGTCGACGTTTACGGAGATGTCCTTGGCGTAGGCGCGGAGGAGACCAGGGCCGAAGGCGTCGATGGCGAGCTCGGCAAGACGCACGCCCTCGATGGTCTTGCTGGTGCGGGCCTCCTCATTCTCGATCAGACCTTGAGGCAGACGGCTCCTGAGCATCTCCGGACCGATCAAAATATGAATCTTTTCGGCCACGGTCTTCGCCTGGCGGACCTCCTGCTTGAGCTTGGAGCGGCGGGCGTTCTCGCGCCGGTTCAAGATTGACTGACAACCTTGTCGGCCCAATCCCAACTTGAGGACGCGGTCTACGGCCAGCAGCGCGTCCAGGTCATCGTTTGGATCTTTAACCAGCACCGACTGGTCCTGTGCCGCTTCCCGTATCGGCGTGGACCGCTCCCCGTTCGGGGAAGTGATGATCTCCTCCAACTCGCGGCAACGCGTCAGCGTCCAGCCAGTGACCTTGGCCCGGTACGAGACCACCAGATGGGGGAACTCATCGGTAAGCGGCGTCGGCTCCGAGGTGGGAACAAACCGGAGCTCCTTCTGGATGAGGCCGACCGGTGACGCCATGCCGTACGTTTCGATCATGAGTTCGGCGCTTTCCGCCGTGGGCATCAGCAGTGCTGCGATGTTCTCCCGCACCAACGACTCGTACTCAGCGCGATCCGCGGTCACCGCGATGTCTTCGTCGGGGACGTCGCTGGCCCATTTCGTGCCGACCCGGCAGCGGGTGCCGATGTCCTCAGTCCACTTGGCTCCGGCCTCTAGAACCAGGGCGTACACCTGTCCCGGGAACGCTTCGTTCTCACTGACGGAGGCATCCTTCAGGAGTGCTGTCCAAGTCGAGGCCGGAATCCGGTCTAGGGTCTCGGGCAACTTGAGCGCCTCTGCCACACCGATCGGGACGTCCGCGACGGCGAACAGTCGCCGGTGCTCCCCAAGGGCCGGGCTGACGCTCCCGTGCACGGCGCGCAACCCAAGGCTCGTCTGGAGGAAACCGTGTCGGCGTGCCATCCAGACCAGCGGCGACAAGATGTGTTGACGTGTTCCCAGCTGGGCGCCGACCCGCACGGTCCAGTGCGTCACCAGCCCGCCGGAGGGCAGATGCTTCAGGAAGGCGGCGCGGCCCTCCTCGGACAGTTTGGTGAGGAAGTGCAGGGGGCCCGCGGGCAGGGCACCCTCGGTTTGCATGGACTTCAGCTGGGGACGTCGAGAGTTCGCGGAAAGCGTCTTGCAGTAGATGTTCCATGCTGTCTCGACGTAGTCGTCGAACCAGGGCTCGGCTGAGGGATCTACGTGGGCGGCGGGGACGTCGGTCAGGCCCAGACTGCGCAGGACAGCCCGGTCACCGTCGTGGAACCGCACGTCGACGGCGTAAGCGGCGTCCCGGGAGCCGTCGGCGGGGACCACTCGGCCCGGCATGAGACAGTCGGCCATCCGGCGGAATGACCCGGCGAGTGTCCGCACCTTGAGCGCATGGCGCCAATCCGGCACCTGGTCCCGCAAGATCGCGGTGGCGCCGTCCGGGCCCACCTGACGGGACAGCTCCCAAAACGCCACCCACTGATCCTCGGTGTAGCCCTGCACACCCTGCTCGACCACCGCGGAGAACCGGCCGACGGCGTGCGCCTCGTGAATGCCGAGCGTCTCCAGCGCTGGAACGGCGTTGAAGTCCTCGGAGACCGCGGTGTGGACGTACAAGAGGCTGTCGCTCAGATTGTCATCCGAGCTGCGGCGAAAAATCTTGCCCACCACGGGGGCGACGAGGCCGTCCGTGTCTGTGAGCAGGATCCGGGACTTACGCGCCTCCTCGGCCGCAGGGTGATTGGTGCGGACAATGTCTGCCAGGATGCGGACAGCAGCGATGGATGCCTCCGGAGACCTGTCCTCGACCAGGGCCTCCAACCACTGCCGGACGGACGCGTCCGGTACCTCGGCCCGCCGCATAATGCGCTCGGCGCGGGCGCGGCGTTCGCGCGACTCGACGGAGTGATGGCACCAGGCCACCGGCCTGCCCGAGTGCCCGGCCCACAACTTGAGCCAGGTGTCCTTCAGACCCTCGGGGTGCAGCATCAGCTCCGCTGGTCGACAGAGAACGCCCTGCTGGTCGGGTAGAGACGGCTCGTCGGCGGCGATCGCCCAGATGGCCAAGGTGAGCTGTCTGTCAGCCCACTGCGGGGCCTCCTTGCCGCGGCCGGGAAGCAGGTCGATATAGGCGGCGGGGTCATCCGCCGGCGACAGTTCGGGGAGCGCGCCTACCACGAGCCTGGCCGCCTCGTTAATCAGTTCATCGTTGAAGGCGCTGCCCTTGTATAGGTTCTGCCTGTCTTCGCTGGTTTTCCAGGGAGCGTTAAGGATGCCACGCAACAGCGTGGCGTAGTTGGTAGGGAAGTACGCCCAAAACGTGCCTAGTGGCCGAATGCGGCCGGATCGGTCGGGCACCGCCCACGACAGATCGATCTCGGGACGGTCATGGAGCTCGCCGGCCGATTCCAGTGCCGACTTGCTCGGCTTGACCGTCCGCGTGAACACCCGCCATTGGAACATGACATCCGAACCATCGGACTTCTCCTCCTGGAGGGTGTGCCGATCGCCCTCCACCATCTGGGAGATGGTCCGTCGGACGGGCGGTACGACGCGCCGGTCCTCCAACGTGACCGTACCGACGTGTGGCGAAAAGAGCGGGAACTCGACGGGAAAGTTGCGCAGGTCGACACCGAGACGCTGCACGCTCTCCGGTTTGAGTGGGAGCCGCACCACCGTGGTCGCCCACTTCATCAGCTCCGCCAAGACCGGGTCGGCGGCGATCGACCTTTGAAGGTCGAGAGGCCGGCCCATGCGCAAGACTGGCGTCTCCTCCGCCTGGGGGTGGACGCTCCGAATCTCCTCGGCGGACCACTCACGATCGAAGCCGAAGCAACCGCTCCGACTGAAGAACTGGGGGGCATCCGAGACCGACAGCACCGACTTGATACCCACTCCAAAACGGCCGATTTGGCCACCGCGCTTGCGGGAGACTCCCATGCGGAGGATGGTGTCGACGCCCTGTGGAGTAACAGGGGAACCCTCGTTTGCGCAGTACAGGTGCGTGGACGTGAGGACCACGCCGATCTCGCCACCGGCGTCCGCTCGCAACTCGTCGGCGGCGTTCTGAACAAGCTCATACACCTGGCGGTCGCCGTAGCCGCCCTGGGTGATGCGGCGCTCGCCGTTCGCGTGCTCCTCGATCAGGCGGGGGTCGACGCGGTAGGTGGCCAGCACGCGCAGCGACTGCTCAACGACGAGGTCCACTACGGACTGAGGGAAAGGGGAGGAAGCCTCGGACACGGCTCGGTCAACTCCTCGCGACAAGGGTGCGTCGCTGCATGATGCTGATGTGGCTTATTCGTTGTGGCGGTGAACTTGGCGCCGGACAGAGCGGGGATCAAAGGCCCGCTACCTCTTACCTCCTTGCGAATGCAGACGTCAGGAGGACCGTTTTCGCAGGTGCTTGATGGTCAGAAGGTCCAGTTCGAACCGGTCGTCGTCCGACAGGAGGGACGACCGATCCCTGCGGCGCTTCTCGTGATGCGATGCCCGCGGGAAGCGCACGGAGCCGTTGTGGTCACGCAGTGAGGCGTAGTAATCGTGGCGCCAGCGCTCAGCGCGCTCCGGCAAGACATCGCAGTACCCGCAGAGGACGTCGCCAGCCCCTGGAAAGGACGCTTCGAGGGTCTCGTGCACGCGGACGAAGGCATTCCTGAACTCGTGTGGGTAGGGGTCGCCGAACGTGGGGGGCTCCATTCCTGTCGTGTCCTCCTGGCATCACGCAGATGGAATCGCTCTGGGGCATGAGCGACAGCCTGCCGTCGATTTTGATCTCCGGTGCAGAGGGCCGTTTCACAACACCCCTTTTCTCTTGTTCGGAGAGATTGGAGGTGATGGGTCGATGAGTCTCCAGGTCGTGGGTGAGGTCGTGCTGTCGAAGATTGCCTACCGGGCTTCTGGTTACTAGATCAACTTCTCGTCAATAAGTCCGTCAAACGGACTGCGTGACCTCGGGTTCGAAACCTTACAACGCTCTAAGAATTCGACGCAAGTGAGATGTCGAGGGAACTTGAACTTGTAGACCGCCGAGCCCGGGCTGCGCGACGTAAAGTCACTTTTGCCCCATTTTGCATAGCGAATCGATTTCACTGAGTGACGACGTCGTCACTTTGCGTATGTTGATTGAATTGGGCGTCCTCCAAGGCGGGTGAAGAACAGTTCTTTTGACGTACGATGTGCTGTCAAATGATCGAGGTGAGGAGGGCTCGCGGTGGAGGCAGAGAGGTTCGGGGATTGGCTTGCTCGCCAGCTTCGGCGGCAGGACATGAGCCAGGCCGAGCTCGCGGTCGAAATCGGCGTGACCCGGGCCGCCGTGTCCGCCTGGATAACGAACCGGGCCGAGCCTCAAATGAACAAGATCCAGGCGATCGAGGATGTTTTGGGCTTGTCGTCCGGATCCCTGGTCAGCCGACAGGATCCGGGAACCTCAGTGGAGGCACTGACCTGGTATCACCGTCCCGCCCACGACGACGGCGGCCGGGAGTTCGGCAACGCGGCCGCGTTCGCCTTCGACCCCAATCTTGGCGTCCTGGCTCGTGAGGCCACACAGAACAGCCTGGACGAGCGGCTCAACAAAGACGAGCCGGTTCGCGTGCGCCACATCCTGGACGAAATCGAGGGCGAGCGGCTGTACGACTTCCTTGAGGCGCTCCGCTGGAACGAGCTTGAACCGCACCTCGATGCGGCCGCTGGCGCAGACAACAAGGTCGGTCGGATTCTGGCAGAGGGGATAAGGGATCTTCGCCAGACGGGCCGCCTGCTTCTCCTAAGGATCGACGACTACAACGCCGCAGGCCTCACAGGCTCCGACTATGACAACGGGCGCTTTGCGGCAGTAACCCGGCGCCAGCTGGAAAGTCGAAAGCAGGGAGAAGCGGCCGGCGGTTCCTACGGGCTCGGCAAGGCCACCTTCTGGGCAACCAGCCGCCTGGGCCTCGTCCTCATCAACAGCACACTGTCGGAGCCGTACCAGGGGCGGACGGCTAACCGCATGTTCGGGCGCCTGGAGCTGCCTTGGCGCCGTGCCGTCGGTAACGAGTGGGCGGGGCCTGCCTGGTTTGGTGAACCGGACCCGGAGCGGCGCGGGGCGACGAGGTCGTGGTGGGGCGACGACGAAACCGCCGAACGGCTTTTCCTCAAACGTGACAGCGGCGCCCCCGGCACCTCGTTCCTCATCATTGGAGCGCACGACCCGAGCGGCGAGGCGGACAATCTGGAGAGCATGCATGCGGCCCTCGTCGACGGGCTCGCGTCCAGCTTCTGGGCGTCGATGGTCGCCACACCGCAACGGCGTCCGATGTTGGAGGCGTCTGTGGTCGCAAGGCGCAACGGGGTTGTCGTAGTGCCGGAGGAACGCATCGACCCCGATGTTTACGAGCCGACACGAAGCAGGGCTCTGCGTGCGTTCCTGCAAGGTCGGACCGTCACCAAGTCGACTGCCGGAGACGACGTCGTCCAAAGAAGCGTGCGCCTCCAAATCCCGCCGCTGAAGAGTACCGGGAAGGCCACGTCCATGACGCACGACGCCGTGCTTCTGCTCGCGAGGGAGGACACACCTACCAACCGCTCGAATCGCCTGGTTTGTATGCGCAGTAGCCGGATGGTCGTCATGAACCGAGGCGTCACGGATCTGCCGATGGGTGTGGAGCCCTTCCAGGCGGTATTGCTGGCCGGTGAAGCGGCTGGTGCTGACGCGCCGGGAGCGAAGGAGGCCGAACAGTTCCTCCGAGCGGCGGAGCCGCCAGAACACAACGACTGGAAGCGTACCGACGACCTCACCACCACGTACGCCCGCGGTGCCGTGACCGGCATTCGCAACTTCCGCTCAGCCATGCTGGAAGAGGTCCGCCGCGCCTTGCGTCCGAGCGAGGACCGGGGCGGCGCCGGCCCGACGTCGTTGAAGGGGCTGCTCGACCTGGGTGTGCCAAGGGCTCAGAGCAGCGGGGGTGCGCGGGTCCCGACCATTGACGCTGTCGAAGGCACGATTGATGTCGACGGGGCCTGGCACGTTCGCGTGGAGATCAGACTTCCCGTTAAGGATGACGCCTGGATGCTCACTCCCATACTGCGGTTTGCCTCCCGCTCCGGCCCGAAGCCCGAGGCCCGTTGGGCAAAGATTGAGCCAGAGTCCCACTGCGAACTCACCGAGGAGGGGGCGTTGTTGTTCACCGCCGGTTGCCGAACGGCCTCGTTTAACGGGGTCAGTGACATCAGCAGCCACCCCGTCGCAGCCCGGATGGCGTTTGCCGAGATCGACCTCCGCCACGCCAAGGAGCCCGCCGAATGAACACAAATAGGTTGTTCCCCTATCCCGTGCTGGGAGACGTGTGCGCCATGCGCATTGAAAAGGTGGCACTGGACGGCGTTCCCCTGGCCGGTGAGATGGTTTCCGACGAAAACAAGGTGGTGGCCCTCCACAACATCGAGCGCGAAGAATGGACGCAGGCCAGGCTAACCGTCCGCGTGAACGCCCCCGACCTAGGAACAGGACCGTGGCAGGGCGTCACCTGCGTCGCGGTCCTGTCTGAACGGCGCACTAACGCCAGGACGGTGACGCCGCTGAGGCGGGACGCGGATGGCTCGTGGACCGGGACGGTCCTGCTGGAGCGTGCCCGTCACCTGAGCCAGGCTTGTTTGTCGGCTCAGCTTGTCGCCACCGTGGACGGGGTGCAAGGACGCATGATCGGAGGTGTTCGGGTGGGGTGGACCGTCGATCTCCAGGCTCGGAGCGCCGACCGATCCGACGGCGTCGCCTTTTCCTTCGTCGACTTCGCGGACCCGGCGCACCCTCACTTGAACGCGTATAGAACCGATCCGTGGACGGTGGATGCGACGGGGGACAAGCCGAACGTCTATCTCAACAGGAGGTTCGACGGTTTGGAGCGCATTCTGGGCGGTGATGACCGCTCGGTCCGCGAGATCCTTTCAGCGCAAATCGCCGCTGATGCGTGGACTGCGCTGTTTAACGCGGCCATGTACGAGGCGGATGTGGATGAGGAGGGTGCGCCTGAGTGGCCGGAGGGATGGCGCGGAACTGTTCTACGGAGGTTGCTTCCCGACGTCTTCCCAGAACTGTCCCTCGACGATGGGCTTATCGAGCTCGTCTCACGGCGGGTGAGCGGCGACGGTGGGGGCGAGTTGCAGTCCAGACTCATGCACGCCGTCACCCGCCAGGCCGCCCTCCCAAGACAGCTCGGGGGATTCATCAGGGCGATCCACCGCAGGAAGGAATCATGACTGCCGCGCCCCAGACCCCATACCTTCTCGGGCTGCTGCCGGAGCGGGACGCTACAAGGTATCTGACCACGTCCGTTCTGCAGGGTGTTGAACGGTTGCCCCGGCTCGCCATCGACAAGGCGTGCACGCCACTTGAGAACGAGCCGCGTTGGGAGGCCGGCCCTGTCCGCGAGTTGATCGACGAGGCCATGGATCGGTTTGACGACA
Source organism: Actinomadura sp. NPDC023710 (assembly GCF_040639875.1). Classification (NCBI taxonomy): domain Bacteria; kingdom Bacillati; phylum Actinomycetota; class Actinomycetes; order Streptosporangiales; family Thermomonosporaceae; genus Actinomadura; species Actinomadura sp. NPDC023710. The sequence goes on from NZ_JBFAGB010000001.1 coordinate 293,535, forward strand.
GAGCCACTCAGGCGGACGCATGGCTCGCACCCCGCCTACACGCCATGCTGCGCATGAACCGCCAGGAGGCGGCGGACAGCCGCAGGTGGAACTTTCTCGCGCTGCGACTCGCACCTGACTACGTCTTTTGGCGCAACCCGCCGAAGGTGTCGAAGAGCAGCCTCGTGCCTCAGGCCCACCGGGCCCACTTCGTAGGTTCCTTTCATAAGCAGACGTTCTCGCGGCTGTGGTGGGCCGCCGAGTTGTTTCGTAACGGCTCTGACTACGGTCCGGTGGAGGTGGCATGTGGAAACCAGGAGTCCTTCAACACCGTGCTGCGACTGGAGATCGTCTGTCACCAGGTCACCGCGCAGGCGCTGATCAGACTCATGCAGGAGGGGGCGGTGCGGAAAGGTCGGTCGTTGAACGGCCTGGCCAAGGCGATCAACAGCGCTGGCAGCACGCTCCTGTTCGACGTGCTCGCTCCGGACCCGCCCTGGGACGGCCGAGCTAACGACCAATGGGTGAAGGACGCTGCCTCGGCCTTTGTACAGTACGACGCATTGCCCGAAGGTCCCGACGATGGATCGGTGACGTCCCAGGACGTGGACGCGCTGCTTCCGCTCTTCCGAGAGTTGTTCGCTACCGCCGATATTCGAGGCGGAAAGCCGTCCGAGGGCGAGTGACCGGACGAGCTCGTCAGGCCGACCTGCCGAGGTCGGCCTGACGAACCTGCCCCGTGGCGTTCAGGTAGGTGTACACCTGACATGCGATCGCGCGAGCCAAGCCCACCGGGACGGCGTTACCGATTTGGCGTGCGATCTGCACCTTCGTCCCACACCATTTGAAGTCCGGCGGGAATCCCTGAATGAGGGCGGCCTCGTAGTGGGTGATCGGCCGGTTGGCGTAGGGGTGAAGGTAGCGGCCTTTCTCCGGCTTGAAGAACTCGGTACGGATGGTCACGGACGGTTCACTCCACCGGAGACGCCCCATCACATCTGCGGAACCGGTTCGGTGCCTGATCCAGCTCGGCGTCGAGAGATGTGGTGGTAGATCATGGCGGTTGCCGCCGGGGGGGATCGCCTCATAGCGATCCAACGAATGAGCGGTGGGATTGCGGCCGATGTGTAGCTCAGTGGTGCTGAACGTGCCGGGCAGCGTTTCCTGAAGCGGCCGACACGTCCGTTCCGGGAGCTCGGTGTTTGGCGCGCGATAATCGGTGTGCTCAAAGACTGTGCTGACCGGCACCCACAGATCTACAAGGGCGTCGGCCTTGACCAGAACGGGTGACTCGTTCTTTATTGGCTTGCGGTGGCTCGCGACAGGATGCATCAGGGGGATTCGTTGCGGGTGCAGCCCGATCAGATCGCGGCGGGTGGCCATCACGATGGTGCGCTTGCGGGCCTGGGGGACGCCGTAGTCCGCAGCGTTGAGAACCAGAACCTCCAGGTGGTAATCCTCCAGTTCACCTCCCGGGTAGGTGGCCTCCCGGAGCTGTTCGAACTCCGGCTTCCTCCGGAAAGGTTCGACGTTTTCCATCACGAAGACCATCGGGCTGAGCTGACGCACCACCCGCATGTAGTGGCGCCACAACTGGTTGCGGGGGTCGTCCTCCTTCTGCCTGTTGAGGCCGGAGAACCCCTGACAAGGTGGCCCACCGAGGATCACGTCCACCTGAACGCCTTCGAGCATGGAAGGCTCCCAGTGCTCGATGTTCCCTTCCTCGCCGGTGAAGATATGGTCGACGCCGCCCGCCTCGTCAGCGAAGTTCGCTGCGTAGGTCGACGCCGCCGCAACGTCCCATTCGACTGCGCCGACCGTCCGAAAACGCGGCTGTTCAACACCGCCGATACGCACTTCGTGGAATCCCTGGGTGAGCCCGCCACACCCTGCGAAGAGATCGATGACGCTGATGGGCCTGGTGGGACTCGTGGTCATGGCGGTCACCCTACCGACCTAGGCGCCGTGACATGGTAGATAGGGCACTGTGCCGCATGTGACGTGCGGATCATGCCAGGACGCGTTCCGGTCACCCCTCCAACCGCAAGGCCCGAGCGATCCGCTCACCGACGGCACGCGCCACAGGTGGCGGAAAGGCGTTACCGACCTGCTGATATCTCGCGGTCTTGTTCCCGGCGAAGATCCAGTCCTCTGGAAACCCCTGAAGCAGGGCAACCTGGGAGATGGTCAACCGCCGCAATCCCTCTCGTCCCTTGCGCCCCACCCCCAGCTCGAAGCCGTCCGTCGGTCCGGGGAGCTCATTGGCCAGGGAGTTGCCGTTCACGCCCAGCAGCGACCAGGCCGTCTTGGCCCGGTCGGGACCAAGGTCAGGGCCACCGTGCTTCTTTGACCCGCCAACGACCGTTGGACCAATCTTGCTGGCCATGGCAGCCCATTCGGCGGCGTGCGGCCAGCCCCGGCTGGCCATGGAGGGTAGTAGGACGTCGGCCACGGTGGGCGGTGGGCCCGCAGGGGCCGGCCAGGCGAACCGCGAGAATGCGTCAGGGTCACGCATCGCGATCAGGACGCTGCGCCGCCGACGCTGGGGAAGCCCGAAGGCCTGAGCGTCCAGGATCTTCCAGGTGTGCTGGTAGTTGAGGTGGGCGAGGTGCTTCCGGACGACGTCCCTGCTGGGAGCGAATTTTTGATGGGTAAGCAGTTCGGCCGCGTTCTCGATCATGATGGCCCGAGGCTGAACCTCGTAGGCGAGGTAGAGCGCTACCTCCAGCAGGTCCCGCTCGTCCAAGTCACCCTTCTGCTGCCCGGCCACAGAGTAGGGGGTGCATGGGACGCCACCGGCCAACAGGTCAACGTCCAGGGCCTCAGAGTGATCCGCCGCCACGAAGTCGCGGAGGTCCATCTGCCGCACGTCCCAGGAGGGCCGGTTGAGTCGCAAGGTCTTACAGCAGTGCTCGTCGTTCTCGACGAGCATCACCGGCTCAAAGCCAGCTTGCTCCAGGCCGAGCGCCTGGCCACCCGCTCCCGCACAGATCTCCAGGACCTTGAGTCCGTCCCCACCCATGGCTGCGCCTCCTTAACGTGCCATAGATTTTAGGGACAACCACTGACATTTCTAGATCGGTGCATTGAGCGGTCTTGGTTCCCTGGTTGAGGCCGTGCGGGGCCCGAGGTTCTCGTACCGTTGTCCTGTGGGAACAGAGAGGACGCCAAGTTGGGCGTCGAGCGACGGCGTGCGCAAGAGCATGGAGAGCAACAAGGGGCGTGACACCAAACCGGAACTGGCCCTGCGCCGCGCCCTCCATGCCCGAGGGCTCCGCTACCGGGTCTCGGTGCGTCCGCTTCCTGAGGTCCGCCGTACTGCCGACCTGGTATTCCCCAAGGCGAAGGTCGCCGTCTTCGTTGATGGTTGCTTCTGGCACAGCTGTCCTCAGCACCGGACTCGACCGGCGATCAACGCCGAGTTCTGGGCCAAGAAGCTAGAGGGAACCCAGAGACGTGACGCCGAAACCGATCAACTGCTTGCCGAGGCTGGCTGGTCGGTCATCAGGGTTTGGGAACATGAGGACCTCGTCGACGCGGTCACCCGTGTCACAGCGGAGGTCCAGGCCCGCCGCGCCGACACGTAGGCGCATGAAACTGGTCACTCAGGCAGAACCTCGATCACTATGAAGCTGCTGGCCACTCACAACGCTCATGCCGTCGCACACCGTCGTGAAGGCGTTACTGCCGTCGTTGAGCCGCGATGCTGCCGTCCAGCAGGCGCGATCGCGCGCTGCGAGAGTGCCGGGCCGCGGTTCAGATGGGGATGCCAGAGGGGCTGAGTTCTAACCACCGGGTAGTGGTGCGTGACCCTGGGGATCGTGAGGTCGTGTTCGGGGGCGGGGTCAGATAAGGGTCGAAAGATCTTGAGGCCGGTCTCCGTGGTGGAGAACCGGCCTCTGATCTGCACCTTTGTGTCGGGGTGGCGGGATTTGAACCCACGACCTCTTCGTCCCGAACGAAGCGCGCTGCCAAGCTGCGCTACACCCCGGTGGTGGCTGCCCGGGAGTTGTACGTCCTCCCGGCGCCTAGTCCACCTTAGCGGATGCCGGGGAGTGCTGCGTCCCTGTTTTCCGGGCGGTGAAGGCGGTCACGGCGCCGGAGGTGGTGAGGGTGATGTCGGTCAGGAGGGCGGTCTCCAGCCAGGTTTGGAGGTCGGCCGCTGTTCCCGGGTTGCCGAAGGCGCCTTGGTGCTGGAGGAGCTTGATCAAGGGGTCTCGGCCGGCGCCCCTGACGAGGGTTGTGCCTTGGAGGGTGCCGCCTGGGCGTAGGACTCGGGTCAGTTCCTTGAGGGCGGCTTGGGGGTCCTCTAGACAGTGGAGGCCGTTGTAGGTGAGGCACCGGTCGAAGGTGGAGGTGGGGAAGGGGAGGTTATAAATGTCTGCCTGGACGAGGGTCGTTGTCTTGCGGCGGGCCCTCTTGAGCATCGTGTGGGAGAGGTCGGCGGCTACGTGGCGGGGGTTGTCGCGCACGGCCAGGCCGCCGCCGCAGGGGATGTCCAGGGTTAGGGCGGATGGGTCCTGGGCGGCTATGGCCTTGTGCAGGTGGGTGATGTCGTAGTTCCAGAGGGCGCGGGCTCCCAGGCGGGAGAGGGGGCGGTTCTGGACGGCTACGTCGTACAGGGTGGCTAGGAGCGGGGCGGTCTTCCAGTTCACCGACGGGGGACGAGGGTGAGGAGGGAGGCCTCCGGGGGGCAGCAGAAGCGCATGGGGGCCTTCGGGGACGTGCCCAGGCCCGCGGAGACGTGGAGCCAGGAGCCGCGGTGCCTGTGGAGGCCCTTCACGCGGGGGCGGTCGATGCCGCAGTTGGTGGCCAGGGCGCCGTAGAAGGGGACGCAGACCTGGCCGCCGTGGGTGTGGCCGGCCAGGAGGAGGTCGTAGCCGTCGGCGGTGAAGCGGTCGAGGTTGCGGGGTTCCGGGGAGTGCATGATGCCGAGGTGGACGTCGGCCTGGGGGTCGACCGGGCCGGCGATCTTGTCGTAGCGGTCCCGGTTGATGTGGGAGTCGTCGATGCCGCCGAACTCGATGTCCAGTTCGCCGACCTTGAGGCGGCCGATGCGGTTGTTGAGGTCGAGCCAGCCGGCGGCCTGGAGGGAGGAGCCGAGCTCGCGGTAGGGGAGGTCGGGCTCGCGGCGGCGGCGGCCGTAGTCGGACTTGCTCGTGCGCCAGATGTAGCGGAGCGGGTTCTTCAGGACCGGGGAGTACAGGTCGTTGGAGCCGTAGACGAAGACGCCGGGGCGGTCGAGGAGGGGGCCGAGGGCGTCCAGGAAGGGGCCGATGGCGTCGCGGTGGGAGAGCGTGTCGCCGGTGTTGACGACGAGGTCGGGCTCCAGGGCGTCCAGCGAGCGGACCCAGTGGATCAGGCGGGACCGGCCGGGCGTGAGGTGCGCGTCGGAGATGTGCAGGATCTTCACCGAGGGCCGGCCCGGCGGCAGCACCGGCACGTCGAAGCGGCGGAGGCGGAACCAGTTCCGCTCGATCAGCGAGGCGTACCCGAAGGTCGCGGCGCCCGCGCCCAGCACTCCCAGCGGCACGGCGTGGATCTTTCGCACGGCTCTCCCTTCTCAGGGGTCCATGCTTTCAGACATGGGCACCGGTCGGTAATCCTGATGAGGCGGAAGGTCGTGGACGGGCATGATGTTGTGCATGACCCTGAAGGAGAAGCTGGAGACCGATCTGTCGTCCGCGATGAAGGCGCGCGACGAGCTGCGGACGCGCACGCTGCGCATGGTGCTCACGGCGGTGAAGAACGAGGAGGTCGCCGGCAAGCAGTCGCGCACGCTTTCCGACGACGACGTCGTGAAGGTGCTCACGCGGGAGGCGAAGAAGCGGCGGGAGGCCGCGACGGCGTTCGGTGACGCGGGGCGCGAGGCGCAGGCGCAGGCGGAGCGGGACGAGGGCGTGGTGCTGGAGGGTTACCTGCCCGCGCAGCTGTCCGACGAGGAGCTGACGGCGCTGGTGGCGGACGCGATCGCCGAGACGGGCGCGTCGGGGCCCCGCGCGATGGGGCAGGTCATGAAGTCGGTGAATCCGAAGGTGGCCGGGCGCGCTGAGGGCGGGCGCGTCGCGGCGGAGGTGAAGCGGCAGCTCGCCGAATGAGAAAGGGCCCGGCTCGGCGCCGGGCCCTTTCGCGTCAGTCGCCGTCGGGCGGGGCGCCTCCGCCGCGCTTCTTGCCGGCGCTCACGTAGAGGATGACGGTGGTGCCGGGCGGGACGGAGGTGCCCGCGTCGGGCGAGGTGGACACGACCGTGCCCCTCGGCTGGTCGGAGTCGACGGAGCCGGACGCGACCTGGACGTTCAGGTCGGCGCCCTTGAGCTTGGCGGTCGCGGCGGCGACCGTGAGGCCCTTCACCTGCGGGACGTCCGTGGTGTCGCCGAAGTCGCGGGTCGGGGTCTGGAAACCGGGCGCCGGCTTGCCCGAGAGAGCGTTGCGCATGGACTGCTGCCACATGCCGCCGGGGATGTCCGCGCCGTAGACGCCGTAGACCTTGTACTGCCAGGGGCCGCGGAAGTCCCAGTAGGCGGTGGCGGCGGCGAGGTTCGGGGTGAACCCGGCGAAGACGGCGCAAGTGAACTCTTCACAGGTTCCGGTCTTGCCGGCGGCGGGACGTCCGATGCTGCGTCCGGCCGCGGTGCCCTTGGTGAGGACGCCCTGCAGGATCGAGTTCACCTTGTCGGCGACGTCCTGGTCGAGGGCCTGGTGGCAGTCCGGCTTGGGCAGCTTGAGCTTCTTGCCCTCGGGGTCGACGACCTCGGTCACCGAGACGGGGGCGCAGTACTTGCCGCGCGCGGCGAAGCCCGCGTAGGCGGCGGCGAGGTGCACCATGTCGATGTCGTTGACACCGAGGACCTGCGACGCGATCGGCATCAGGGGGTCGCCGGTGGCCTGCTTCATCCCGAACTTCTCGGCCATCTTGACGGCGTTGCAGACGCCGACGCGCTTCTCCAGGACGGCGTAGAAGGTGTTGACCGAGTGCCAGGTGCCGGTCTTCAGGTTGAAGTTGCCCTTCTCGCTGTCGCCGGCGTTCGACAGCGTCCAGGGACCGCCGCCGACCATGGCGTTCTTCACCTTCTTGCCGTCGAACATCCCGGTGTAGCGGCAGGGCTGGAACCCGCTGACCGTGGTGGTCTGCGGCGAGTTGATGGTCGTGCTGACCGGGATGCCCTGGTCGATGGCGGCGGCGAGGGTGAAGACCTTGAACGTCGAGCCCGCCGAGACGCCGCTTCCGCCGCCGTGCGCGGAGTCGGCGGGGAGGTTGATGGTCGTCCGGCCCTTGCCGGGGCCGTACCGCTTGCTCAGCCCGATGGCCCGGACCTTGCCGGTGCCGGGCTCGACCATCGCCTCGGCGCCGACGCGGTTGCCGCCGGGGGCGACGGTCCCGCGCAGGGCCCTGTCGACGGCGTGCTGGTCGTCCATGTCGAGCGTGGTGCGGATGGTGTAGCCGCCGCGGTTCAGCTTGTTGACGACGTTCTGCTGCTGCTTCGGCTTGAGCTGCCAGTACTTGCCGTCCGACAGGATGTTGAGCATGTCGTACTTCACGTACTCGCAGAAGTACGGCGCCTTGCTGGTCTCGCAGCCGCCGACCGGGTCGGTGCGGTTCAGCTGGATCGGCTTGGCGGCCTCCGAGTCGGCCTGCGCCTTGGTGATGTGACCGAGCTGCGCCATCCGGTAGAGGACGACGTCGCGCCGCTTGCGGGCGTCCTTGGGGTTGCGGATGGGGTCGAAGGCCGTGGGGTTCTGGGTGATCCCTGCGAGCAGGGCGGCCTGGCCGAGCCCCAGCTTGGACGCGGGGATGCTGAAGTACCGCTTGGACGCGGCCTGGACGCCGTATGCGCCGGCGCTGAAGTAGGCGACGTTCATGTAGCCCTCAAGGATCTGGTCCTTGGTGAGGCGCTGCTCGACGTCCAGCGCGTACCGGAGCTCGCGCAGCTTGCGTCCGACCGTGGGCGCCGTGACCTCGCGGTACTCCTCCTCGGTCTTGGCGCTGTCGACCAGGAGGTTCTTGACGTACTGCTGGGTGAGGGTGGAGCCGCCCTGCGTCTGCTCGGACTCGACGTTGGACGCCATCGCGCGGATGGTGCCCTTGAGGTCGAGCGCGCCGTGCTCGTAGAAGCGCGAGTCCTCGATGTCGACCATCGCCTGCCGCATGATGGGGGCGACCTGGTCGAGCCGGACGGACTCGCGGTACTTGTCGAAGAACGTGGCGACCTGCTTGCCGTTGCCGTCGTACATCACCGTCTTCTCGGACGGCGGTGTCGTCTTGAGCCGGCTGTCCATGTCCTCGAAGTTGTTGGCGGCGTCGCGGGCGGTCAGCCCCGCGCTGCCCACGGCGGGCAGCGCGATGAGCGCGACGATGAGGCCTGCCACCACCCCGGCACCTAGCAGCCTGAACAGCGTGGACGCGGCCTGGGCCCGATCGTTCTTCGCAACGCGCACGGGGTCTAGGGTACGCGGGACGAGCAGTGCATTAGGGACAGGTCCCCCGGGGTTCGTGCTTTCCGGACCGGCTGATCAGGATCTTCGTCCGTTATGCCCCCATCGTGACAACCTGCGCGGTGTCTGGCGCGTCAACTACAGGTAACTAGTCCGTTCCGGCGGTATGGCCCCGGTGGGCTATATCGAGAATGGGCCCAACGGGGGCTGTTGAAACGTCCCTCGCTTCCGTAAGTTCTTCCCCACGGCTTTCGTTTGGCGGCCTGACGTCCGCGCCCGTCCGGCCAAGGAGCGCAAATCGACACAGACCCTAGGGGAGTGGGGCCAAGATGTGGATCACGGATTGGACCGCCCGCGCCGCCTGCCGTAACGCGGATCCGGACGCTCTGTTCGTGCAGGGTGCGGCGCAGAACCGAGCCAAGCTCATCTGCCGCGGCTGCCCGGTGCGCACGGAGTGTCTCGCCGACGCTCTCGACAACCGGATCGAGTTCGGCGTGTGGGGCGGGATGACCGAGCGGGAGCGCCGAGCCCTGCTGCGGCGGCGACCGGATGTGCGCTCGTGGCGCGACCTGCTGGAGACCGCGAAGGAAGAGTACGAGCGGTCGGCGGAGATCGACGAGGAAGAACTCGTCGCCAGCGAAGAGCTCGTCGCAAGCTGAGTTCGACGGGTCCCCGGGGCCCGTCCGGCGGCGTCCGAGGATCGGCACGGTCCAAATAAAGCGTGGCCGGTAGGCCCGTACCACCCATTGGGTACGGGCCTATCGCCATGCCCGCACATACGCGTTTTCGCTGATCAGAGTGCGCGATGGCGGAACGTCCGGGTAACGGCGCCGGAGTCCGGCCCGCGTGCAGTTTCCGGCTGGACGTCAGGCGGCGGTGGGAGACGCGGTGGGAGCGGCCAGGTCCTCGCCCACCTGGCGCAGGCCGTCGAGGTCGTGGACGTCCTCCGCCTGCGCCGGGACGGCCGTGACCGGCACGGTCGGGTGCGTCGACGCGAAGTGGTCGCGAAGGCGGTCCTCGCGGGCGGCCAGTTGCATGCGGTCGGTGTGCAGGCGCAGCAGGGCCGCGGTCAGCGTGTGCTCGCCGCGCTCCTCCAGCGTCTCGGCGGCGGCCTGGCTGCGGGCCGCCGACAGGACGTCGTCGGCGGTCTCGTGGACGCGGTTGACCACGAGTCCGGCGAGCGGCATCCGCTCCTCGTCGAGGCGCTCGACGAAGTAGGACGCCTCGCGCAGGGCGTCGGGCTCGGGCGCGGCGACGACGAGGAACGCGGTGCCCGGGGTCTGCAGGAGCTTGAACGTCTTCTCGGCGCGCTCCCGGAACCCGCCGAACATGGTGTCGAAGGCGGCGACGAACGTCTGCACGTCGCGCAGCAGCTGGACGCCGAGGACCTTGTTGATGACGCCGGTGAACACGCCGAACCCGGCACTGATCACCTTGACGCCGAGGCGGCCGCCGGACTTGGCCGGGGCGGCGAGGATCTTCATGAAGCGGCCGTCGAGGAAGCGGCCCATCCGCTCGGGGGCGTCCAGGAAGTCCAGCGCGTTCCGGGACGGCGGGGTGTCGACGATGATCAGGTCCCAGGCGCCGGAGCGGTGCAGCTGCCCGAGCTTCTCCATCGCCATGTACTCCTGCGTGCCCGAGAGGCTCGACGACAGCGACTGGTAGAAGGGGTTGGCGAGGATCTGCTTGGCCCGGTCCGGGTCGGCGTGCGCCTCGACGATCTCGTCGAAGGTCCGCTTCATGTCGAGCATCATGGCGTGCAGCTCGCCGTCGCCGTCGATCTCGATCCGGCGCGGGTTGTTGTCGAGCTCCGACAGGCCCATCGACTGCGCGAGGCGGCGCGCCGGGTCGACGGTGAGGACGACGACGTCCCGTCCCCGTTCGGCGGCGCGCACTCCGAGGGCGGCGGCCGTGGTGGTCTTGCCGACCCCGCCCGACCCGCAGCACACGATGATCTTCGTGCGCGGGTCGTCGAGCAGCCCGTCGACGTCGAGCACCGGTGGGGTCTTGCCGGACTGGCTCATCGGTTCACCTCTGCCGGTCGGTCCCCGCCCGAACGGGGGGTCAGCCTCACCCAGGAGACGCCGCGGCGGGCGGCGGGGGCGGGCGCGGTCATGCGGCGCCCTGGTCGCGGAGGGCGGCGGCCAGGTCGTAGAGGCCCGCCAGGTCCATGCCGTCGGAGAGCTGGGGGAGGGTGTAGCGAGGCCGGTCGACGGAGTCCAGGCGCTCCTTCTCGCGGCGCTGGAGGGCGGTGCGGCGGGCGTGGTCGACGGCCTCCCCGGCGAGGACGGCGGCGATCGCCTCGGCGTCGTGCTCCAGGCCGGCGGCCTTCACGCCGCGGACGATCTCGTCGGTGTCCAGGGCCCCGGCGGCGGCCACGGCGAGGTCGTCCTCGGTGAGGACGGGCTGGTGCTCCATGTTGACGATCACGCCGCCGACCGGGAGCCCGACCGCGGTGAGGTCGCGGATGCCGTCCAACGTCTCCTGGACGGGCATCTCCTCCAGGAGCGTGACGAAGTGCACCGCGGTCCCGGGGCTGCGGACGACCTTCATCACGGTGTCGGCGTGGTTGCGGACGGGGCCGACCTTGGCGAGGCCGGAGACCTCGTCGTTGACGTTCAGGAACTTCGTGATGCGGCCGGTGGGCGGGGCGTCCATCACGACGGCGTCGTAGACGAACGAGCCGTCCTTCTTCTTGCGGCGCACCGACTCGGACGTCTTGCCGGTGAGGATGACGTCGCGCAGGCCGGGGGCGATGGTGGTGACGAAGTCGACGATGCCGAGCTTGGTCATCGCCTTCCCGGCGCGCTTGAGGTTGTAGAACATCTCGAGGTACTCGATGAGCGCCTCTTCGGTGTCGACGGCGAGCGCGTGGACGTCCCCGCCGTCCGGGGCGACGGCGACGCGGCGCTCCTCGTAGGGCAGGGGCGGGCAGTCGAAGAGCTGGGCGATGCCCTGGCGTCCCTCGACCTCGACGAGCAGCACCTTGCGGCCGCCGGCGGCGAGGGCCAGGGCGAGGGCGGCGGCGACGGTCGTCTTGCCCGTGCCGCCCTTGCCGGTGACCACATGGAGGCGTACGCCGTCCCAGTCGGTGTCTCTCGCGCTCACCCGATCGACCATATCGTTCACTCGTCAAACACTTGAGAGGGCGGTCGTCCTCATGCAAGTGATCCCTGACACGGTTCCCCCGCCCGGACGCTGTCATTCGGCCTGCCCGCGCGGTTAGCTTGAAAACGTGAACCGTGCTATGGACGGTTCCGTCCGGACCCTGACCGGTCCGGACGCCCGCCGGAGCTCCGGGGGCGCCTCCCGGGGCCCGGGCCCTCACGCGAAAGAGGTGCCGTGATGATAGCGGTAGCCCTGGTCATCCTGCTGATCGTCGTCGTCGGCGGCCTGATCGTCCTGGCGTCGTCCGTCCGCGTCGTGCAGCAGTTCGAGCACGGGATCGTGTTCCGGTTCGGGCAGGTCCAACGGGACGGGCAGATGCGGCCCGGCGCGGTGCGCACCCCGGGCCTGACGGCGATCGTGCCGATCGCCGAGCGCATGCAGAAGGTCAGCCGGCAGACGATCACGATGGGGGTGCCCGGCCAGGACGGGATCACCCAGGACAACGTGAGCGTCCGCGTCGACGCGGTCGTGTACTTCCGGGTGATCGACCCGGTGAAGGCGATCGTGAACGTGCACAACTACCAGTACGCGGTGTCGCAGGTGGCGCAGACGTCGCTGCGGTCGGTGATCGGGCAGGCCGACATGCAGGAGCTGCTCGGCGAGCGCGAGAAGATCAACATGCGGCTGCGGGCGATCATCGACGAGATCACCGAGGGGCCGTGGGGCATCCTGATCGAGCGGGTCGAGATCAAGGACGTGTCGCTGCCGGAGGGCATGAAGCGGTCGATGGCCCGGCAGGCGGAGGCGGAGCGGGAGCGCCGTGCCCGCATCATCACCGCGGACGGCGAGTTCCAGGCGTCCAAGCGCCTCGCCGCCGCCGCGGAGATCATGTCGCAGGACCCGGCGGCCCTCCAGCTGCGCCTGCTGCAGACGGTCGTGGAGGTCTCCGCCGAGAAGAACAGCACGCTGGTCATGCCGCTGCCGGTGGAGATCCTGCGGTTCTTCGAGCGTGCCGCGGGCGGCCCGGGACGCTCCGAGGACGGCGGCGAGGGCAAGCCCGACCTCGGTGAGCGGCTCGCGAAGGCCGAGGAGGAGCTGGCCAGGGCCACGGAGCGGTCGTCGGCGCTGGAGTCGACCGAGGACGTCCCACCCGTCATCGGGCTGGACGAGCCCAAGCGCCGGGCGTCCGAGGTGGCCGCGCCGCAGGACGAGCAGCGGCGCGGCATCGGCGGCGGCGCGCCGGGGGCCGTGGAGGAGGAGCAGCCGCCCCGCTGACCGGCGGGCCTCACCGAGCCTGCGGCTGAGGTGAGGCGAGCGCGGCGTCCGGCGCGGCCTCGGGCATGGTCAGGCGCCGGACGCCCGGTACCGCCGCCGTGCCCAGGCAGGCCGTGCCGACCAGGACGGCCGCCGTCCACAGCGGGACGGAGGGGCCCCAGACGGAGGCGGCCCACGGTGCGAGCGCGTAGCCGAGGGGCGCCGCGGCCAGCGACAGCAGCCAGTCGTAGGACGTCACCCGGGCCAGCGCCTGCGGCGGGATGGTCATCTGCACGACGGTCTCCCAGGTCGGGTTGAGGACGCCGAGGCCGGTGAGCGCCAGCCCGTAGGCCGCGACGAGCAGGGGCGCGGGCGCGGCGACGGCGAACAGGGCGAGGGGCAGCGCCAGCGAGGCCAGGCCCACGTTGGCGACGAGGACGGGACGGCGCGGGCGGACGCGGGCGGCCAGCAGCGCTCCGGCGACGAGCCCGGCGGCGCCCACCTGGACGGTCGCGATCCAGACCCCCTCGCCGCCGAGCCGATCGACGGCGAGGGCGGGGCCGAGGGTGAGCAGGACGGCGGACGTGCCGTTCCAGACGCCGTGCGCGATCAGGCTCGTCCAGTACCAGTCGCGCGAGCGGACCTCCGACCAGCCCTCCGCCAGGTCGGCCCGCAGTGAGCGCCGCGGGATCGGGACGTGCCGGACGCGCGCCAGGGCGAGGATCGCCGCGCTTGCGGCGAACGACGCCGAGTCCAGCAGGAACGTCCAGCCGGGGCCGATGGTCAGCACGAAGGTGCCGGCGAGGGCGGGGCCGGCCAGGCGGGTGGCGCCGTTGGCGACGCCCATCAGGGAGTTGGCCTTCTGCAGCCCGGACGGCTCGACGGTGCCGGCGATCAGGGGTGAGACCGTCGGCGTCTGGAAGGCCGAGGCCGCGCCGCCGATCACCTGGGCGGCGGCGAGGTGCCACAGCCGAGGCTCGCCGCTCAGGAGTTCCAGCGCCGCGAACAGTTGCGCCGCGGCACCGGCGAGGTCGGTCGTGAGGGCGACGCCGCGTGCGTTCAGGCGGTCGGCGAGGACGCCTCCGAGGGGCAGCAGGAGCAGGCGCGGCACCATCGCGCAGCCGAGCACGAGGGCGAGCGCCGACGTGGAGCCCGTCGCCCGCAGGACGGCGAGCGCGAGCGCGGCGGGGACGGCGGCGTCCCCGGTCAGGGACAGGACGCGGGCGGCGAACAGCAGCCGGAAGTCCCGGCCGCGCAGGGGGTGGGTCATGGTCGGACAATATAGTTCGTTGCCGAACTAATCGCCAGGGAATTATTCTCCACCGAACGATGAAGGCGACTACGATCCCCGCATGGGCGACAGGGACCGGACCGACGACCACGTGGAGCGGTGGGCGCCGATCGTGCCCGACCTCGATCCCGACATCGAGGGCGCCGTGACCCGGATGGTCTTCTTCGTCAAGCACATCCGGCAGATGCGCGAGGAACTCCTCGCCGCCTCCGGCCTGCAGCGGCACGAGTTCGACACGCTGCACGCGCTCGCCGGGCGGCACGGCACCGCCGCGCCCTCCCGGCTCGCCGCCGACCTCGCCATGCCCCCGAACTCGATCACCGGGCGGCTGGACGCGCTGGAGCGCCGCGGCTTCGTCCGCCGGTCCCCGTCCGCCACCGACCGCCGCCGGGTCGTCGTCGAGTTGACCCCCGCCGGACGCTCCGCCTGGCGCGAGGCGATGGACGGCCTGGGCGTCGAGGAGACCCGCCTGCTCGGCGCCCTCGACCCCGCCGAGCGCCGCACCCTCGCCGACCTCCTCCGCCGCGTCATGCTCCGCGCCGAGCGGCCCGCCGGTCCGCCGCAGAGCCCTACGGGGTGAGGACCAGCCGTCCGCGCAGGCCGCCTGCTTCCAGCCGCGCGTGGGCCTTGGACGCCTCGGCGAGCGGGAGCGTGCCGGCGACGCGGGGCGTGAGGCGGCCCTCCTCCGCGAGCGCGGCGAGCCCGGCCATCGCCGCGGCGTCCGCGCGTATCCACACGTTGTGGACGGTGATTCCGCGCAGCGGGAGCGGGGTGGCCGGACCGCCGTTCACCGCCGCGAACCTCCCGCCGTTCCGGACGGCGTCGAGGGCCGCGACCGACAGGAGGGCGGCGTCGACGGCGCCGTCCACACCGCCCGGGACGAGCGCGCGGACGGCGTCCCCCAGGTGCGCCCCGCGCGGAACGAACATCTCCGCGCCGAGACCGCGCACCAGTGCCTCGTCGGAGGCGGAGGCCGTGGCGGCGACGCGCAGACCGCGGTGGGCGGCCAGTTCCACCGCGTAGCCGCCGACGGCGCCCGCGGCTCCCGTGACGAGCAGCGTGGCTCCCGAGGGCAGGCCGAGGAGGTCGAGCGCCTGGAGGGCGGTCAGCCCGTTCAGCGGGATGGTCGCCGCCTCGACCGCCGGGACCGACCGCGGCGCGGGCGCGACGGCGTCCGCGTCCAGGACGATCGCGTCCGCGTAGGCGCCCAGCGGCACGTCGAGCCGGTCCTTGAGGCCGATGACCTCGTCGCCCACGGCGATCCGCGTCACACGCCCCCCGACCGCGTCGACGGTCCCGGCGACGTCCCAGCCGATGCCGACCGCGGGCCGCGAGCCGAACGGCGGCATCAGCCCCGCGCCGGCCAGCGCCCCCGAGCGGGTCGCGGCGTCGACCGGGTTGACCGCCGCGGCCGCCACCCGGATCCGCACCTGGCCGGGCCCCGGGACGGGCACCGGAGCGTCGGAGAGCTCCAACGCGCCGGGCCCGCCGGGTGTCCTCACGATGATCGCGCGCATGGCGGTGACTCCTCGGACGAAGTGGGTTCATCTGCGGGAGAGGCCCCGCACCGGCCACTGTCGCCGGAACAGCCGCGGGCCGGAAGAAGTTACTTCGGAGTGCGTTCGGCACCCGGAGGTGAACCCGCGGCATGGCCACGATGACGGCGGCGGAGCGTCGCGAGCAGGAGAAGGCGGCGTTCGACGTCTACATGGACGGATGCCCCACCCACCAGCTGATGGGGATCATCGGCAACAAGTGGAGCATGCTGGTCCTCGCGGACCTGGCGCACGGCGCACGCAGGTACGCCGAGGTCGGCAGGGCGCTCCCGGGGGTCAGCGCGAAGATGCTCACGCAGACGCTCCGCTCCCTGGAGCGGGACGGCTTCGTGGCGCGCAGCGTGACTCCGTCCGTGCCCGTCCAGGTCGAGTACACCCTGACGCGGCTGGGCGAACGGATCGTGCCTCTGCTGACGTCCATCCGGGAGTGGGCCGACCGGCACATCGACGAGATCCACGCGGCGCGCGAGCGGTACGGCGAGGGGGCCGGTCAGGCCGTCGGGGCGGACGGCCGATCGCTAGGGTGAGGGCCATGAAGAAGTGGGAGTACGCGACCGTTCCGCTGCTGGTGCACGCGACCAAGCAGATCCTCGACAACTGGGGCCAGGACGGGTGGGAGCTCGTCACCGTCCTGCCGGGGCCGAACCCCGAGAACCTCGTGGCCTACTTCAAGCGCGAAGTCCAGTAGCGGCCCGTCGGAACAGCCCCCGTCGTAACGGACCTCAACGAGGAGGAATGCGCGATGAGCACGCCTGAAGAGCGGATCCGCGAGCTCGGCATCGAACTGCCGGAGGTCGTCCCGCCGGTCGCGTCCTACGTGCCGACGGCGCGGACGGGGTCGCTCGTCTACACCGCCGGCCAGATCCCGCTGGTCAAGGGCGAGCTGGGCGCCACCGGGAAGGTGGGCGCCGAGGTCAGCGCCGAGGAGGCGGCGCGCCAGGCGCGTATCTGCGCGCTGAACGCGATCGCGGCGCTGAAGGCGGAGGTCGGCGAGCTGTCGCGGATCGTGCGGATCGTGAAGGTCGTCGGGTTCGTCGCCAGCGCGCCGGACTTCCACGGCCAGCCGCAGGTGATCAACGGGGCGAGCGATCTGCTGGCCGAGGTGTTCGGGGACGCGGGCAGGCACGCGCGCAGCGCCGTCGGCGTCGCCGTCCTGCCACGGGACGTGCCGGTCGAGGTGGAGCTGATCGCCGAGGTGGCGTGAGGCGCCGGGCTTGACGGAACGCCATTCGGTATGTCCGAATGGCTCGCCATGGGGATCACCAACGGACTCAAGCTGCCCGAGTCGTTCCGGGGGCAGGTCGAGGACATCCTGGAAGGCCGGACCGACCCGGTGGCCGCCAAGGACGCGGCGACCGTGGTCGTGCTGCGCGACCACGACGAGCACGGGCTCCAGGCGTTCATGCTGCGCCGCGTCCGGTCGATGGCGTTCGCGCCCGGCGCCTACGTGTTCCCCGGCGGCTCGGTCGACCCGCGCGACGGGGAGGCGGCGCTGGCGTGGTCCGGGCCGTCCCCCGCCGAGTGGGGCAAGGCGTTCGACGCGGACGAGACGCTGGCCCGCGAGCTGGTGTGCGCGGCGGTCCGGGAGACGTTCGAGGAGACGCTCGTGCTGCTCGCCGGCCCGACCGGGGAGACGGTCGTGGACGACACGCGCGGCGACGACTGGGAGGCCGACCGGCAGGCGCTGCTGGACCGCTCACAGTCGTTCGGGGGGTTCCTCGACCGGCGCGGCCTCGTGCTGCGCTCGGACCTGCTGCGCCCGTGGGCGCACTGGATCACCCCGAAGATCGAGCGCAAGCGCTACGACACCCGCTTCTTCGTCGCCGCGATGCCGGCGGGTCAGCGGGCGAGGGACGTCAGCACCGAGGCCGACCAGGTCGCCTGGGTGAGCCCGGCGGAGGCCGCCGAGCGGGCGGCGCGCGGCGAGTGGATGATGCTGCCGCCGACGATCGCGACGCTGGCGGAACTCGCCGAGTTCGCGACCGTGGCCGACGTGCTGGCCGCGCAGCGCGAGATCGTCGTGCAGGAGCCGGTCGCCGAGATCATCGACGGCGACGCCTACCTCGTGCTGCCCGAGGGCGTCGCGCGGCACTACCCGCAGGGCTGAGAACGTGTCCCGCCGGGTGCCCCTGAGCCAGGCCCTCCTGTGGCGGCTGGCGGGCACCTCCGCGCTCCGGCGGCTGGAGCGTCTCGGCTGGAACCCGGCCCGTCACCCCGATCGCGCCTCGGGCAGGATGGGGGACATGACGGAGATCGACGGGATGGGTACCGACCGGGCGACCTGCGTGCTCGCCCCGAACCCGTCCGCCATGACCCTGGACGGCACCAACACCTGGATCATCGCCGAGCCCGGTGCCGCCGAGGCCGTCGTCGTCGACCCCGGGCCGAAGGACGGCGAGCACCTGCGGCGCGTCCTTCAGACGGTGGAGGCGCAGGGGCGGCGGGTCGGCCTGGTCCTGCTCACCCACGGGCACCCCGACCACTCCGCGGGGGCCGGGAAGTTCGCGAAGCTGGCGGGCGGGGTCGGGGTGCGGGCGCTGGACCCCCGGCACCGGCTCGGCGACGAGGGCCTCGCGGAGGGCGACGTCGTCACCACGGGCGGCCTGGAGCTGCGGATCATGGAGACGCCGGGCCACAGCGACGACTCGCTGACGTTCTGGCTTCCGGCCGACGGCGCCGTCCTCACCGGCGACACCGTCCTCGGGTACGGGACGACCGTGCTGGAGGGGAGGCTCGGCGACTACCTCGGCTCGCTCGACCGGCTCCGCAGGTTCTCCGCCGACCGGGGGGCCGCGACCATCCTCCCCGGTCACGGGCCCAAGCTGGACGACCCCGTCGCCGTCCTCGACCACTACATCGACCACCGCCGCGAGCGCCTCGCCCAGGTCGAGGCCGCCGTCGCCGCGGGCGCCCGCACGGCGCGGGAGGTCGTCGAGCGCGTCTACGCCGACGTGGACAGGTCCCTGTGGCCCGCGGCCGAGTGGTCGGTCCAGTCCCAGCTCGACTACCTCGCCGAGCGCGGGGCCGTCTGACCCCTCGGCTACTTCGAGCGCTTGCGGAGGCGCTCGATGTCGAGGATCACGACGGCGCGGGCCTCGATGCGCAGCCAGTTGCGCTGCGCGAAGTCGGCGAGGGCCTTGTTGACCGTCTCGCGGGACGCGCCGACGAGCTGGGCCAGTTCCTCCTGGGTGAGGTCGTGGTGGACGTGCAGGCCCGACTCCGACGGCTGGCCGAAGCGCTCCGCGAGGTCGAGCAGCGCCTTGGCGACGCGTCCGGGCACGTCGGTGAAGACCAGGTCGGCCATCACGTCGTTGGTCTTGCGGAGCCGCTGGGCGAGCGCGCGGAGCAGCTGCACGGCGACCTCGGGGTGGCCGGTGAGCCAGGGCCGCAGGTCGTCGTGGCCGAGCCCGGCGAGGCGGCACTCGGTGACCGCGATGGCGCTCGCGGTGCGGGGGCGCGGGTCGAACAGCGACAGCTCCCCGAACATCTCGCTCGGGCCGAGCACGCTCAGCAGGTTCTCGCGCCCGTCCGGCGCCGTCCGGGTCAGCTTGATCTTTCCTTCGAGGACGACGTAGAGCCGGTCCCCGGTCTCGCCCTCGTTGAACAGCGTCTGTCCGCGGGCGAGACGCACCTCGGTCACGTTGGCGCGCAGCGCCTTGGCACCCTGCTCGTCGAGAGCCTCGAAGAGCGGAGCTCTGCTCAGAACGTCCACGTCGCGATCGGTCACGCTATTCCTCCTCGAACACCTACTTGCCTAGTGTGACGTACGTCCCACCGCGTACGTGAAGGCAGGGTCACGGCGCGCCGAAACGCGGGACCAGGGGTGATCCGTCCCGGGGGGCGCCCCCGATCCCGTTCGCCCAGTGTACGGACCACCGGGTGAATGCCGTCACACCGGTCTCATCGCCCGTTACGGGATGGCCCGGGCAGGGTAGCGGCCGTGCTTTAACCTGAGCGGATGCAGACGTCCGAGCCCGGGCCCCCACCGCGCCGCCTGCCGAGGGGGCGCCACGCGCTTTCGCGCTCGGAGGTCGAGCGGGTGCACCGCGACCGGCTGTGCGGGGCCATGGCGGCGGCGATGGCGGAGAAGGGGTACGTCGGGACGTCGGTGGAGGACGTCCTGAAGCGGGCCAGGGTGTCCCGGCAGAGCTTCTACGCGCTGTACTCGTCCAAGTTCGACTGCTTCATGGCCGCCTTCGACCAGGCGGGCCTGCTGCTGTACCTCCAGCTGGAGGCGGCGATGCAGGGCGAGGGCGACGGGCCCGGACAGGGGCCGGCGCAGGGCGAGGGCGACGCGGCCGAACGGTTCGAGCGCGTCATGACCGCCTATCTGGAGGCGCTGGCGGCAGAACCCGCGTACGCGCGGCTGTTCCTGGTGGAGGTGTACGCGGCGGGCCCGGAGGCCGTCCGGCGGCGTACGCGCATCCAGCGCGACCTGGCGGCGAGCCTCGCCGACCTCATGGGCGTGACGGGCGACGCCGGCCGGTTCGCGTGCGAGGTCATCGTGTCGGCGGTGAGCTCGATGGTGACGCCGGCCGTCGCGGCGGGCGACATGGCGGCGCTGCGCGCGGTCGGGCCCCCGGTCATCGAGCACGTGCGCCTGCTGCTGCGCTCGGGCGTCCTGGACGGCTGATGCTCACCAGCGTGGTCGCGGCGCCGCGCGCGGGCGGGAGCGTGACGGTAAGCCGCCCGGACGGCCCGGCGGCGGTCCTGATGACCTTGTGCGTCCTCCCGCGTGTCACGCCGATGACGACGCGGGCGCCGGGGCGGTAGGACGCGGGGGTCGTGACGGTGGCGGTCCCGGCGGCGCGCAGGGCGAACCCCGTCGCGGAGGCGTTCGTCAGCGCGCTGAACTCCTGGGCCTTCGGCCGCTTGAGCGAGACCGTCCAGCCCCACTGCGTCCAGGTCGGGTCGACCGAGCGGTAGGAGGTCTTCGCGGGCGGGCGCGGCGGGGCGGCGAACGTCCGCATCAGCGGGCCCATGTGCTGCCGCAGGTCGCGGGCCCAGTACGGGAAGGTGTGGGTACCGAGCACGTAGTCGTCGTAGTGGCTGGGGATCTCCAGCGCTTCCAGCCGCCGGTGGAAGCTGGCGGTCGAGGCGTGCGCGAGGGCCTCGATGCCGATCGCGGCCGGGTCGGGGGCGGGCGGGTCGAGCGGCCCCGGGAGACCGGTGGCGGTGTGGAGCGCGAGCCGCATCCCGCGCAGGTTGGGCGCGAGGGTCGCCGGGTCGTGGCCGCGCCAGCCGGCCGCGTTCGCGAGCCGGGAGCCGAAGATCGCGTCGGGGTTCACGCCGTTGTCGAAGGCCGCGACGTAGGACACGATCCCGGTCGCGCCGACGGCGACGACCGGGTCGTAGGCGATGTCGGGCGCCCCCGAGAACGACGCGGCGGACACGAACAGCGCGGGGTGGCGGGCGGCGTAGCTCATCGCCCCGAAGCCGCCCTGCGACAGGCCCGCGACGGCCCGGCCCTCCCGCCGGGACACGGTGCGCAGGTTCCGGTC
Organism: Actinomadura sp. NPDC023710; assembly: GCF_040639875.1. NCBI lineage: Bacteria > Bacillati > Actinomycetota > Actinomycetes > Streptosporangiales > Thermomonosporaceae > Actinomadura > Actinomadura sp. NPDC023710. Next base: position 314,657 of record NZ_JBFAGB010000001.1, read on the forward strand.
GATCCAGGGGATGAGCTGGGTGACGTGGAAGGTCTCCCACCTGGACGGCCCGAGCCTGGTGCGCGGGTCGGCCCAGTCGGTGTACCAGCCGCCGCCGTTGCCGTCGAAGCCCCCGTCCGGCATGACGGTGATCAGCGGCCTGCCGGCGGTGGTCCGCTCGGCGTCGCCGCGGTCGACCCAGTCGGAGGCGCGTCCGGACGTTCCGTGGAGCAGGTACAGGACGGGGAAGCGGGCGCCCGGACGGCGGTCGTAGCCGGTCGGCAGCAGGACGCGCACGTCCACGGCCCGCCCCAGTGCGGCCGTGCTGACGCGGAGCGCGTACTGGCGGTCGTCGATGCGCCGCACGTTCACGACGTGGACGCCGCCGGAGTCGGTGAAGCGGACCGCCCGTCCCGCCGCGTGGGCGGGCATGGCGAGTCCCGTGGAGGTCGCGGTGAGGGTCAAGGTGAGCGCGAGGACTCGGGTGCGCATGGGGGGCCTCCTCGGACGTGCCGGTCAGCGGCCTCCGGCGGGGCGGCGGGGCCGGTCGGGCTGGACGCGCAGCGTCGTGATCACGGTCGCGAGCATCTCGTAGTGGGCGGCGAGCATGGTCAGCTCGACGCACTCGCCCTCGGTGAGGTGGGTGCGCAGCCGCGTCCAGGTCTCGTCGTCCAGGTCCTGCTCGGCGTGGAGTCGGTCGGCGGCGGTGAGGATCGCGCGCTCGCGCGGCGTCCACCCGCCGGCGTCCGGGCCGGCCTTGAGGCGTTCCACGTCCGGCTCGCGCACGCCCGCGCGGCGCGCGAGCCGGACGTGGTGGCCGAACTCGTAGTGGCAGTCGCGCAGGTGCGCGACGCGAAGGATCACCAGTTCGGTGTCCCGGCGCGGCAGGGTGCCGCCGGGCATGAGCCGCCCGGCGAACCACAGCCAGCCGCGGAACAGCCCGCGGCGGCGCGCCAGGGTCAGGAACAGGTTCGGCGGCCCGGTTCCGGCGGCCCGGCCCGCGGCGCGGCAGGCGAGCCAGTTGACCACTCCCACCTCGCGGATGCCGCCGGGAGTGGCACGGGGCGCCGTCACCGCTCGGGATCCGGCTGCGGCGTGGTCAGCTCGACCTGCTCGTTCCTGGCGATCTCCAGGATGTCGCGCAGGCCGCGCTGGACGAGGTGGTCGGCGACCGGCTGCACGGCCATCCGGACCGGCAGGACGCCGCCCACCCACCAGGGGGCGACGATCCGCCTGGACCGGCGGGCGATCCCGCGCTCCAGCGCGTCGATCCCCAGCTTCAGCGGCGCGACGCCGAAGGCCAGCCCGCTCCGGGGCGACGCGTCCATCAGGGCGGACGCGGCCTCGGTGCCGAACCCGCGGCGCGTCATGTCGGTGTCGAGCTCGGCGAAGTACGCGACACCGGCCTTCGCGCCCCACGGGCGCAGTTCGGCCCGCAGCGTGTTGCCCAGCGCCTCCACCGCGGCCTTGGACGCGCTGTAGGCGCCCAGCAGGGGCGCGTTGACGGCCGCGGCCAGGGACGACACGGCCAGCGCGTAGCCGCGTTCATGGCTGAGGTGGGGCCCGGCCGCGCGCAGCGTGTTGTAGACGCCCAGCACGTTGACCCGCAGGCTCTGCTCCATGACGGACGGGTCGCCGCCGATGACCGGCATCTGCGCGGCCACGCCCGCGTTGGCGACGACCACGTCCAGGCCGCCCAGTTCCCGGACGGCGCCGTCGACGACGTCCTCGACCGTGCCGCGGTCGGTCACGTCGCACGTCCACCAGGGCGCCGTCCCGCACCCGGCGGCGACGTCCGAGAGGAGGTCGGGCTCCAGCCCGGCGAGCGCCACGCGCGCGCCGCGTTCGTGCAGCCGGGCGGCGAGCGCCGCGCCGATCCCCCGCGCGGCGCCGGTGATCAGCACGCGCCGTCCGGCGAGGGTCGCCGTCCAGCGGGACGAGTCCAGGATCATGCGGTGACCCTAACACTGGGGAACAGGGTTGTCTTTTTAAGATTGTTCACAAATCCACGTAATACGGGCGCGAGTCGGGTGTCTACTCCTGCGGTGAGCAAGCGACCCCCGAAGGTTGTGGTGAGATGCGTGCCTTGGGTTGGATGGCGTGGTGGTAGCGGGCGTGGGAACGCGGCCGGACGCCGACCTTCTGGCGGCCGCCGGGGAGGGCGACGAGGAGGCCTCGGACGAGCTGTTCCGGCGGCACCACACGGCGGTCCTGCGGTACGCGCGCGGACTGGTCCGCGACCAGCACCTCGCCGAGGACCTGACGAGCGAGGCGTTCACCCGCACGTTCGCGGCGATGCGCCAGGGCGGCGGGCCCCGGGACGCCTGCAGGCCCTACCTCTACACCGTCGTGCGGAACACGGCCACCGACTGGGCGCGCGGCGCCCGTCGCACCGTCGTGACCGACGAGGTCGCCGAGTGGGCCTCGGACTCCGAGGAGGAGCCACCGGACGTCGACGAACTGGACGCGCTCGTCCGCGCCTTCCGGTCGCTGCCCGAACGGTGGCAGACCGTCCTCTGGTACACGGTCATCGAGGACGAGCCCGTCGGGCAGGTCGCGGAGCTGCTCGGCATGGAGAAGGGCGCCGTCTCCCAGCTCGCGTTCCGGGCGCGCGAAGGGCTCCGGCAGGCGTTCCTCGTCGCCGGCTCCGGGGGACGTCCCGAATGCGCGGAGTTCACCGCCCAGCTCGCCGCGAGCGTCCGCCGTCCCGGACGCCGGCGCAGCCGCGCCCTGCGCCGGCACCTGGAGTCCTGCGAGGAGTGCCGGCGGGCCTCCAAGGAGATGGCCGACATCAACGGGCGGCTGCGGCGGGCCCTGCCCGTCGGCGCCGTCCTGCTGGGGGCGCCGTCGGCGTCGCTCGGCTCGCTCGGGCCCCTCGCCCCCGCGGCGTCCCTGCCCGGCTGGACCCTTCCGGCCGCGGTGGCCGGCGGCGTCGCCACCGGCCTCGCGATCATCCTGTTCACCACGGTCGGCGGCGGTCCGGGGGAGGACCCGCGCGCCGCACCGCCGCCCACGACGCCCACTCCGGCCGGGTCGGCACCGGAGGACGTCGCCCGGCCCGACTACACCGTCGGCACCCGGTCACCCGGTAGCGGCGCCCGGGTCCCCGGAGGTGGCGGCGACGGCGCGGCGTCGTCCGGTGCGGGCCCCTTCCGCGTGCGGAACACGACGCTGCAATCGTGCCTGGCGCCGAGTGGGACGTCCGTCGTGCAGCGCTCCTGCACCGACCCGGCGACCGGGTGGAAGCGCAGGAATACCGCCGGCGGCTTCACGCTGACGAGCAGTTCCACCGCCCGGTGCCTCAGCCGCGGGACGCCCGCCGCGGGCGTCCCGTGGGAGGGCGGAAGCGAGTACTCGGTGGTCATGGCCGCCTGCGGCGGCTCGAACCAGGTCTGGAGGCTGGTGCGGGTAGCGCCGTCGGTCTACCGGCTCGCCAACGGCGACGGCTACTACCTCCAGGCGAGCTGGTCGGGTCTGAAGCCGGTGACGCTGAAACCGTCCTCCTACGCGGGCATGGCCGCCCAGGGCTGGGCCGTCGAGGCCACCGGCTGACCCCCCGGGCTGACCGCACAGGCTGACCCCGTCGGCGGTCAGCCGTAGCTCAGGCGGTCGCGCGTACCGGCGGATTCGGCGGCGGGCTCGGCGTTGAGGGCGAGCCACGCGCGCAGGGCCATGTGCAGCTCCAGCCGGTCCGACGTCGCGTGCACGGCGTCCCCGAACAGATCGTCGAGCTGCCGCAGCCGGTACCGGACGGTCTGCGGGTGCAGGTGCAGGTGACCGGACACCTCCGTGGCGTTGAACCCGTGCTCCAGGCAGGCCAGCAGCGTCTCGGCGAGCCGGTAGCGCTGCGCCGGACGCGCGCCGAGCAGCGGCGCGAGCCTGCGGGCGATCACCTTCTCCACCAGCGCCCGCTCCCGCATCATCACCAGGATCGGCATGTGCCGCTCGGCCGGGATGGGCGTCGCGCCGCCGATCAGGCCCTGGCAGGCCAGGGCCAGGGTCTCGCGCGCCAGCCGCAGGGACGCCCCGACCTCGCCGATCCCGCCCGCCGGGCCGATCGCGGCCGTCCAGCCGTGCAGCTGCCGCTCCAGCATCCGGGCGCGGCCGGGGCCCTCCGGATCCGGGACGATCAGGCAGGGCTCCCCCAGGTGCAGGCCCATCAGGACGTCCGGCGGCAGCGCCGGGTGCCGCGCGTCGGAGCCGTGCTCGCGGAGGGCGACGGCCGCTAACGCGCGGGGCAGCGGCCAGTCCGCCTCGCGGGCGGCCCCCTTCAGGTCCGCCGGGGAAGCGCCGTTCAGCAGCAGGTCGAGCAGGTGCCGCCGGTGGTCCTGGAGGGCGCCCGCGGCCCGCGCGGCGGCGTCCGCGTGACCCTCGGCGACGATCGCCGCCAGCTGGTTCAGGTAGTCGAGCGCGGCGTTGGCGATGGCCGCGATGATCGCCGGGCTCGTCCGGCAGCCCATCCGCTCGGCGCGGTCGGTGAGCCGCTCGACGGCCAGGCCCGTCCCGATCCGCGTCGCCGCCTGCCAGGAGTCCAGCGTCCGCCCCTCGCTGGCCTCGCCGACCCCGATCTGCCGCCAGAACTCCACGACGTCCGCCGACGGGGCGGCTGGGTCGGCCATCAGCTTCAGGAAGTGCCCGATGGCGCACTCCACCCCCAGCTGCATCGCCTTGGCGTAGCGGGGATCGTGCGGCCGGACGAACTCCGGCAGCCGCCTCTCGATCAGGCGCACCGCCTCCGCGGCGATGCCGGGAACGTGCTCGCGAAGATCACCCGCGATCCGGGCGGCGCCCTCGAACGACAGGTCGAGCTCGATCCGCCGCACCGGAAGGCGGACCACCTGGCTGAGGTCGGACATGAGATCTCCTTCGGGGACGTCGTGCCCGGAGAGACGGCCCGCCCCCGCACCGATTACGCGGGTCGGCGCGACTTTCTCGTTCGGCCGGAACGGGGCCGCGAGGCTCTAGGCTGGCCGGTATGGCGACGGAGTCGACCCCGAAGGTGCGGGCTCGCAAGTGGAAGGACGAGACGCGGCTGGGGCTGGTGCGGCGGGCGCGCCGGATCAACCGGATCCTGGCCGAGACCTACCCCGACGCGCACTGCGAGCTGAACTTCGGCACCCCGTTCCAGCTCCTGGTCGCGACCGTGCTGTCGGCGCAGACCACCGACATGCGGGTCAACCTGACCACGCCCGCGCTGTTCGCCAAGTACCCCACCCCTGAGGACCTGGCCGCCGCCGACCCCGAGGACGTCGAGGCGATCCTGAAGCCCACCGGGTTCTTCCGCGCCAAGACCAAGTCGGTCATGGGCCTGTCGGCCGCGCTGCGCGACCAGTTCGACGGCGAGGTCCCCGGCCGCCTCGAAGACCTCGTCAAGCTGCCCGGCGTCGGGCGCAAGACGGCCAACGTCGTCCTGGGCAACGCGTTCGACGTCCCCGGCATCACCGTCGACACCCACTTCGGCCGCCTGGCCCGGCGCTTCGGCTGGACGGCCGAAGACGACCCCGTGAAGGTGGAAGAGGAGATCGGCGCCCTCATCCCGCGCAAGGACTGGACGATGCTGTCCCACAGGCTGATCTGGCACGGCCGCCGGATCTGCCACGCGCGCCGTCCCGCCTGCGGGGCGTGCCCGCTGGCGCGGCTGTGCCCGTCCTTCGGCGAGGGGCCGGTCGACGAGGAGACGGCGCGCAAGCTCGTCAAGCCCGGACCGTTCTCGTGAGCGGTGCCCCCGGCCGCCCGGGAAGGAACGGGGCCGTTCCGGAGTTGGGACCGACGTGACCGACGCCGCCCCCGACTGCCCCGCCTGGCTCGACCGCTTCCGCTCCGAGGCGCCGAGGCTGCCCGTGCCGCCCGTGTTCCGGCCCGCTCCCGCCGCCCGCGCCGCCGCCGTCCTGATCCTGTTCGGCGAGGGGCCGGTCGGCCCGGACGTCCTGCTCACCGAGCGCGCCGCCACCCTCAACAAGCACGCCGGGCAGCCCGCCTTCCCCGGCGGCCGCATCGACCCGGGCGACGACGGCCCGGTCGCGGCGGCGCTGCGCGAGGCGTGGGAGGAGACCGGCGTCGAGCCCTCCGGCGTGGACGTGCTGTGCACGCTGCCGGAGCTGTACCTGTCGCACAGCGAGCACCGGGTCACGCCCGTCGCCGGCTGGTGGCGCGAGCCGTCGGAGGTCGCGCCCGGCCATCCCGGGGAGGTCGCGACGGTCGCGCGGGTCCCGATCAGCGAGCTGGTCGACCCGGCGAACCGGATGATGGTGAGGCACCCGTCCGGGATCAGGGTCGGCCCCGCGTTCCACGTCCGGGACATGCTCGTGTGGGGGTTCACGGCGGCGCTGCTGACCCAGGTGCTGGGCGCGGGCGGCTGGGACCGGCCGTGGGACACCTCCCGCGTCGAGGACCTGCCCGAGGACGTCGTGAGCCTCGCCGCGCGCGACCGAGGGGTGAACGTCGCCGCACGCGACTGATCGGATGAACCTCGCCGCACGCGGCTGAGGCGTCTCGTCGTTTCCCACGAAATCGCCCCGCAGACTCGGCGGCCGTTCGTGCGCAGGTCAGGCGGGAGTTCGCGGTGGGTACGGCCGTCGTCACGGTCACGAGTCACCCCCGGCGGCTATCCGGCGCGCCTCAAACTGGTCCATCGAGGGGACGTGAAGCGGCGGCGCGGACCTATACGGTGAAGCGGTGCTGCACGACCACATTCTCGACCTGATCCTGCTCGTGCTCGTCGTGCTGTTCGGAGTCTCGGGCTACCGGCAGGGCTTCATCGTGAGCCTGCTGAGCTTCGTCGGCTTCGTCGGCGGCGGCGTCATCGGGGTCCTGATCGCGCCGCCGATCGCCGAGGCCGCGGTGGACGGCGCCGCGCAGCAGGCGCTGCTCGCCATCGTGGTCGCGTTCCTGTCCGCCACCCTCGGGCAGCTCGTCGCCTCGTCCGTCGGCGCCGTCCTGCGCAACCGGGTGACCGGGATGAACGCCCGCACCGCCGACGCGGTCGGCGGCACGTTCGTCAGCGCGCTGTCGCTGCTGGTCGTCGCCTGGTTCTTCGGCAGCCTGGTCGCCAACTCCGAGTTCAAGCCCGTCCGTACGCAGGTCAAGGGCTCCTCGATCATCAACGGCATCAACGACGTGATGCCGCCGCAGGCGCAGACGTGGTTCGCCTCGTTCCAGGGGTTCGTCAAGAGCAGCGAGTTCCCGCAGGTCTTCAACGGCCTCGGCGGCGAGTCGGTGGTGCAGGTGCCGCCGCCCGACGAGTCCGTCCTGAACACCAGGGGCCTGAAGGCGGCCAAGAACAGCATCGTGAAGGTGGTCAGCACGGCGCCGCAGTGCCAGCGCCGCATCGAGGGCACCGGGTTCGTGTTCGCGCCGCAGCACATCATGACCAACGCGCACGTCGTCGCGGGCGCGCGCGGCTCCTCGGTGGTGGCGACGATCAACGGCGACACCAACCGCGGGCGGGTCGTGCTGTACGACCCGAAGCGCGACATCGCCGTCCTGTACGTGCCGGGGCTGAAGGCGCCGGCGCTGGAGTTCGCCAAGGAGGCCCGCGTCCGCGACAACGCGATCATCGCCGGGTTCCCGAAGAACCAGCCGTTCACGCCCGGGGCGGCCCGGATCCGCGCCCGGCAGACGGCGCGCGGGCCCGACATCTACCACTCCGGCCAGGTCAGCCGCGAGATCTACGCCATCCGCGGCAAGGTCGAGCCCGGCAACTCCGGCGGGCCGCTGCTGTCCACCGACGGCCGCGTCTACGGCGTCATCTTCGCCGCCGCCCTGGACACGCCCTCCACCGGCTACGCGCTCACCGCCGAAGAGGTCACGCCCGACGCGCGCGCGGGCGCCAACGCCACGAAGCCGGTCTCGACACAGAGCTGCTCGGACTAGCGAGGGCTGCTCGGACTAGCGAGGGCTGCTCCGGCTAATCCGTGCTGAGGCGGAGTGTGATGGGGCCGTCATGAGGCTCTCGGGTCAGATCCCGTGCCTGCCGCACGATCCCTCGGACGTCGATGCCGTACGGAGGAGCCTCCTGGTACGGGACGATCCGGTCGGCGGCGCGGCTGAGGAGGGACTCGGCGCCGCGTGCGTTTCCACGGCGGAGATGGGTTATCCCTACGGCGACCTGAGCGAGGCCCCGCCAGAGCTCCCGTTCGGACTCGGGGGCAGCCTTCCAGACCGCCTCCAGCACCTCATGAGCGTGAAACGGGCGGTCGGCGTCGAGAAGGCGCTGCGCCTCGACCAGGGCTTCGGCCGGTGGCATGTCGAGGTCGTCCGGCATCGTGGGTATGCCGGTCGCGCCGTGCGGCAGTGGACGTCCGTAAGCGTCCCGTGGGCGTGCGTTGCGTGGGCGTCCCGACTCGTCCCGATCCCGCATGCCTCCACGGTACGCGGGTTCAGCGTTCCGGCCCCGGGTCGGTCAGCCAGTCGAGGAGTTGGGCGTCGAACTCCTGCGGACGCTCCTGGTGGGGGAAATGCCCTGCGCCCTCTATGAGCGTCCAACGGTACGGGGCCTTCACGTAGCGTCCGGAGCCCTGCGCGCTGGCCGGGAGGGTGCACGTGTCGAGCGCGCCGTGCACTTGGAGCGTCGCGGCGTGGATGGGCGTGCGCATGCGGTGCGCGTAGCGGATGCCGTCCGGGCGGGCCTGGGAGCGGATGAGCCAGCGGTGGTACTCCAGCGCGCTGTGGGCGACCCCAGGGATCTGCACGGCTTTCCGTACGAGCCGCTCGGTGCGCTCGTCCGGCCAGTCCGGTCCCGACCAGTCGTGCAGGAGCTTCCCGACCAGGGCCGCGTCGTCGCGGACCAGGCGCTTTTCGGGCCACAGCGGCACCTGGAAGCCGAACGTGTGGCGCGCCGCCCAGCCCTGCCCGCGCGGGTCGCCGGCGACGGCCTGCCGCAGCCGCAGCGGATGCGGGGCGCCCACCACCGCCAGCCGCTGGACGATCTTCGGGTGGTAGACGGCCATCGTCCAGGCGAGCAGTCCGCCCCAGTCGTGCCCGACGACGGTCGCGTTCGCCTCGCCCAGCGCGCGGACGAGCCCGGCGGCGTCACCGGCCAGCGTGACCAGGTCGTATCCGCGCGGCGGCTTGTCACTGCCGCCGTAGCCGCGCAGGTCGACGGCCGCCGCCCGGTAGCCCGCGGCGGGCAGCGAGACGAGCTGGTGGTGCCACGACCACCAGAACTCGGGGAAACCGTGCAACAGCAGGACGAGCGGCCCCTGGCCGGCCTCGGCGACGTGGAAGCGCGTCCCGCCGGCGCTGATCTGCCGGTGCGTCCACGGCCCGTCGACCTCGATCAGCGACGCCTCGTGCCCGGGCACGGCGCCGGTCAGCCCGTCAGCTCGGGATTGCCGGAGTCGCCGCGGTGGCGCAGGGCGGCGAGGTCGTCCTTGAGCGTCTTGCGGGTCCGCTTGGCCCCTTCGATCTTGCGGATGCGGAAGTACCCGATGGCGAGCAGGACCAGGGCGAGGAGCAGGTACACCCCGGCCACGATGAGGAACGCCGCCCAGTGCCAGATGCCCGCGGCCACGAGCCCGTAGGCGAACGCGATCGACAGCAGGATGACGATCAGTCCGCCGATCAGCGCGGCGATCGTGAACATCACGCTGCCCAGCGCGGCCTTCTTGGCGTCGGCCTTCAGTTCCAGCTTGGCCAGGTCCATCTCGGCCCTGATCAGGTCGGAGACGCTGCTCGACGCCAGGGCGACCAGCTCGCCGAGGGACTTGTCCTCGACGCGCTCGCCCGGTAGTGCCTCGGACATATGGCTTTTCTCCTTAGTCCGGGCGCGCGCGCAGACGCACCCTTCTCCGGAAGACGACGGCCGCGGCCGCCGAGGCGAGAATGCTCGCGATCAGGACCGCAGTCGTCACTCTCTCGAATTGTGACGGGTCGGTATAGGCCAAACCGCCGATCAGCAGCGAAACGGTGAAACCCACCCCGGCCAGAAGCGCGACTCCCGCGATCTCGTGCCAGTGCAGGTCCTCCCCGAGGGTCGCAAGGCCGAGCCGCACGGCCGTCCACGCCCCGCCGAGGACCCCCACGAACTTACCGACCAGGAGTCCGGCGATCACCCCGAGGGCCACCCGGTCGGTGAACACCGCGCCCAGCTGCGCCGCGCCGAGGCCCACGCCGGCCGACACGAAGGCGAACACCGGCACGGCCACGCCCGCCGAGAACGGCCGCAGCGCGTGGTCGGCGCGCTCGGCGTTCGTCGGCCGCCCGTCCGGTGTCTCCTTCGGGCTGGTGAGCATCCCCAGCGCGACGCCCGCGACGGTCGCGTGGATCCCGCTCCGCTGGAGGAAGTACCAGGCGAGGACGGCGACAGGCACGTACACCCACGGCGATCGGACGTCCCGGTGCTGAAGCCAGCCGTACACCCCGATCAGCGCCGCGCTGAGGAACAGCGGCGTCCAGTGCAGGGTGTCGGTGTAGAAGAGCGCGATGATGGTGATGGCTATCAGGTCGTCCACCACTGCCAGCGTCAGCAGGAACGCCCGCAGGGACGCCGGGCATGAGGTGAACGTCACGGCGAGCACCGCCAGTGCGAACGCGATGTCCGTCGCCGTCGGCACCGCCCACCCGCTGGACGCGCCCGGCGCGCCCGCGCTCACCGCCAGGAAGATCAGCGCCGGTACCGCCACCCCGGCCGCCGCCGCGATGACCGGCAGCGCCGCGTCCCGCGGGTTTCGCAGCTCGCCGTGCGTCAGTTCCTCGCGCAGCTCCAGCCCGGCGATGAAGAAGAAGACCGCCAGCAGCCCGCTGGACGCCCAGTGCTGCACGTCCATATGACCCAGATGCAGCCAGTGCGGACCGATCTCGAACGTCTGAAGGCTCTTGTAGGCGCCGTCCCACGGCGTGTTGGCCCACACCAGCGCCGCGACCGCCGCGAGCAGCATCACCACGCCGCCGATCGTCTCGGTGCGGAGCGCGCTCGCGACCTGGATGCTGTAGCGGACGGTCGGACGGAACGGCCACGTTGCTGCAACGCGGCGTTTCACGGGCGGGCGCGCCATAGAGAGAACCCCTGGGAAAGCGGCGGACGGCTGGACAAGGCCACGGCCCGCACGATCACTACGGGACGTGCCTGCCGACCAGACTTCCCGGCGCACCTGGGGACATTTTACCTGGCCCGCTCATAGGAGAGCCCAATGCCCCCGGCTCGGACGCCGAAACGGCCCGCGCCCCGGTGTGCCGGGCGAGGGCCGTTTGCGGAGCCGGCGTGTGCCGCGAGGGTCAGTCGTCCGACTTGGCGCTGGGCAGCTTCTCGGAGATGAGGTCCATCACCGTGCTGTCCGCGAGCGTCGTGACGTCGCCGATGCTGCGGTTCTCCGCGACGTCCCGCAGCAGCCGCCGCATGATCTTGCCGGAGCGGGTCTTCGGCAGCTCCGGAACGATCATGATCTGGCGGGGCTTGGCGATCGGGCCGAGGGTCTTGGCGACGTGCTCGCGCAGCTCCCGCAGGAAGTCCTCGCCCTCGACGTCGCCGGCGTCGCCGCGCGGGATCACGAACGCGACGATGGCCTGCCCGGTGACCGGGTCCGTCGCGCCCACCACCGCCGACTCGGCGACCTTCGGGTGCGACACCAGCGCAGACTCCACCTCCGTCGTGGAGATGTTGTGCCCGGACACGAGCATGACGTCGTCCACGCGGCCGAGCAGCCACATGTCGCCGTCCGCGTCCTTCTTGGCGCCGTCACCGGCGAAGTACAGGCCCTCGAAACGCGACCAGTACGTCTTGACGTACCGCTCGTCGTCGCCCCAGATCGTGCGGAGCATGCTCGGCCACGGCTCCCGGATCACCATGAACCCGCCGCCGCCGTCCGGCACCGAGCGGCCCTGGTCGTCCACGACGTCCGCGGCGATGCCGGGGAGCGGGCGCATCGCCGCGCCCGGCTTGCCCTCGGTGATCCCCGGCAGCGGGCTGATCATGATGGCGCCGGTCTCGGTCTGCCACCACGTGTCGACCACTGGGGTCCGGTCGGCGCCGATGTTCCTGCGGTACCAGACGTAGGCCTCGGGGTTGATCGGCTCGCCGACCGACCCCAGCACGCGCAGGGACGACAGGTCGTACCGGGCCGGGATGTCGTCGCCCCACTTCATGAACGTGCGGATCGCCGTGGGCGCGGTGTAGAAGATGGACACCTTGTACTTCTGGATGACGTCCCACCAGCGGCCCTTGTCGGGGGTGTCGGGCGTTCCCTCGTAGATGACGCTGGTCGAACCGTTGGCGAGCGGCCCGTACACGATGTAGGAGTGGCCCGTCACCCACCCGATGTCGGCCGAGCACCAGTAGACGTCCGTCTCCGGCTTCAGGTCGAACACCGCCCAGTGCGTGTAGGCGCACTGGGTCAGGTAGCCGCCGCTGGTGTGCAGGATGCCCTTCGGCTTGCCCGTCGTCCCCGACGTGTACAGGATGTACAGCGGGTGCTCGGAGTCCATGGGCTCGGCGGTGTGCTCGTCGCTCTGCCGCTCGACGACGTCGTGCCACCACAGGTCGCGCTCGTTCTCGGCCACCTGCTCGCCGGTGCGGCGCACGACGAGCACGTGCTCGATCGTCGGCGCCTGCGCGACGGCCTCGTCCACGATGCCCTTGAGGTCGGACGGCTTGCCGCGGCGGAAGCCGCCGTCCGCGGTGATGACCAGCTTGGCCTGCGCGTCGTCGATGCGCGTCCGGAGGGCCTCCGCGGAGAAGCCGCCGAAAACCACCGAGTGGGTCGCGCCGATGCGGGCGCACGCCAGCATCGAGATCGGCAGCTCCGGGATCATCGGCAGGTAGATCGCGACCCGGTCGCCCTTGCGGACGCCCAGTTCGAGCAGGGCGTTGGCGGCCCTGTTCACCTCGCCCTGGAGGTCGGCATAGGTGAGGGTGCGGGAGTCACCAGGTTCCCCCTCCCAGTGGAACGCCACCTTCTCGCCGCGTCCGGCCTCCACATGCCGGTCGACGCAGTTGTAGGCGACGTTCAGCTCGCCGCCCACGAACCACTTCGCGAACGGCGGGTTGCTCCAGTCCAGGACGTCGTCCCAGCGCTTCGTCCAGGCGAGCCGGTCCGCCTGCTCCGCCCAGAAGCCCAAGCGGTCCTCGGCGGCGCGCTCGTAGGCGTCGGCCTTGACGTTCGCCGAGGCGGCGAGGTCCGCGGGCGGGGGGAAACGGCGCGTCTCCTTCAGAAGGTTCGACAGTGTTTCTTGGCTCTGGCTCAACGCGAACTCCTTGCTAGCTCAAGCGGGGGTCGCCCGGTATCCCCACTTCACCAGGTAGGTCCCGGTCCCCACAAGGCCGCGATCCCGGGTGTCGGGGGGACGGGCGCGATCGGCGCTCTCGGCTCCCGATCCTGCTTTGCGATGCCCGACACAGCGGGCCTTCCCACCTCCGGCGCCGGGGAACCGTTTCCGTTCCCCGCCCCGGTGGGCCGCTGCGTGAGTGCTCTGGACGACGGCATAAAGTCAGGCCGTGACCGATGCTCTAGCTGATGTTGCGAACCTTCCCGGCGTCGTCGACGCCGTCGACGAGGCGCGCAGGGCCGTGGACCGGTTGCTGGGCCACCGCGTCCTGCGGCGGCGCAGCGCCGAGGTGTCCACGGAGTCGGCGCTGCGCGGCGCCCGGGCCTCCGCCGTCCTCGACGGCGCCTCGGTCACGCTGGACGAGCTGCGGACCACCGACCACCCGTCCGACCCTGTCGTGCAGGGGGCGCTGCGCGTGTCGGCCGAGCTCGGGACGCTGACCGAGGTATGGCGCAAGGCGCCGCGGCAGGCACTGGCGCGCCTGCACGTCCTCGCTGCGGCGGACGCGGTCGACAGCGCCGATCTGGGACGTCCCCGCTCCGGCGATGGCGTCGTGAAAGACGTTCTCGGACTGGGGGAGCCGCCTTCGCCGTCCGAGGTGGCGGCCCGCCTGGACGCGCTGAGCGGGCTGCTGACCGAACCCACCAGAGCACCGGCTCTCGTGGTCTCGTCGATCGTGCACGGCGAACTCCTGACTCTGCGTCCGTTCGGCTGGGGAGACGGCATCGTCGCCCGTGCCGCCCAGCGGCTCACCCTTGTCGCACGCGGGCTCGACCCCAAATCCCTGGTCGCGCCTGAGGTCGGGCACCTCGAACTCTCCGACGAGTACGCCGAGGCCCTTCGCGCCTACACGTCCGGTACGTCGGAGGGCGTCGCGCGATGGATCGTCCACTGCTCCTCGGCCATCGCGGCCGCCGCGCGGGACTCGCAGGCCATCTGCGAAGCGTTCATGCGCGGCTGAGACCGTCACCTGGTGGGACCATGCTGGTCCTATGGCCGATCGCATGCACGGGCGCCCCGCGGCGCCGACGGAGACCACGATCTCGTCGGCGGACTGGGATTCGCGTGACCTGACGGGTGAGCGGCACGAAGGCGTCCTGTTCGTGGACGTGGACATGACCGAGGCCGGCGGCACCGGTGCCGCCTTCACCGACTGCACGTTCCGGGGTGTGCGGTTCAACGCGTCCAGCCACACCGACGGGGCGTTCCTGAACTGCACGTTCGTCCGGTGCGGCTTCTTCGACGCCGCCTTCACGGGCTGCAAGTTCGTGGGCAGCATGTTCGACGGCTGCACCTACGACCTGATGAAGGTCAAGGGCGGCGACTGGTCGTTCGCCGGCCTGCCCGGCGCGGATCTCCAACGGGCCGCGTTCACGGACGTGCGCATGCGCGAAGCGGACCTCACCGGCGCCCGGTGCGCCGGGGCGGAGCTGCGCGGGGTCGACCTTTCGGGGGCGTCCCTGCACAAGGCCGACTTCTCCGGCTGCGACCTGCGCGGCAGCGACCTGTCGTCGCTGGACCCGTTCACCGTCGAGCTGAGGCGCGCGGTGATCGACCCTTACCAGGCGGTGGTCCTCGCAACGGCGCTGGGCTTGGACGTCCGCGAGTAGGGCGGCTCGGCGGGGGTTCGGCGCAAGCGAAACGGCGTCCCTGCCGGGACGCCGCCGCTGGACACGTCACACCGGGTTACCAAGCGTGCACCTCATATCCGTCGGATCGGGTCAAGCCCGTCTCGACGCGCCTCCCGCGGCTGGTCGCGCGTGGGTACCCGGCTGCCGTGCCCGGACACTCGGTCCGTATGACCTGTGTACGCCTTATTTGCCCAGATGACAAGCCCCATTCCGAAAACGGCGCCTGGCCGGCGGGGGCGGTGCCGGAGGGGGCCTCGGGGACCCCTGAGACCAAGGAGGCATATTCCGGGCTTCCGTAAACGCCGTTCGGATCCCGAAATTGATCACTCAGGGTAACCATTTCCCTTTGCCGTCGATCGCGCGAAGGCGCAGGAAAGATCTTTAGTTCTCCTGTACGCTCCCACTCCCGTCCCGTTGCACTTCGTGTGTGCGCCGGAACGGGGCCCAGCCGAGGCCGGGCGGTGCCCTGCGCCGGCCGTTCCGGCGGATCGTCGCCGTCAGGTGCGAAAAATCGCCACGTGCCGGGCGAGTTTGCCGCTCGACGGAACTCTCGACGATCGGGCAGCATATGTTGTATCCGCCTAGACTTGAGTCGGTGAGTTTGCTTCTTCCATAGAGCGGACTTACACAAGGCTTAGCCCGAACTCCCCGAACCTTTCTGGGAAAGCGGGCCGGCTCTACCCCCCCGGAGCCGGACCGCCGGCGACCCCCGCTCTCCCCCCCGGCGGGGGTCGCCCTGTCGTGAGGCGGCCGGGCGGTGGCCCCCGGGTAACGATCCCGCGCCACCGCCCGCCCGCCGCCTCGGGCGAAGTTATCCACAGTCGGCGGAACCTTCTCGCCGGCCTCCCCGCGCGCCGCAGGGTGGATGTCTCCGAACGTCGAAGGAGCATCCGATGAATCTCGCGGCACTGATCGTCACCGGCGACCCCGCGCTCGCCGACGGCCTCCTCCGCCTCGCCGCCGCCGCGGACGCCCACGCCGAGGTCGCCTACGGCGCCGATGAGGCGAGACCCGCCTGGACCTGGCCCTCCCTCATCCTCGTGGGCGCCGACATCGCCGAGGACGTCGCGGCCGCCGGCCTCCAGCGCCGTCCGGGCGTCGTCCTCGTCACGGGCGGCGCCACCCCCGACGCCTACCGCCTGGCCGTGGAGGCCGGCGCCCAGGACGTCGTCGCCCTCCCCGACCACGAGGACTGGCTGATCGACGCCTTCGCCGCCGCCTGCGAACCCGAGGGCGGCTGGGCCACCGCCGTCTGCGTCGTCGGCGCCCGCGGCGGTGCCGGCGCCAGCGTCCTCGCGACCGCGCTCGGCCTCAGCGCGGCGGGCCAGGGCCTGCGCACCCTCCTCGTCGACGCCGACCCGTTCGGCGGCGGCGTCGACCTCCTCCTCGGGCTGGAGTCGCACGAGGGCGTCCGCTGGCACGACCTCGCCGAACGCCGCGGCCGCCTCAGCACCGCGACCCTCCGCGAGACCCTGCCGGGCTCGGGCGACCTGTCCGTCCTGTCGTGGCGGCGCGGCGAGCCCGTCCCGGTCGCCGAGGAGGCCGTCGGTTCCCTGTTCGACGCCGCCGCCCGCGGGTTCGACCTGGTCGTCGCGGACGTCCCCCGCCACCCCGGCGACATCGGCCGCGCGGCCCTGCGCGCCGCCGCCGTCACGTTCCTGCTCGTCCCGGCCGAGGTCCGCGCCACCGTGGCGGCCGACGGCCTCGCCACCGCCCTCCGCCGCGACACCGCCGACCTGCGCCTCGTCGTCCAAGGCCCCGCTCCGGGCGGCATCACCCCCGACGCGGTCGCGGGCGTCCTCGGCCTTCCGTTCGCCGGCTCCTTCGACCGCGACCGCCGGC
This sequence comes from Actinomadura sp. NPDC023710, assembly GCF_040639875.1. Classification (NCBI taxonomy): domain Bacteria; kingdom Bacillati; phylum Actinomycetota; class Actinomycetes; order Streptosporangiales; family Thermomonosporaceae; genus Actinomadura; species Actinomadura sp. NPDC023710. The sequence continues at coordinate 331,369 of NZ_JBFAGB010000001.1, forward strand.
TCCCCGCCGCCATCGACTCCGGCGACCTCGAACGCGCCTGCCGCCGCGGCCCCCTCGCCGACTTCTGCGCCACCGTCCTGGCCGACCTCGCCCTCCAGCCCGACGCGTACCGGGAGGCGGCATGACCGGCCTCTCCAGCGCCGTCCGCGACCGGCTCGCCAACACGGGCGGCGAAGCCACCACCGGCCGCGTCGCCGCCGCGCTCCGCGCCGAGGAACGCCTGCTGGGCGACCGCGAAGTACTGGCCCTGGCCGACGAGTTACGCGCCGAGTTCGTCGGCGCCGGCCCCCTGGAACCTCTCCTGCGCTCGCCGGACGTCACCGACGTCCTGGTGAACGGCCCCGACGAGGTCTGGATCGACACCGGCTCCGGCCTGGTCCGCACCGCGGTCCGCTTCCCGGACGAGGCGACCCTCCGCCGCCTGGCCCAGCGCCTCACCGCCGCCGCCGGCCGCCGCCTCGACGACGCCTCCCCCTGTGCCGACGCCCGGCTCCCCGGCGGCGTCCGCCTGCACGCCGTCCTCCCCCCGGTGGCCGCGACCGGCACCTGCCTGTCCCTGCGCCTCCCCCGCCGCCGCGCCTTCACGCTGGACGAACTGGTCACGGCCCGCACCGTCCCACCCGAGGGCGCCGACCTGCTGGCCGCTTTGATCGAGTCCCGAGCGGCCTTCCTGATCACCGGCGGAACCGGGACCGGTAAGACGACGCTTCTGAGCGGCCTGCTGTCCCTGGCGAACCCGTCCGAGCGACTCCTCCTTGTGGAGGACTCGGCCGAACTGAAGCCCACCCACCCCCACGTCGTCAGGCTGGAGGCCCGTCCGCCCAATACCGAGGGCGCTGGAGGCGTGACCCTGAACGACCTGGTCCGCCAAGCCCTCCGCATGCGCCCTGACCGCCTGGTGGTGGGCGAGGTGAGAGGCCCCGAGGTAGTGGTTCTCCTGCAAGCTCTGAATACGGGCCACGAGGGGGGCTGCGGCACCCTCCACGCGAACACGGCCGCCGACGTCCCCGCCCGCCTCGAAGCCCTGGCCTGCGCGGCGGGCCTCACCCGAGAGGCGGTCCACAGCCAGCTGGCCGCCGCCCTGGACATCATCGTCCACCTGGTCCGAGACCCAGGCGGAGGCCGCCGGCGAGTGGCCGAGATCTGCCTCCTCCAGCGAGACCCGACCGGCCTGGTCGGCGTCGTCCCCGCGGTCTCCTTCACCGCCTCCGGCGAGACCATCCCCGCCGCAGGCTCAAACGCACTCACCAGCCGCCTAAGAGCGACCTGGCGATGACCACGACCACCCCCTGCGCAGCCGCCGCCGTGCGGCCCTACCTGACGCCCGCCCCAGCACCCCACCGCCCCGACCGTCGGCGGGGTGCCCGGTGTTGATCGTCCTGGCCATCCTCCGCGCGGCCGCCTCTGTCTGGGCCTGCCTAGCGCCCAGCCTGCGCCCTACCGCCTGCCCTTCTGTGAGGAGCCTGGTGTCGATCGCCCTGGCCGTGCTCTGCGCAGCGGTGGCCGTGCGGCCCTGCCTGACGCCCGCCCCAGCGCACCATCGCCTTGATCGCTTGCGAGGTGCCCGGTGTTGATCGTCCTAGCCGTGCTCTGCGCGGCCGCCGCTGTGTGGACCTCCATGGCGCCCACTCCGGCGACCCATCGCCTGGATCGCCTGGATCGCCTGGACCGCCTGGACCGCCTGGACCGCCTGGGCGCGCCTCCACCAGGCGACCCGATGCGTCCGCTACGCACCAGACTGGCGGCCTTCAGGGAGCGCCGGACGCGGCCGCAACGTCGCCGAAGCTCGATCATCGAACTCTGCGACGCCATGGCCGCCGAACTGTCCGCCGGCCGGACCCCCGACGAAGCCTTCACCGCGGCCGCCGTCGTCCTCGACCCGCACATCTCCGAAGAACTGCTCAGCCTGCCCCGCCCGCCCCCCGATCACCTGCACGAACTGGCCGCGCAGCCGGGCGCGGAGGGCCTCCGCCTCCTGGCAGCCTGCTGGCGCGTCGGCTCCGAGCGCGGCGGCACCTTGGCCACCGTCCTGGACGGCTTGGCAAGCGCCCTCCGCGACGAGGAGGCCCAACGCCAGGACGTGTCCGTCCAACTGGCCGGCCCTCGCGCCACGGCCCGCCTCCTGGCAGCCCTCCCCCTTCTGGGCCTGGCCATGGCCGCCGCCCTGGGCGCCCACCCCGTCCCGTTCCTCTGCACCACCCTCCCTGGCCTCAGCTGCCTGATCACAGGCACAGGCCTCAACATCACCGGTCTCTACTGGACCCGCCACCTGGCCAAATCCGCTGAATCCCCCCGCTGACCGACGCCCCACCCACCCTGGAGAGCAGCCATGCACGCCCCAGGACTTCGGCTCCGCAACCCCCAGTCGCCCCACATGGAAGCCCCCTTCAATCGGCGCAGGACGTCGCCGGAGATCAGGTTGAGCAGAGGGCTCAATTCGGCGGTGGCGACGGCGCGATTACAGGGGCGTGCGCGGAGCGTGGTCAGTCGAACCGAGTAGAGAGCAGGTGAAGTGTTGACGACGCTCATGGTCATGCTCTGCGCGGCGGCATCGGGGTTTCTCCTTCCCAGGGGGATCGACACCTCCACGCGGAGGCTGATCGGTCGGTTCGGAGGGCCTCCGCCGAGGCACGCGGCGGCCCGACGGCGACCCCCGTGGGCGAGAGACCGCGCTCGCCTACGGGGGCCGTCCGTCCCAGCCTCGGAGGTGAAGGAGCGGGACGGGCCTTCGGAGGCGTCCGGGCGGCGCGACATCATCCTCCGGCGGGTGGCTGCGGGAGTGGCGGGAGCGCTGTGCGCGGTGACGCTGGGCGGCCTGGCCGGTGGAGTGATCGGCGTGCTGGTCGCCGCGGCCGTCTGGTTGTCCTTCAGCCGCCTCGGCAACGGGGAACGCCGCCGCAGGCGGGCGCGACTCATCGCCGATCTTCCCGTGGCGGTCGATCTCCTCGCCGCCTGCCTGCGCGGCGGCGCGCCCTGGCACGAGGCGGTCGACGCGGTCGCGGACGCGGTGGGAGGCCCGCTCGGCGAGGAACTGCGGGGCGTTTCCGTCCAGATTCGGCTGGGGGCCGACCCGGCGGAGGCCTGGCCGGTCTTGGCGGAGGAGCCGATGCTCGCCCCCTTGGCGCGGGCGGCCGTTCGGGCGGCGTCGACGGGCGCGGCGCTGGCCCCGTCCCTCAGCCGCCTCGCCCGGGACCAGCGCCGCGTGGCCCGTTCGGCCGCCGCTGCCAGGGCGCGAGCGGCGGGCATCCGGGCGCTCGCGCCGCTCGGCCTGTGCTTCCTTCCCGCCTTCGTGCTCCTTGGCGTCGTCCCGGCCATCGCCGGGATCGCCTCGACGATCCTCCTGCCCTGGTGAGCGGGTTATCCACAGAACGCGGTTCGCCCGTCGCCCGGCTTCCCGGCACAGCAGCCTGGAACCGACCACGAGCGAAAGGAGCCCCGATGAGGGCATGGAAGACGGTGGTGCGGCGATGGTCCGGAACCTGCAAGGACCGCGGGATGTCCACAGCCGAGTACGCGGTCGGCACCATCGCCGCGGCGGCCTTCGCCGGCCTGCTGTTCAAGATCGTGACCAGCCCGCAGGTGAAGACGATGCTTTTACAGATCATCGAGAAGGCCCTCAATCTGGCCGGTTGAGGGACGGCGGGATGGCCACGGCGGAGATCGCCGTGGCCCTCCCCTCCCTGGTGCTGATCACCGCGATGGCCCTGTGGGGGGTGAGGGCGGCGTCGATACAGCTCGCCTGTACGGACGCGGCCCGGACCGGCGCACGGGCGGCGGCGAGAGGCGAGTCGCTCACCGCCGTTCGCGAGCTGGTGGAGAGGGCCGTCCCGAAGGAGGCGACCATCCAGCTCCATCGCGACGAGGCCACCGTCAGCGTCGACATCTCGGCCCCCGTGGCCCCCGCCGCCGCGATCGGTCTACCGGCCGTCATCGTCCACGCCCACGCGGCCGCCGAAACAGAACCCGGCCTCCCACCCACCACCCCGTGACCCACCCCCTGTGATGCACCAACCCAGTGAC